>JAEKKP010000041.1 GCA_019510315.1 Propionibacteriales bacterium
CGGTCGTACTCCCTGTGCGTGCCGCCGACGGCACCCGCCCTCCGCATCGGCGTCAAGCGGCTGCCCGGCGGGATGTTCAGCCAGAAGGTGCTCGAGGACCTGCGCGTCGGCGACCGGCTCGAGGTGATGACGCCGATGGGGCGGTTCGGCTCCGCCCTGGGCGGACTGCGCCGGCCGGGCTTCGTCGCCGCCGGGTCCGGGATCACCCCGGTGCTGTCGATGGTCGCGGCGGCGCTCGCCGACCCTGAGGTCACGGAGGTGACCGTCGTCGACTGCAACCGCACCCAGCGCGACGTGATGTTCCTCGACGACCTGGCCGACCTGAAGGACCTGCACGCGGCTCGCCTGCACGTCGTGCACGTGCTGACCCGCGAGCCGCAGGAGAGCGAGCTGCTCTCAGGGCGCCTGGACGCCGCGAAGTTCCGGGCGATCCGGGCGGCGCTGGTCGGCGAGGTCGACGGCTGGTTCCTCTGTGGACCCTTCGACCTGGTCACGACGCTGCACGAGGCGCTCGTCGTCGACGGCGTCGATCCCGCGACGATCCACACCGAGCTGTTCCACGCCGAGGCTCCGCCACGGTCGGCGGTCGTCGACGCGACGGCGACGGGCACCGAGGTGACCGCCACCCTCGGCGGCCTTCGGTCGAGCTTCACGGTGCAACCGGGGGAGCACGTGCTGGACGGCCTGCTGCGCGTGCGTGGCGACGCGCCGTACGCGTGCAAGGGCGGAGTCTGCGGCACCTGTCGCGCGCGAGTGACCGAAGGCTCGGTCTCGATGGACGTCAACTGGGCGCTGGAGCCCGACGAGGTGGAGAGCGGCTACGTGCTCACCTGCCAGTCCCGCCCGACCACAGAGCAGCTGGTCCTCGACTACGACGGCTGATCGAGGTCGGCGGTGGCCTCCTCGAGGAGGTCCAGACGCGCCTCCGCGCCGCACAGGACGATGCCGGCCGCGACGCTGATCAGGAAGGCGAGCACGGCCGGCGGCCACCAGCCGGCCCGCACCTCGTCGCCGAACGTCGCCAGCCCCACCGCGGCCGGGATCACGGTCGACAGCAGCACGACCGGAGCCGTGGCGGCGGTCACGGAGGCTCGCTTCATCGCCGCGGAGTAGAGCACGAACCCGAGCGCGCCGAAGAGCCCGATGCTCAGCGCCGGGGCGATCGTGTGCACGTCGAGGGTCGGGTCGACCAGGGAACGGGTGGCGACCGGTGAGCCGCCGTACGCCGTGCCGGCCAGGATGCCGAGCACCACGCCGCTCAGCTCGCCGCCCCACCTCCAGACGACCAGGCCGAGCACCGCGTTGAGGCCGAGCAACGCGTAGAGGACGACGGTCGTCCTCGTCGAGAACTCCGAGCTCCCGACGTCACCGGCCGACACCGCGAGCAGGGTCAGGCCCCCCGCCATGGCGGCGACCGCGGCCCAGTGCTGGAGGGCGAGCGGCTCGCCCATGACGAACGCGGCGACCAGGGCCGTGACCACTAGCGACGCGCCGACGCCGACCTGCGCCAGGTAGAGAGGCAGCTCGCCGATCGCCACGAGGTGCAGCAGCCAGCCGATGCCGTAGGCGACCAGCACCCAGATCATCGCCGGCGAGAACAGGCCGGCACGCCGGATGACCGCCGCCTGCGCGACGGAGACACAGCCGAAGATCGCCGCCGCGAGCAACGCCGCCGTCAGACCGAGGAGCACCCCCGGAGTCTGACACGCGGCACGGACCGCCGACCGTCGGTGGTTCCGGGTTAGGTTCTCCCCATGCAGAGCTACCTCGACCTCGTGCAACGGATCCTCGACGAGGGCGTGGAGAAGACCGACCGCACCGGCACCGGCACGCTCAGCGTCTTCGGCCACCAGCTCCGCTTCGACCTCGCCGCCGGGTTCCCGTTGGTCACCACCAAGAAGGTGCACACCCGCTCGGTGTTCGCCGAGCTGCTGTGGTTCCTGCGCGGCGACACCAACGTCAAGTGGCTCCACGACCGGGGCGTGACGATCTGGGACGAGTGGGCCGACGACGACGGCAACCTCGGCCCGATCTACGGCTACCAGTGGCGGTCGTGGCCCGCGCCCGACGGGCGACACATCGACCAGCTGGCGCAGGTCGTCGACCAGATCCGCCGCGACCCCGACTCGCGACGCCACCTGGTGTCGGCGTGGAACGTCGCCGACATCCCGGAGATGGCGCTCGCGCCCTGCCACACGATGTTCCAGTTCTACGTCGCCCCGCAGGCGGACGGGCCGGGCAAGCTGTCGTGCCAGCTCTACCAGCGCTCGGCCGACGTCTTCCTCGGCGTTCCCTTCAACATCGCGTCCTACGCCCTGCTCACCCACATGGTGGCCCAGGTGACCGGCCTGGAGGTGGGCGACTTCGTGCACACCTTCGGCGACGCGCACCTCTACACCAACCACCTCGACCAGGCGCGCCTGCAGCTCACGCGCACACCGCGTGCCCTGCCGCGACTCGTGCTGGACCCCTCGGTGACCGAGCTGGACGCCTTCGACCTCGAGCACATCACCATCGACGGCTACGACCCGCACCCGGGCATCAAGGCCCCCATTGCCGTCTGAGACGGGCGCCCCGCGGATCACGCTGGTCGCCGCCGTCGCCGACAACGGTGTGATCGGCAACGCGGGTGACATCCCGTGGCGGATCCCGGCCGACTTCGCGCACTTCAAGGCGCTGACGCTGGGCCACGTGCTGGTGATGGGACGCGCGACGTACGACTCGATCGGCCGAGCGCTGCCGGGACGGACCACGATCGTGCTGACCCGCGACCCGGCGTGGTCCGCTGACGGCGTCCTGGTCGCCCCGGGCCTCGAGGAAGCGCTCCGGCTGGCTGAGTCGCTCCCGGGTGACGTCTTCGTCGCCGGCGGCGCAGCGGTGTACGCCGCGGCCCTCGAACACGCACACGCCCAGGTGCTCACCGAGGTGCACCTGTCACCGGTGGGCGACACGCACTACCCGCAGTTCGACCGCTCGGAGTGGGCCGAGAAGCGGCGCGACGCGCACCTCGAGGCAGAGGTGCCGCACGAGTTCGTCTGGTGGGAGCGGGTCTGACGGAGCGCGGGTCAGGCGGCTGCGCGCGCCACCAGCTTGAGCAGGTTGACCTCGAAGGTGCGCACCTTGCTCTCGGCGAGGCCCGAGCGCTGCACGAGGAACACGCTGAGGATCCGGTTGCCGACCTGGACGGCGCCGGCGGCGTTCACGTCCGGACCGCCGAAGGTCGTGCCGGTGACGACGAACGCAGCGGAGCCGATGCCGCTCACGTCCTGCGGTGTGCCCTCCACGGCCGAGGTCGCCTCCGTCTTCGCCCCGCCCATGCCGCCGGCCGCAGCCGCCGACTTGTCGAGCACGGTCACCGACATCCCGTGGTCGCCGGCCTGCTCGAATTTGCAGCCGGTGACACCGTCCACGGCCGATCCGCGGAGGGCACTCACACCGATCACCTGCGCGACCTGGGTGGAGCCGAGGTGACTGCACACGCCGCCCCCCGCGGTCGAGGGCGCCTTGTCGCCGTCGGCGTCGCCGTCGCCGCCGTCGCCCGTGGGCGAGGCCTTCGGTGACGTCGCGGTCTTCGTCGTGGCCGGGGCGGTCGGCGTCACGACCGGCGTCTGCGTCGGCGTGACCGCCGCGGTCGTGGGATCGGGGTTGACCGTGGAGCCGAGGGCACCCTGGTCCGGGTCGACGGAGCTGCCGCCGCAGCCGGCGGCGAGGGAGAGGGCGCCGGCCAGCGCTGCCACGGACGCGATGCGGGTGAGGCTCATGGGGGTGAAGGTACCCCGCGCGCCCCGGCGGCACCGGCACGACGGGCCGCACGGGCGCCGGGTGGGGAGCACCGACCGCCGGGCGCACTAACCTAGAGGCCATGAGCCTGCCTGACGCACCGTTCGGTCGCATGTTGACCGCGATGGTGACTCCGTTCAACGACGACGGGTCCGTCGACCTCGACGCGGTCGCCCGCGTGGCCACCCACCTGGTCGACCACGGCAACGACGGCGTCGTCGTCTCCGGTACCACCGGCGAGTCCCCGACCACCACCGTCGAGGAGGACGGCCAGATCCTGGCCGCGGTCAAGGACGCCGTCGGTGACCGCGCCTCGGTCGTCGCCGGCGTCGGCACCAACTCCACCGCGCACTCCGTCGAGCTCGCCCGGCAGGCGGCCAAGATCGGCGCCGACGCGATGCTGCTGGTCACGCCGTACTACAACAAGCCGTCCCAGCCCGGCCTGCTCGAGCACTTCCGCCAGGTGGTGGAGGCCGGCGAGCTGCCCACGATGCTGTACGACGTGCCGGGCCGCACCGGCACGACGATCGGGCTGGAGACCTACACCGCCGCGCGTGCCTGGGACCACGTCATCGCGGTCAAGGACGCCGTCGGCGACCTGCCGCGCGCTGCCCGGCTCGTCGACCTCGGCTACGCCGTCTACTCAGGCGACGACCCGGCAACGCTCGGCTTCCTGGCCCACGGCGGCTGCGGCCTGGTCTCCGTTGTCGGCCACGTCGCGGGTCGACAGCTGGCCGGCATGATCGACGCGTTCCTCGCCGGTGACCACGCCGCCGCGCTCGCGACGTACACCGCGCTGCTGCCGGCGTTCGACGCGGTGATGGGAGTGCCGAACTACGGCGCCACCACCGCCAAGGCAGCGCTGCAGCTCGCCGGTGTGCTGGACAACCGCCGCGTGCGGGGGCCGCTGCTCCCGCTCGACGACGACGAGGTCGCGGCACTGCGCACCGGCCTCGAAGCCGCTGGCCTGCTCGGCGGCGGAGCATTGTGAGCGAGCGAAGCGAGCGAGCCATCCAATACTGCGAGCCAGGCTCATGCGTGCCCGATGCGAAGCGAGGGCTCGCATGAGCCACGCGCACCCCGAGCTGTCCGCTCCCCGTCCGCTGCCCAGCGGCGGCCTGCGCGTCATCGCGCTCGGCGGCCTGGGCGAGGTCGGCCGCAACATGACCGTCTTCGAGTACGAAGGCCGACTGCTCATCGTCGACTGCGGCGTCCTCTTCCCCGAGGAGAACCACCCGGGCGTCGACCTGATCCTGCCCGACTTCGAGGCGATCCGCGGCCGGCTCGACGCCGTCGACGCGCTGGTCCTGACCCACGGCCACGAGGACCACATCGGCGCCGTGCCGTATCTCCTCCGCGAGCGCGAGGACATCCCGCTGATCGGATCGCAGCTCACGCTCGCGCTGGTCGGCTCCAAGCTGCGCGAGCACCGGCTCAAGAACACCGTGCAGCACATCGTCGCGGAGGGCGACCGGATCACGTTCGGGCCGTTCGAGCTCGAGTTCGTCGCGGTCAACCACTCCATCCCGGATGCCCTGGCGGTCGCGGTCCGCACCGGTGCCGGTCTGGTGCTGCACACCGGCGACTTCAAGATGGACCAGCTGCCGCTCGACGGCCGGATCACGGACCTCCGCGCCTTCGCCCGGCTCGGCGAGGAGGGAGTCGATCTCTTCCTCACCGACTCGACCAACGCGGAGGTCCCCGGCTTCACGACGTCGGAGAAGGACATCGCCCCGGTGCTCGACCGGGTCTTCCACCAGAGCAGCCAGCGGATCATCGTGGCCTGCTTCGCCTCGCACGTGCACCGGGTGCAGCAGATCATGGACGCCGCCGCCGAGCACGGCCGCAAGGTCGCCTACGTGGGCCGGTCGATGGTCCGCAACATGGGGATTGCCCGCGACCTCGGCTACCTCAACGTGCCGCCCGGCCTGCTGGTCGATGCCAAGGCACTGGCGGACATGCCGTCCGACAAGGTGGTGCTGATCTCGACCGGATCGCAGGGCGAGCCGCTGTCGGCACTGAGCCGGATCGCGCAGCGCAACCACAGCTTCGTCAGCCTCGAGGAGGGTGACACGGTCATCCTCGCCAGCAGCCTGATCCCCGGCAACGAGAACGCCGTGTTCCGGGTGATCAACGGCCTCATCCGCGGCGGCGCCCGGGTCGTGCACAAGGGCAACGCGCTCGTGCACGTCAGTGGCCACGCGAGCGCCGGCGAGCTGCTCTACTGCTACAACATCATCAAGCCGCGCAACGTCATGCCGGTGCACGGCGAGTTCCGGCACATGAAGGCCAACGCGGACCTCGCGATCGCGTCCGGCGTACTTGCCGACCGCGTCGTCCTCGCCGAGGACGGCATCGTCGTCGACCTGGTCGACGGCAAGGCCGACATCGTCGGCAAGGTCGAGTGCGGCTACGTCTTCGTCGACGGCCAGTCGGTCGGTGACATCACCGAGAGCAGCCTCAAGGACCGCCGGATCCTCGGCGAGGAGGGCTTCGTCTCGGTGATCGTCGTCGTCGACTCGCAGACCGGCAAGGTCCTCAGCGGCCCGGAGATCCACGCCCGCGGCTTCGCCGAGGACGACGCGGCGTTCGACGCGATCCGCCAGCCGATCATCGACGCACTGGCGAAGGCGTACAGCGAGGGCGTCGACGACACCCACCAGCTCCAGCAGACGATCCGACGTGTGGTCGGTCGGTGGGTGAGCAACACGCACCGGCGTCGGCCGATGATCATCCCGGTCGTCCTGGAGGCCTGAGGTGACGGTCGGCCGGGACGAGTTCGTCAGCTACGAGCAATGGGGCGCTGACTTCTTCGCCGAGGCCGTCAGCGGCGACCGCATCCTGGCCGCCGTCGACAACCTCGCTGGTCAGCCGATCGACTTCGGCCCGATGGGGGTGGGTCCCGGCAAGATCGCCAAGGTGCGCGCCCACGGCGCGATCGGCTCCGCCACCGCGACCCGGGTCGCCGGCGACGAGATCACCTACCGCGTCGAGCTGCCGGTCGACCTGACCTTCGAGCTCGACCTCCAGGTCGAGACGCACACGTTCCACGCCGAGGTGCTGATCCCGCTCGCCCTGACCGCCCGCGCCGCGAGCGGGCTGCGCGTCTACGTCGAGGTGACCCCGCCGAGCGCTGCCGAGGTCCAGGTGCAGCTGCGCGCGGAAGGCCTACGAGCCTCGATCACGCAGCGGGTCGCCAACGTCGAGGGGGAGCTGCGCCGCTTCATCAGCCGGTACGTCGCCCGCGAGGTCTCCAAGCCGCACATCGAGTCGGCCCGGCTGATCGACGTCGCCGGCGCGATCGACCGCGCCTGGGCCACGATCTCGCCCGGATCGGGCCGACGCGCGGTGACCGAGGACCTGAACGAGGCGCTCGAGACGGAGATCCGGGAGAACGAGGACACGTTCCTCGAGCTGTAGTTCCGAGACCGTCCGGTTCGCCACATTTGACACTTTCGCGTTTTTGGAGCATGTTGCCAAGGGGGACCCCTAGGCTGGTACCCAGCGCGGGGGAAGCGCCGGGGGAGATGACGATGGCTGGCAAGGACGCACCACGCCCGGACGGCGTGCGGAAGCTCTACGAGCTCATGCGCCGGGTCAACTCCTCCAGCGACCCCTCGGAGGTCCTCGAGGAGATCGCCCGCGGCGTCGTCGAGGTGCTCGGGTTCGGCGTCGCAGCCATCTCCCGCCTCGAGGGCGACACGCTGGTGATGACGACCGTGGCCGGCCCGGAGGCCGTCCGCGAGCAGATCATCGGCCGGCGTACTCCCGTCTCGGTGATCCTCAACGAGTTCGCCCAGGCCGACGAGTGGGGCATCCTGCGCTACGTGCCGCACGGCCGGCTGCCCGACGAGGTGATGGGCGCCGCCTGGATCCCGGACCTCGAGCCGAGCGACGACGAGGAGGCCTGGCACCCTCTCGACGCGCTCTACGCACCGCTCTACAGCGCGACCGGAGAGCTGCTCGGCAACATGTCGGTCGACCTGCCGCCCGACAACCGCATCCCGGGCCGGCGCGACCGCGAGCTGCTCGAGATGTTCGTCGTCCAGGCCGGCCTGGCGATGTCGCACGCACAGCAGCGGGAGCGGCTCGCCGAGCAGGTGCGCCTGGGGGAGACCCTGCAGCGAGTCACCGCCGCCGACCGCCTGCTCGGGCTCGACCTGACCTTGCACGAGGCGGCCGAGGCGATCGCCAGCGGACTGGATGCGGCCCAGGTGTGGGTGCACTGCTTCCCGGAGGGCGCCGGCGGGACCAGCGAGTACGCCGCCGGCTACCCCGACCACGCGCCGACGCACCGGCACGACGGGCTGCGCCGAGAGCTGGCCCGTGCGGCCCACGAGCTGGGTCGCCCGCTCGTGGTGACCCGAGAGTCCGCGGAGCCCGGTCTCTGGGGAGCGCAGAACGTGCTGGCGCTCCACGACGCCGGCAGCCTCGTCGCCGTACCGATCGCCGTCGGCCGCGAGCTGCTCGGCAACCTCGTGATCCTGCGCGGACCCGCGGCCACCGAGCTCACCGATGCCGAGCTCGACGCGGTCGACCAGATCAGCCGCGAGCTCGGCCGGATGGTGCTCAACACCCGGCTCTACGAGACCGAGCGCCGCCTCGTCGCCGAGCTCCAGGAGATCGACCGCTACAAGGGCGAGCTGATCGCGACCATCTCCCACGAGCTGAAGACGCCGCTGACCACGATCATCGGCCACACCGAGCTGCTGGAGGAGGTCGACAACATCGACGACGGCGACTCCATCCGGGCGATCTCGCGCAACGCCCAGCGGCTCAACCGCCTGATCGAGAACCTCCTGAACTACTCCCGCATCCAGGACCAGCGTGAGCACGCGCGCCGGGCCGTCGACCTGACCACGCTGTGCGAGAACAGCCTCGACCTGATGGCGCTGCAGGCCGAGCAGGGCGGGCTGGAGCTCAAGCTCGTCTGCCCGCCGGAGCCGGTGATCGTGTACGGCGACCCCGACGAGCTCGCCCGGGTCGTCGACAACATCCTGAGCAACGCCGTGAAGTACACCCAGCCGGGCGGTCGCGTCGACGTCGCCGTCAGCCGCGACGGAGCCTGGGCCGAGGTGTCCTGCGCCGACAACGGACTCGGCATCTCCGCGATCGACCAGACCCACCTTTTCTCCGCGTTCCACCGGTCCAGCAACCCCGAGGCCCTGTCGATCCCGGGCACCGGCCTCGGGCTCGCGATCTCGCGCCGGATCACCGAGCTGCACGGCGGCGACATCCTCGTCGAGTCGGCGCTGGGCGAGGGCAGCTGCTTCCGGGTCCGGCTACCGGTGGGTGACCGGCCGGTCGGCGAGTGGCCCGACGGGGACACCTGAAGCTGCCGGTCCGTCCACGGTTCCGAAGTCGAGCACGGCGTCCATCTCTGCCAGGCCGACGTCCTCGTGGGTGATCCAGATCAGTGATCGGCCGACGCGGGTGGCGAGCAGCGTGTCGGTGACGGCACGGGCGGTCGCGCTGTCGAGGTGAGCGGTCGGCTCGTCCAGGACGAGGACCTCGGGATCAGCGAGCAGTGCCCGCGCGATCCCCAAGCGCGCACGTTCGCCGCCGGAGACCCCGGTCGCCCCGTCGCCGAGCAGCGTGTCGAGCCCGTGCGGCAGCGCGGCGTACCAGTCCTCGAGGCCGGCCGCGCAGAGGGCTCGCACCACCGCGGCGTCGTCGGCGCCGGGCGCCGCCAGGCGGAGGTTCTCCCGGACCGATGAGGCGAACACGTACGGGTCGTCGTCGACGAGCCCCACGTGGCGGCGCACCTCGGCCGAGCCGATGCGAGCCGCGTCCACACCGCCGAGGCGGTAGGACCCGCTGATCGGATCGAGGTGCCGGACGAGCGTCGCGGCCACGGTCGACTTGCCGCACCCTGACGGACCCACGATGCCGAGCGATCGGCCCGCCGGCAGCTCCAGGTCGAGGTCGCGGACGACCGCGCGGTCGGTCCAGCCGAGGGTCGCGCTCTGGAGGAGTACGTCGCACGGTGCGGTCGGCAGGAGAGGTCGCGCCGGCTCGGTCACCGCGGGAGTGAGCTCCTCGAGCGCGACCAGCCGTTCCCGGGCAGCGTGGGTGCGCACTCCGGTCGAGGCGGCTTCCGGCAGCGTCGCGAGGACGTCGTGGAGGGCGAGGGGCAGCAGCACCAGCATTGCCGCCATCGGACCCGACAGCTGGGCTGCGGCGAGCGCCGGCGCCGCGATCCAGGCGGTGCCGGCCACGGCCACGCCGGCGAGGACGAGGAGCAGGGCACGCGCCGCTGCCTGCGCGCGGGCGGAGGCCGTCGTCGCCACGGCCAGCCGGCCGCCGATCTCGGCGGACCGGGCGACCGCCGCGGCATCGACGCCCCAGAGCACGAGCTGTCGCGCCGACTGCAGCGTGGTCACGATCTCGTCGGAGAGCGCGGCCCGCTCGCGGACGAACGATGCCTGGGCGCGACGCGAGCCCTGCCACGCGACCGCGACTGCTGCCGCGCCGCCGGCGAAGGCCAAACCGGCGACCGGCAGTGCGGTCGCGGGGTGGACGAGCAGGGCCACGCACGTCGCGATCACGGACGTGCCGAGCGCGGCCAGGAGCGGCTGACGGACCCGGAGCTGCTCGTCGAGCTGGGCGTCCACGTCGTCGACGACCGCACTGAGCAGGTCGCCGCGGTGACGCCCGAGACGGGCCGGCGACAGGGGCACCAGGACGTCGTACACCCGGGCCCGCGTCTCGGCGAGCAGCCGCAGTGCCACGTCGTGGGACACGAGGCGCTCCGCGTACCGGAGTGCAGGCCGGGCGAGCCCGAACGTGCGCACGGCGACGATCGCGACCATGAGCAGGAGCACCGGCGGGTGCTGGGCCGACTTGGCGATCAGCCAGCCCGCGGTGGCGGTCAGCGCCACGCCGGAGACCGATGCGCCGGTGGCGAGAGCGGTGGCCAGGGCCAGCCGGCGCTTGGCGGCGGTCGTCGTGCCCGTCGAACTCGGGTCCGGCGTCTTGGTGGGGCTCGGTCCGGGACGTGGGAACTCGACAGTCGCCGTCGCCGCATGTGTGGTCGGCGCCGGGTCGGGCTGGGTCAGGGTCAGCACGTGGTCGGCCGCGCTGACCACGGCCGGGCGGTGGGCGACCACGACGACCGTCGCGTGCTGGGCAAGGCGGGTCAGTGTCGCGAGCATGACCTGCTCGGTCTCGGCGTCGAGGTGGGCGGTGGGCTCGTCGAGCACGACGTACGGCCGGTCGGCCAGTACGACGCGCGCCAGCGCCAGTCGCGCTCGCTGGCCGGCCGACAGGCCGGCGCCGTCCTCGCCCAGGGGCGTGTCGATCCCGAGCGGCAGGCCGGCCACGACCTCCTGCAGCCCGACCTCGACGAGGGCTCGCCTGAGGTCCTCGACGTCGGCGCCCGGTCGGCCGATGCGGAGATTGTCAGCGATCGTCCCGGCGGTCAGCCACGGCGTCTGCGGCACCTGGGCGACCAGGTGTCGCCACTCGGTCAGATCGACCGGCTCGCCGGCGAGCGTGATCGCGCCGTGGGATGCCGGCAGCTCGCCGAGGAGAGCCTGGACCAGCGTCGACTTGCCGCACCCCGAAGGTCCGACGATCGCGGTGAGCCCGGGTGCCGGGATCCGCGCCTCGGGCAGCACCAAGGCGGGCCGCGAGCTGCCGGGGTAGGACACGACCAGGTCGCGCACGTGCAGCGGCACGGGATTCACTCGGTCGAGCGGCCCGCGCTCGAGCTCGCGAGCGCCAGAGCCGCTCTCCTCGAGCAGGTCCTGGACCGCCACGAGCGTCGCGACGCCCTCCGCGGCGGAGTGGAACTCCGCGCCGACCTTGCGCAGCGGCCAGTACGCCTCGGGTGCGAGCAGCAGCACCACGAGGGCGGTGCGCAGGTCGAGGCCACCGGCGGCCAGCCGGAGGCCGACACTGACCGCGACGAGGGCGACCGACAGGGTGGCGATCAGCTCGAGGGCGCCGCTCGACGCGAACGCGAGCCTCAGCGTGTCGAGCGTGGTCCGGCGGTAGCGGTCGGTCACCTCGCGGATCCGGGCCGACTGCGCCTCCGCGCGGTTGTAGGTCACCAGCGTCGGCAGGCCACGGACCACGTCGACGAAGTGGCCGGCCAGGCGCGAGAGCGCGTGGTACTGGCGGTCGGCACGGTCGCGGGTCGCCAGCCCGATCAGGATGGCGAACACCGGCACGAGCGGCAGGGTCGCGACGACGATGACGCCGGCCCACACGTCCTGGCTCAGGATCAGGGCGACGGTGAGCGGTGGCAGCACGGCGGCGAGGACCAGGGTGGGCAGGAACCGCGTGAGGTAGGGCTCGACGGCCGCGACACCACGGGTCGCGAGCAGTCCGAGCTCGCCGCTGCGACGTTGCGAGAGGCCCAGGGTCCCGAGGTCCATCGCCGCTCGCAGCACCTTCGTGCGCAGGCTGGTCGCGACCTGCCCCGCTGCCCGTGCGGCCGCGACGTCGGCGTACGCGCCGACGACCGCACGGGCGGCGCTGATGCCGACCACCCACAGGGCCGCGGAGTGCCAGCCGGTGCCGTCGGGAGCCGCGAGGAGCTCCGCGACCAGGGCCGCGACCGCGAACGCCTGGCCGGCGACGAGGACGCCGGCGAACACACCGGCGCCGATCACCCCGGCCAGGGCAGTTCTGGCCGGGGCGAGCAGCGGCAGCACGCGCGGGTCGACGGGCTTCATCGGGCCGTCAGCGTGCGCCGGCTGTTTCGAGCGCTGGCTTGGTCGTCGGGATGTGGTGGGTGGCGATGCGCTTGCGGAACACCCAGTAGGTCCAGCCCTGGTAGAGCAGCACGAACGGTGTGAACACCGCGGCGACCCAGGTCATCACCGTGAGGGTGTAGCCCGTTGCCGACGCGTTGGTGGTCGTCAGCGAGAACGCGTCCGAGGTGGTCGAGGGCATCACGTTCGGGAACAGCGCAAGGAACAGGCCGGCCACCGACAGCGCGATCGTGACGAAGGTGCCCACGAATGCCCAGCCCTCACGACCCTTCCAGGCCGCGAAGATGCCACTCACCAGTGCGGCTGCCGCCAGCACGAACGCGACCGCCGAGGAGGCCGAGCCCGTCTTCGCCTGGGTCCAGACGAGGAAGACGACGGCCGCGACGGCCGCGCCGAGGCCGAGCTGCACCGAGAGAGCGCGGGCGCGGTGCCGGATCTCGCCGTCGGTCTTGAGCGCGATGAACATGGCGCCGTGGGTGGCGAACAGCAGGAGCGTCACGACGCCGCCGAGAAGCCCGTAGGGGTTCAGCAGCGTGAAGAGCGTGCCGGTGAACTCCTTGTGGGTGTCGATCGGTACGCCGGCGACGATGTTCGCGAACGCCACGCCCCACAGCAGTGCGGGCACGAACGAGCCGACGGTCAGGCTCAGGTCCCAGTTGCGGCGCCAGGTGTCGTCGTCCTTCTTGGCGCGGTACTCGAAGGCGAGGTTGCGGATGATCAGCGCGAGCAGGATCAGTAGCAGCGGCAGGTAGAACCCGCTGAAGAGGGTCGCGTACCACTCCGGGAAGGCGGCGAAGGTGGCACCGCCGGCGACCAGCACCCACACCTCGTTGCCGTCCCAGACCGGGCCGACGGTGTTGTACAGGACGCGACGCTCCGTGTCGTTCCGGGCGATCACGGGAAGCAGCATGCCGACGCCGAAGTCGAAACCCTCGAGGGTGAAGTAGCCGATCCAGAGGACGGCGATGAGTGCGAACCAGACGGTCGTGAGCTCCATGTCTGCTCCTCCTAGTAGGCGAACGCCAGCGGGCGGTCGTCGTCGGTGTCGGCATGGTCGGGTGGCTCCTCGTACGCCGGCGCGCCGAGCTTGATGTAGCGCCACATCAGCCCGAACTCGACGACGGCGAGGACGGCGTACAGGAGGGTGAGGGCGATGATCGAGACCCAGGCCTCGAAGACCGAGACACCGGGGGAGACCGCCTGCTGTGTCGTCATCAGGCCGAACACGGCCCAGGGCTGACGGCCCATCTCGGTGAAGAGCCAGCCCCACGAGTTCGCCAGCACCGTCGCGATGGGCAGTGCGATCGCCAGCCGCGGCCACCACGTGCCTTTAGGTCGGCCGCCGTTGCGGGTGACCAGCAGGATCAGGGCGGCACCGGCGGCGGCGAAGACACCCAGGCCGATCATGAAGCGGAAGGACCAGTACGTGACCGGGATGATCGGCGTGTAGTCGCCGGGGCTGTAGTACTTGGCGCCGGGGTCCTCGCCGTACTTGCTCTTGTACTGGTCGCGGAGCTGGTTGATGCCCTGGACCTTGCCGCTGGTCGATCCGGTCGCGAGGAACGAGAGCAGCCTCGGCACCTTGATCGCGAACTTCTCCTGCTTGCCGTCGGGCGTGCCCCAGGTGAACACCGAGAACGACGCCGGCTTCTCGGTGTCGTAGAGCGCCTCGGCGGCGGCCATCTTCATCGGCTGCACCTCGGTCATGACCTTGCCCTGGAGGTCGCCGCTGATCGCGACGCCGAGGCCCGCGAACAGGGTCACGGCCGCACCGATCCGGACGGCCTTGAGGTACAGCGGCGCATCGCTCTCGGTGGCGACCTGACGGCGCTCCTTCAGGTGGAGGTACGCCGCGACGCCCATCACGAACGCGCCGCCGGTCATGTAGGCCGCGAGCACGACGTGCGGGAACGTCACCAGCTGGACCTTGTTGAACATCACGGCCCAGAAGTCGGTGAGCTCGGCTCGGCCGGTCGCGGCGTCGTACTTGTAGCCGACCGGGTGCTGCATCCAGGAGTTCGCGGCGAGGATGAAGTACGACGAGAACAACGTGCCGATGTGGACCATCCAGATGGTCGCGGCATGCACGTTCCTGGGCAGCTTGCCCCAGCCGAAGATCCACAGGCCGAGGAACGTCGACTCGAGGAAGAACGCGAGCAGGCCCTCGATCGCGAGCGGCGCGCCGAAGATGTCGCCGACGAAGCGGGAGTAGTCCGACCAGTTCATCCCGAACTGGAACTCCTGCACGATCCCGGTCACGACGCCGATGGCGAAGTTGATCAGGAACAGCTTGCCGAAGAACTTGGTGAGCCGGAGGTACTCCTCCCGGCCGGTGCGCACCCAGGCCGTCTGGAAGGCGGCGACGATCGCGCTGGTCCCGATGGTGATCGGCACGAAGAGGAAGTGGTACACGGTGATGATGCCGAACTGCCAGCGAGCGATGTCGGTGACATCCATGGGGGGTGCTCCCGTCGGGACGACGATCTCCTACACAACGTAGTAGATGGTAGCCGACGGTCTGCCTCGGGCCGAGGGGACAAGGTCACTGGCGTGCGGGACAGTGGTCCCATGGACATTGCCGAACTCCTCAGTGACGCCCTCGGGCGAGTCCGCGACGACCTGCCCCACGTGGTCGGCGGCCTCGATCTCGACCAGCTCGCCTGGCGCCCCGACGAAGGCTCGAACTCCATCGCCTGGCTGGTCTGGCACCTGACCCGCGTCGCGGACGACCACATCGCCGAGGTCGCCGGCTCCGAGCAGGTGTGGACCGCCGCGGGCTGGTACGACCGGTTCGCGCTCCCGTTCCCGCCGGAGGTGCACGGCTGGGGCCAGAGCGCCGACGAGGTGGCCCAGGTGCGGGTCGAGGGCGACCTGCTGGTCGGGTACCACGACGCCACGGCTGCGCGGGCGATCGAGTACGTCGGTGGGCTCACCGCCGACGACCTCGACCGGATCGTCGACGAGCGCTGGGACCCGCCGGTCACTCTCGGCGTCCGGCTGATCAGCGTGGTCAACGACGCCACCCAGCACCTCGGCCAGGCGGCGTACCTGCGCGGCCTGATCGACCGGGGCCACGCGTCGGGACCCGGTGGTTGAGCCTGTCGAAACCTGGTGACCTCGGTCGGGAACAGCACCGCGGGTGGTCGAGCAGCGAGCTTGCGAGCGATCGCGGATCTGCCGAGATCAGCGCCTTTCAGAAGGGCAAGGTCGCCGAGAGGAACACCAGCGTTGTCCTTGGCGAGCCAGGACAGCGCTGGTGTTCCACTCGACGTACAGGATGGGATCTGATCGCCGGGATCGCAGCGTGCGCTGCGAACAGGCAGTTCAAGACTCGGGGCCGGTGCCCCGCGTTCGCGAACGGTCGCTTGATCTCCAACTGCCTGTCGGCAGGCTCTTCGGGCCCGGCGAGTCGGACCGTCGGCAGCTCCTCACAACTCAGTCTCGAAACCCTGGCCAAAACGTAGGTAGTGGTATCCGGCGATCAGCAGGATCACCGCAAGCACGACACACGCGGCGAGGAACGAGAAGACCGCCGATGACCGGCGAAGCTCGCGAGTCTTCGCGGGTTCGTCGCGCTCGCTGAACGACGCCCTGAACAACCACGCGAGCGGCGCCCAGTCGCCGAGAGGCGACCAGCCCAGGCTGACGCTCACGCGCAGCGATCCGGTGCGCTTCCACTGCACGAAGGATCTCGCCACGTACCAGAGGAGCGCGACGCCGGCGCCGCCGAAGATGGCACCTGGTACCAGTCGGTTGAACGCCTCGCGCACGTGACACAACGTAGAGGACGTGCGCTTACGCGGCTCCTACCGCTTCCCTCGGCCGAGCATGCGGCCCAACCGGTCGGCCATCGACCTCGGCGGCCGGATCT
>JAEKKP010000042.1 GCA_019510315.1 Propionibacteriales bacterium
CCAGGGTCAGGCCGAGGGCGAGGACCAGCTGGACCCCGAAGACGGTGAGCAGGGAGCGGCGTACGACCGGCCAGATCTCCCGGCCGGCGAACCGGACCGCACGGGAACGCCTGCTCACGCCTGAAACCTAGCGGTCACCGGGAGCCGTCGCACCGCGCGAGAGTTTGTCGGCGGTGCGCCGTAGGCTCGCGGCATGCGCCCCGTCACCGATCTCGAGCGCCGCGTGGCACCGTTCGAGGTCATCTCCGACTACGTCCCGTCCGGCGACCAGCCTGCCGCGATCGAGGACATCGACAAGCGCATCACGGCGGGCGAGAAGGACGTGGTGCTGCTGGGCGCCACCGGGACCGGCAAGACCGCCACCGTGGCGTGGGTCGCGGAGCGGCTGCAGCGTCCGCTCCTGGTGATGCAGCCCAACAAGACCCTGGCCGCCCAGTTCGCCAACGAGCTGCGCCAGCTCATGCCGAACAACGCGATCGAGTACTTCGTCTCCTACTACGACTACTACCAGCCCGAGGCCTACGTCCCCCAGACCGACACCTACATCGAGAAGGACTCCTCGATCAACGAGGAGGTCGAGCGGCTGCGGCACTCCGCGACCAACTCCCTGCTCACCCGACGTGACGTGATCGTGGTCTCGACCGTCTCCTGCATCTACGGCCTCGGCACGCCACAGGAGTACGTCGACCGGATGCTCCGGCTGCGCGTCGGCCTGGAGATGGACCGCGACGAGGTCCTCCGCCGGCTGGTCCAGATCCAGTACACCCGCAACGACCTCTCCTTCACCCGCGGCACCTTCCGGGTGCGCGGCGACACCCTCGAGATCTTCCCGGTCTACGAGGAGCACGCCGTCCGCGTGGAGTTCTTCGGCGACGAGATCGAGCGGCTGATGACGCTGCACCCGGTGACCGGCGAGGTGCTGACCGAGGACGCCGAGCTCTATGTCTTCCCGGCCACCCACTACGTCGCCGGCCCCGAGCGCATGGAGCGCGCGATCGCCGGCATCGAGACCGAGCTCGAGGAGCAGGTCGCCCACTTCGAGCGCCAGGGCAAGCTCCTCGAGGCGCAGCGGCTGCGGATGCGCACGTCGTACGACGTGGAGATGATGCGCCAGGTGGGCTCCTGCTCGGGCATCGAGAACTACTCGATGCACATCGACGGTCGTGTGCGGGGGAGCGCGCCGAACTGCCTGCTCGACTACTTCCCCGAGGACTTCGTGCTCGTCGTCGACGAGTCGCACGTCGCCGTCCCGCAGATCGGCGGGATGTACGAAGGCGACATGTCGCGCAAGCGCAACCTGGTCGACCACGGCTTCCGGCTGCCGAGCGCGATGGACAACCGGCCGCTGAAGTGGGAGGAGTTCCTCGACCGGATCGGCCAGACGATCTACCTCTCCGCGACCCCGGGTGACTACGAGCTCTCCAAGGTCCGCGGCGACGTCGTCGAGCAGATCATCCGGCCCACGGGCCTCATCGACCCTGAGGTGGTCGTGAAGCCGACCAAGGGCCAGATCGACGACCTCATCGGCGAGATCAACGCCCGCGTCGAGCGCCACGAGCGCGTGCTGGTCACCACGCTCACCAAGAAGATGTCCGAGGACCTCACCGACTACCTCCTCGAGTCCGGCATCCGCACGCGCTACCTGCACTCCGAGGTCGACACCCTCAAGCGGATCGAGCTGCTGCGCGACCTGCGGCTCGGCCAGTACGACGTGCTCGTCGGCATCAACCTGCTCCGCGAGGGCCTCGACCTGCCCGAGGTGTCCCTCGTGGCGATCCTCGACGCCGACAAGGAAGGCTTCCTGCGCTCGGACAAGTCGCTGATCCAGACGATCGGCCGCGCGGCGCGCAACGTGTCCGGCCAGGTGCACATGTACGCCGACCGGATCACGCCCTCGATGGAGAAGGCGATCGACGAGACCAACCGCCGCCGCGAGAAGCAGGTCGCCTACAACAAGGCCAACGGCGTCGACCCGCAGCCGCTGCGCAAGAAGATCGCCGACATCACCGAGATGCTCGCCCGCGAGGACGAGAGCACCGAGGAGCTGCTGGCGACGTGGCAGGGCACCGGCGCCCGCGGTGACCGCAGCAAGAAGGCGCCGGTCCCGGGCCTCTCGAGGATGCGCGAGACCAACAAGGACCTCGCCGGCCTGCCCTCCAGCGACCTCGCCGAGCTGGTCCAGCAGCTCACCGAGCAGATGCACGCCGCGGCCGCCGAGCTGCACTTCGAGGTGGCCGCCCGGCTGCGCGACGAGATCTCCGACCTGAAGAAGGAGCTCCGCCAGATGATGGAGGCGACCAGGTGAACGCCTCGCGGTCCTACGGTGACCTGGTCGAGGCGATCACCAACGCGAGGTTCAGCCCGGTCCGGCTGCGCGAGGGCTACGACATGAGCGAGGTCGACGCCCTCCTCGACAGGGTGGTCGAGGCGCTCGGCCGCGGCGAGCCGATCTCCGACCTGGTCCGCGGTGCGCGTCTGTCCCGGGGCCGGTTCCGCGAGGGCTACGACATCGCGGAGGTCGACCGGTTCCTGGGCGGCCTCCGGGACTCCTGACCGCCTAGGGCCCACCAGGCGTGACCGAACACGGACATACTCGTTGATTTGGTGCAGGCCGGGGTGGGCGGTTGCCGCGAACAGGAACGTGTTCTAGATTTGCGAGAACGTGTTCTAGTGGCGGCGATACGGCGCGCCCTGGGGTGGACGACCCGTCCGCGTGCGCGAGACGAGGGAGGTGTGACGTGGCGGTCTCCGTTGCCTCGGTCGTGCGTGGCCCGGGCGAGATCGCCGCGATGGTGGTCGACGTCACCAAGGCGGTCTTCACCAGCCGCTTCCAGACCCGCGAGTTCATCGAGCAGGCCTGGTTCATCACGAGCGTGACGCTGATGCCCACGATCCTGGTGTCGATCCCGTTCGGCGCGGTGATCGCGCTGCAGGTCGGCAACCTGACCGGCCAGCTGGGCGCGCAGTCGTTCGCGGGTGCGAGCGCCGTCCTGGCCGTCGTCCGTGAGGCGGCCCCGATCGCCGCAGCCCTGATCATCGCCGGGGCGGCCGGCTCGGCGATCTGCTCGGACATGGGCGCGCGCAAGATCCGCGAGGAGATCGACGCCATGGAGGTCCTCGGCGTCGACCCGATCAAACGACTGGTCGTGCCGCGCGTCCTGGCGACGGTCTTCGTGGCCGCCATGATCAACGGCATCGTCATCGCCGCCGGCATCGGCGGCGGCTACTTCTTCACCGTGATCGTCCAGGGCGGCTCGGCGGGAGCGTTCCTGTCCTCGTTCACCGCCCTTGCGTCGCTCCCGGACCTCTACATCAGCATGATCAAGGCCATCCTCTTCGGCTACCTCGCGGCGATCGTCGGTGCCTACAAGGGCCTGAACGCCGGCGGCGGACCCAGCGGCGTCGGCCGGGCGGTCAACGAGTCGGTGATCATCGCGTTCATGCTGCTGTTCGCCCTCAACTCCATCATCACGGCGATCTACTTCCAGGTCGTCCCCCAGAACGGGCTCTGAGCACGATGGCCGAGTCCGTTCCGCAGTCGCGACCCTCCCTCGGGTCGCAGGTCTCCGACGTGGGTGTCGAGATCGCGCGCCAGTGGCGTGCGCGCATCGAGGAGCGCGGCGACCAGCTGCTCTTCTACGCCAAGGCGCTGGCCTGGACGCCGCGGGCGATCAAGCGCTACAAGCGCGAGATCCTCAACACGCTCGCCGAGGTGGCGTTCGGCGTGGGCGGCCTCTCGGTGATCGCAGGCACGGTCGGCGTGATCGCGTTCATGGCGTTCTTCGCCGGCACCGAGGTCGGCATCCAGGGCTACGCGTCCCTGAGCCAGATCGGCGTGGCCAAGTTCACCGCGTTCATCTCGGCGTACTTCAACACCCGCGAGGTCGCGCCGCTGGTGTCGGGCATCGCGCTCGCGGCGACCGTCGGGTGCGGCTACACGGCCCGGCTCGGGGCGATGCGGATCTCCGAGGAGATCGACGCGCTCGAGGTGATGGGCGTGCCGTCGCTGCCGTTCCTGGTCACCACCCGGATGATCGCCGGGTTCCTGGCCGTGATCCCGCTCTACATCGTGGCGCTCTGCGCGTCGTACCTGTCACCGCGACTGATCACCACGCTGATCTACCACCAGTCGGCGGGCACCTACGACCACTACTTCATCCAGTTCCTGCCGCCGATCGACATGCTCTGGTCGTTCGCCAAGCTCATCGTGCTCGCCGTCGCGATCATCCTGATCCACTGCTACTACGGCTACACCGCGTCGGGCGGACCGGCCGGCGTCGGCGTGGCGGTCGGGCGTGCCATCCGCAGCTCCATCGTCACCGTCGTCGTCGCAGACTTCTTCCTCAGCTTCGCCATCTGGGGCTCCACCACCACCGTGCGGATCACGGGATGATCACCCCAAGACGCCGCTCGCTGCGCTCGCGCCGCCCCGGGGACCCCGAGGTGACGCGATGCTGGTGAACATCGAGCACGACACCAAGGCCGAGCACCGGCGCCTGCTGCTGGCCGGTTTCGGGTTCATGGTGGCCGTCGCGGTGCTGATCTCGTTCTCGATCGCGATCTACCAGAAGGTCTTCACACCGGTCACGACGGTGACTGTCCAGGCGGAGCGGGCCGGACTGCAGCTGCCGAAGTACGGCGACGTGCGCATCCACGGCGTGATCGTCGGGCAGATCCGGTCGGTCCACGAGGAAGGCGGGCACGCGGTCATCAAGCTCGGCCTCCAGCCCGGGCAGGCCAAGAACATCCCGGAGAACGTGTCGGTGGAGATCCGGCCGACGACCTTGTTCGGTCAGAAGTACGTCTCCTTCGTCGACCCGGCGGACCCCTCGACGCACCCGCTGCGGGACGGCAGTGTGATCCCGGCGTCGCGGGTCACCACCAACGTCGAGCTCCAGCAGGTGCTCGCCACGCTGTTCCCGCTGCTGCGCTCGATCCGGCCCGGTGACCTCAACTCGACGCTCTACGCACTCGCGACCGCGCTGCAGGGTCGCGGCGAGAAGCTCGGCCAGACCGTCGACGACCTCGACTCCTACCTCGCTGCGATGAACGAGCAGCTGCCGACGCTGCGCAAGGACCTCGAGCTGCTGGCCGACGTGAGCAACACCTACTCGCTGGCCGCTCCCGACCTGGTCAACCTGCTGCGCAACGCGACCACGACGGCACAGACCGTCACCCAGAAGCAGCAGCAGCTCAGCGGCTTCCTGACCTCGATGACGAAGCTGTCGCGGGTCTCCACCCGTGTGCTCACGACCAACGAGCAGGGCATCGTCCGCGAGGGCCAGCTCGCCGCGCCGCTGATGAAGCTGCTCGACACCTACTCCCCGGAGTACACCTGCCTGCTGCAGGGCGCCGATCGCTACACCGACCGGCTGGCCCAGATCTTCAAGAACGGCCGGGTGTGGCAGACGATGTCGTTCGACGCCGTCCAGCGCCGTGCCTACACCGAGGCGGACCGGCCGGAGTACGGCGAGGTCGGACACGGACCGTGGTGCCTGGGCCTGCCGAACCCGCCGGTGCCGATCGGCTTCGGGCCGCTCCGTAACGGCACCCCGCTCGACGAGCCGGGGAGGCACTGATGAGCGCCCGCAACACGGTCACCGTGGTCGCCGGCGTCAAGCTCGCCATCTTCACGGCGATCTCACTGGTGGTGACCTCCGTGCTCGCGATGATCATGGGCAACTTCGGCTTCGGCTCCACCACCGAGTACAAGGCGGTGTTCAGCAGCGCCAGCCTGATCACCAAGGGCGACGACGTGCGCGTGGCCGGCCTGACCGTGGGGTCGATCAAGAAGGTCCAGATCTACGACCGCAACCACGCGCTGGTGACCTTCAAGGTCAAGAGCGACGTGCCGGTGACGACCGCGAGCCACGCCGACATCCGGTTCCTGAACCTCGTCGGCGATCGCTACCTGTCCCTGACGCAGGGTGAGCCGGGCGCGAAGGCCCTGCCGTCGCACGGCGTGATCCCGATGTCGCAGACGACGCCGGCCCTCGACCTGACCGCGTTGTTCAACGGCTTCCAGCCGCTGTTCACTGCGCTCGACCCCAAGGAGATCAACGATCTCTCGCTGAACCTGGTCAAGGTGCTCCAGGGCGAGGGCGGCACGATCCAGAGCCTCCTTGCCCGCACGGCGTCGCTGACCAACACCCTCGCCGACCGCGACCAGCTGATCGGCGAGGTGATCACCAACCTCTCCGGGATGCTCCAGACGGTCGACGCCCACCACCAGCAGCTCGACGAGCTCGTCGTGCAGCTCAAGGACTGGCTCGGCAACGTCGCGCAGGACCGCCACGTGATCGGTCGGTCGGTGCAGAACATCTCGACGCTGGCCGACGAGCTGGCGAGGCTGCTCGTGCAGAGCCGCCCGGCGATCAAGGGCGATGTGCAGCAGATCCACCGGCTCGCGGCGATCCTGAAGAGCCCCGAGTCCACGCAGATCATCAACGAGGCGCTCGACCGGCTGCCCACGATGTTCCGCCGGCAGGTCCGGATCGGCAGCTACGGGTCCTGGTACAACTACTACCTCTGCGACTTCGACGGCCAGATCGTGCTGCCGAAGCTCGCGACCCTGACCGGCCTCCTGGGGGTCGGCAGCGTCGGCGAGGCCCTCGACCAGCTCGGCATCACCAAGGCCGTCTACGACCAGGTCCAGGGCCAGCTCGACAGCCTGAGCTTCCACAGCACGGCGACAAGGTGTGATGCCTGATGGCGCGTCACTCCGACCGGTCGGTCCTGCGGCTGGGTGCGATCGCACTGCTGGTGCTCGCGCTCGCGATGGTTGCGTCGTTCAACCTGCAGAAGTTCCCCGGCTTCCGCGGGACGGCGTACCACGCCGACTTCACCGACGCCAACGGGCTGTCCCAGGGGGACATGGTGCAGATCGCCGGTGTCCGGGTCGGTCGCGTGAACAGCATCAAGATCCACAGCAACCACGTGACGGTGAACTTCGACGTCCACGGCGCCGACTTCGGGAAGGACACCAGCGCGTCCGTCGAGGTCCTCAACCTGCTCGGCACGAAGTACCTCAACCTGACGCCGGCCGGGACCGGGCAGCTCCCGTCGGGCGGGACGATCCCGCTCAGCCGCACCCACACGACGTACGACGTGGTCAGCACGCTTGACCAGCTGACGACGACGACCGAGCAGCTCGACACCGACCAGCTGGCCACGGCGCTGCGGACCCTGGCGGGCACCATCGACGCCTCGGCTCCCGAGGTGCACCAGAGCTTCACCGGTATCTCCCGGCTGAGCGCGTCGATCGCGTCGCGCAACAGCGAGGTCGAGCAGCTGCTCCGGCACGCCGACGACGTCACCAAGCTGCTCGCCGAGCGCAAGGGCGACCTCGTCACGCTGATGAAGCAGGGCGACCAGGTGTTCCAGGAGCTCGAGCTGCGCAAGCAGGCGATCCATCGGCTGCTGGTCAGTGCGCGGGACCTCGGGGTGACGCTCAAGGGCATCGCCGACGACAACCGGGCCGAGATCGGCTCGGCGCTGTCCGACCTGCACGAGGTGACCAGCAACCTGCGCCGGCAGAAGACCAACATCGAGGCCACCCTCCACAACCTCGGGCCGTACGCCTCGGTCCTCATCAACGTGATCGGCACGGGTCCGTGGTTCGACGCCTACGTCCCGAACCTCGTCGGCATGGCGACCGGCGAGTTCGTCCCAGGGAGGCGGTGACGTCATGAGCAAGCTCCTCGAACGCCTCAGCGGCCGGCTCCTCGCGGTCGTGGTCGCCGCACTGCTCCTCACCGCCACGTTCCTCCTGTTCACCGGCGGCGGCGAGCAGCGCACGCTGACCGCGCACTTCTCCCGTGCGGTGGCGATCTACAAGGGCTCCGAGATGCGCCTGATGGGCGTGCGGATCGGCACGGTCGAGGCCGTCGTGCCCGAGGGCGACAGCGTCCGCGTCGTGATGAAGTACGACGCGCAGTACAAGCTGCCGGTCGGGGCCAAGGCGATGATCGTGACGCCGACCCTGGTCGCCGACCGGTTCGTGCAGATCAGCCCGGCGTACACCAAGGGCGCCGTGATGCAGGACGGCGCGGACATCCCGCTCGACCAGACCGCGTCACCGGTCGAGCTCGACCGGATCTACAAGAGCCTGGCCCGGCTCAGCGACGCCCTCGGCCCCAACGGCGCCAACAAGACCGGCGCGCTCAGCGACCTGATCACCGCAGGCGCCAACGCGCTGCGCGGGCAGGGTCAGCTCGCGAACGAGACGATCAACAACCTGTCCGGCGCGGCCGAGGTGTTCGGCAACAACAGCGGCGCGTTGTTCAGCTCGGTCCGTCAGCTCTCCCAGCTCACCGAGGTGCTCGCCGCCAACGACCGCTTCGTGAACCAGTTCATGGGCGACCTCGCCGGCGTGTCCTCGCAGCTGGCGGGCGAGCGTGACGACCTGCAGGGCGCTCTGGCGGCCCTGGCGCGAGCAGTCGGCACGGTCCGCTCGTTCGTGCACGACAACAAGGGCCTCGTGAAGTCCGACATCGAGGACCTGACCTCGGTGCTCGGCGCGGTGGCGAAGGAGAAGGATGCCCTGGCGACCGCCGTGCAGCTCGCGCCGCTCGGCCTGGGCAACCTGACCACCGCGTTCGACGTCAAGACCGGCACGATCGGCGCTCGCGTCCAGCTCGGTGACGCCTGCGCGCAGCAGCTGCCCTGCCTGATGACGCCGAAGTCGCTGGGCACGGTGCTCTGCGACGTGGTCGTGAACTCCGGTCAGCAGAACGCCGCCACCGTCTGTGACCTGCTCAAGCGGATCACCGCCCTCCTGCCCGACGTCGGCGGAGCGGTCTCCAAGGCCGGCAACGCCGGACTGCCGAAGGCGACGGCCTCGCAGCCGACGACCTTCGGGCAGACCAAGCCGTCCGGGTCCCTGATCAGTCTGCTGGGAGGTCACGGATGAGCGCCCTGCTCCGTCGCCGTCCCGTCGGCCTCTTCCTGCTGCTGGCCCTCGCCTTCATCGCGTCGTCCTGTCGGTTCGACGGTGCCTACGACCTGCCGCTGCCCGGCGGCAAGGCGGTCAGCTCGGGCGACGCGATCACGGTGACCGCGGAGTTCACCGACGCACTCAACGTGGTGCCGCGCACGGCCGTGATGGTCGACGACGTGCCGGTCGGGCAGGTCTCGCAGATCGACCGCGTCGGCTGGCACGCGAAGATCACCATGCAGGTGCGCAAGGACCTCGACCTCCCTGCGAACACCGTCGCCGAGATCAGGCAGACCAGCCTCCTCGGCGAGAAGTACGTCGCGCTGCTCCCGCCGAGCGGCGCGGCGCCGACCGGCCGGCTCACCGACGGCGACAACATCCCCTTGTCGGCGACCTCGCGCAACCCGGAGGTCGAGGAGGTGCTCGGCGCGCTGTCCTTCGTGCTCAGCGGCGGCGGGATCGGCCAGCTCCGGACGATCAGCACCGAGCTGAACAAGATGATGACCGGCCGCACCGAGGACATGCGCGACCTGCTCGGCCGGATCAACACGCTCGTCGGCACCCTGGACGACCAGAAGGACGACATCGTCACGGCGATGGAGGGCATCAACCGGCTGACCGCGACGCTCAACAAGGAGCGGCGCACCATCGGCACCGCGATCGATGCGATCGGACCGGCCGTCAAGGTCCTCAACCACCAGCACGAGGCCCTGGTGACGATGCTGCGCGAGCTCGACAAGCTGGGGCAGGTCGGCACGAGGGTCATCCGCGGCAGCCGCGACAACCTCGTCGCCACCCTTCAGCACCTCGAGCCGACCCTGCGCGAGCTCGCCGACGCCGGGATGTCCCTGCCGCGGGGCCTCGGGATCATCGCCAGCTTCCCGTTCCCCAAGGAAGCGGCAGACCTCGCCAAGGGCGACTACGCCAACGCGCTGTTCTACGTGAAGTTCGACCTCAACAAGCTGTTCGGGTCCGGCGGGTTCGGCGACAGCTCCAACATCCCGAGCCCGGTCGAGATCTGCATGGCCACGCCGTTCGCTCCCGCCTGCCAGAAGCTGAACGACACGCTGCTCGCCCAGCTCTGCGCGCTGATGCCGACCAACCCGCTGTGTCCCGGCGTCGGCCCCGGCGGTCCGACGACGAAGACCCCGCAGGTCCCCGGCCTCGGCGATCTCGGCGGCCTGCTCGGCGGGCTGCAGAATCCCGGGCCAGGCACCGGGAGCACCCCGTCCACCCAGCAAGGTGGCGGTCTCCTCGGGCTGCTCGGCACGCTCCTCGGCGGTGGCAAGTGAGGAGGACACAGTGACGCGCGCGATCAAGGTCAGGCTGCTGGCCTTCCTCGTGCTGAGCGCGGTCGGCATCGTCTACGTCGCCGGCAGCTACCTCGGCATCGTCGACAGGGTGCTCGGCCGCGGCATCACCGTGCACGCCACCCTCCCCGCGTCCGGTGGCCTGTTCGTCGGGAGCGAGGTGACCTACCGAGGCGTCAAGATCGGCAAGGTCTCCGAGATGGACGTCGTGCCGAGCGGCGTACGTGTGGACCTGGCGCTGAAGGAGGGCACCAAGGTCCCGCTCTCGTCGAAGGTGTTCGTGCACAACCTGTCGGCCGTCGGCGAGCAGTACCTCGACTTCGAGCCCGCGTCGAAGGCCGGCCCGTACGCCGCGAACGGCGACGTCATCCACGGCGACGACGAGAGCCTCCCGGAGTCCACCGACGACCTGATCACCAGCATGAACGGCTTGGTCAGCTCGGTGAACCGGGACGACCTGTCCACCGCCGTGTCCGAGCTGGGCACGATGTTCCGCGGGACGGCCGATCCGCTGTCGCGGATGGTCGACGCCGGCACGAAGTTCGTCGAGGCGGCCAAGGCCAACCAGCAGGAGACGATCGACCTGCTCGGCACCGGTGGCACCGTGCTGACCACCCAGCAGGCCAACGCCGACAACATCCGCACGTTCGCGCACGACCTGGCCGACTTCACCGCCGGCCTGAAGGGCAGCGACAAGGACCTCCGCACCGTGCTCCAGGGCGGCACGCCCGCCCTCGACGAGGTGCGGTCGCTCCTGGAGGGCCTGGAGCCGACGCTGCCGGTGTTCATCAGCAACCTCGTCACCGTCAACCAGGTGATCACCGCTCGTCTGCCCGCCGTCGAGCAGACCCTCGTCACCTTCCCGCGGGTGATCGCCTCCGGCTTCACCGGGACCCCCGGGGACGGCTACGGCCACATCAACCTGCAGATGAACTACCAGGTGCCTCCGTGCACGAAGGGCTACAAGCCGATCGACCAGTGGCTCCCGGGCACCTACACCGGCGACCCGCCGACGTACCCCGCCCAGTGCCTGTCCGGCCCGCCGATCAACCAGCGTGGCTCGAAGTACGCGCCGGAGCCCGGCGCGGTCTCCGGGACGAGCTATCGGGTGGCCCCGTACGATGCACGCACCGGTCAGGTCGATGAGAACCTGACCCTGGGGAGGCACACAGTGTTCGGTGACCACAGCTGGCAGTCGATGCTGATCGGACCGACCGAGCAGCAATGAGGGTGGCGAAGCTCGCACTCGCCGGACTGGCGGTGCTGCTGGCGGCGGCATGCGTCGTGGTGCTGCTGCGCCCGACGGCGGTCCCGGGCGAGTCCGCGGCCGAGAAGGCCAACGACCGCGACCTGGCGGTCCGGGTCGCGGCGACCGACGTGACCAAGGCGTTCCTCGACGTGGACTACCGCGACATGGACCCACGCATCGGCAAGGTCCTCTCGCTCTCCACCGGCGCGTTCAAGAACCAGTACGAGACCGCGAAGGTCGACCTCAAGACACAGGCCGTGCAGGCGAAGGCCGTCGCCACCGGCGCCGTGCGCTACGTCGGCATCGGCGACATCGACAGCGACACCGCCGTCGTCTATGTCGCGGCCGACACGAAGGTCTCCAACGTCTCGATCGAGCAGGACAAGTCGGCCGGCAAGGACGTCCAGGACCACCGCTACTACCGCTTCCAGCTCAGCCTGAGCAAGGTCGGCGCCCACTGGCTCCTCAACGATCTGCAGTTCATCTCATGAACACCCTGGCCCCCGACGAGAAGCTCTGCCCCTACTGCGCGGAGACGATCAAGGCTGCAGCGGTCAAGTGCCGCTTCTGTCAGTCCGACCTGACCCCCGAGCCCCCCGTGGACCTGTCGGACCTGGCAGAACCCGACGTCGCGCCGGACCCGGAAGACGAGTCGCAGCCGGACGAGCCTGTGCTCGAGCCCGAGCCGGCGCTCGACACCCCGCCGCCGCCCGCCGCGGCGTCGCGCGGGGGAGTCCGCGTGCTCGCCGCACTGCTCGTTCTGTGCCTCGTCCTCGGCGGCGCGCTGGCGTTCGTGGTCCATCGCTCGCGTCACCCCGATCTGGGCACCGCGCCGAACGGTCAGGTCACCGACAGCTCGTTCCGCAACGCGGCGATGAGCGCCGCCTCCGACGCGGCCGCCCAGGCGCTGTCGTACAGCTGGAAGACGTTCGACGCCGACCGCAAGAAGGCCCGGGCGTTGATGGGCACCAAGCTCGCCAAGCAGTACGACGCGGCGATGGACCAGGTCGCCCAGCAGACGGCGACGTCGAAGCTCACCCTCAAGGCGACCGTGCTCTCGGCGGGGCTGTTGTCGGCGAAGGAGCACGAGGCCAAGGTGCTCCTGTTCGTCAACACGGTGACGACGCGTGAGGGCTCGAAGAAGCAGCAGCTGGACCAGAACCGTGTGGTGATGGACCTGACCCGCAAGGATGGCGCCTGGACCGTGTCCTCGATGGATGCGTTCTGATAAACTAGAACAGGTTTCAGTTCTGCTGGACCTTTGCCCGGGAAGGAAGCGTCGAGTGCCCCCAAGCCGTGACACGGTCCACGAGACGGACGTGCTCATCATCGGCGCCGGGCCGGCAGGCCTCTTCGGCGCGTACTACGCCGGCTTCCGCGGCATGTCGGTGACGCTGGTCGACTCGTTGCCGGAGATCGGTGGCCAGGTCTCCGCGCTGTACCCCGAGAAGGCGATCCTCGACGTCGCCGGCTTCCCCACGATCAAGGGCCGTGAGCTGGTCAACCAGCTGGTCGAGCAGGCCTCGAGCGCGAGGCCGACGTACCTCCTCGACCGGACCGCTGACTCGCTGACTGTGCAGGACGACGGCGTGCTGATGGGCCTCGACGACGGCACCCAGGTGAGCGCCAAGGTCGTCATCGTCACCGCCGGCATCGGCAAGTTCACCCCGCGTCCGCTGCCGGCCGGTGACGGGTGGGAGCACCGCGGCCTGGCCTTCTTCGTGCCGTCCTTCGACGAGTACATCGGCAAGGACGTCGTGATCGTCGGCGGGGGCGACAGTGCGTTCGACTGGGCGCACCAGCTCGAGGGCATCGCCAACTCCATCGTGCTGGTGCACCGGCGCGACCAGTTCCGCGCCCATCAGGCGACGGTCGATGCCGTCCTCGCGGGCAAGGCCGAGGTGATCACCAAGGCCCAGGTCACCGCGCTGGTCGGTGACACCCAGGTGGAGAAGGTGGAGATCACCCTCGAGGACGGCCAGGTGGTCACCCGTCCGGCCCAGGCCGTGGTCGCTGCGCTTGGCTTCGTCGCGGACCTCACCGCGATGAAGGACTGGGGCCTGGAGTTCGACAAGCGACACATCAAGGTGGACACCGCGACACGGACGAACCTCCCTCGGGTCTTCGCCGCCGGCGACATCACCGAGTACGACGGCAAGGTGCGCCTCATCGCCGTCGGGTTCGGCGAGGTCGCGACGGCGATCAACAACGCCGCGCCGCTGGTCTTCCCCGACCAGGGCGTGTTCCCCGGTCACTCGAGCGAGGGGTCCTGAGGCCATGGCGCCGTCCAGCCGCGACGCGGTCAAGATGACCGACGAGGAGCTCAGTGAGTTCCTCGAATCCAACCTGAAGGTGCAGGTCGCCACGGTCGGGCCCGACGGGCAGCCGCACCTGACCACGCTGTTCTACGTGCTGGTCGACGGGCAGATGTTCTTCTGGACCTACGGCCGCTCGCAGAAGATCCAGAACCTGCGCCGCGACCCGAGGATCACGTGCCTCGTCGAGGACGGCGAGGACTACTTCGAGCTCCGCGGCGCGACGATCTTCGGCAAGGCACGGCTGCTCGAGGACTACGACGAGCTGGTCGACCTCGGGGGCCGCGTCGCCAGGCGCATGGCCGGGGACGCCGACCTCGGCGACTTCGGCGACCAGATCGTCGCCCAGCAGGCGACCAAGCGCGTCGGCGTCATTGTCGAGCCCGACAAGATCGCCACGTGGGACCACCGGAAGATGACGGCTCCACCAGGAGGAAACGGATGAAGATCAAGGTCGACTTCGACCTGTGCGAGTCGAACGCCCTGTGCGAGGCGCTCGCACCCACCCACTTCCAGATCGACGACGACGACTTCCTGCAGATCCTCGACGAGCACGTGAGCGCCGAGGACCTCGACGCAGTGAAGCAGGCCGTCGCGGCGTGCCCGAAGTCCGCGATCAGCCTGGTCGAGGACTGATGGTGGACGGGCTCTCCCTGGACGGGAAGGTCGCGATCGTCACCGGCGCCGGAGCGGGACTCGGCCGCGCCGAGGCGCTCGCGCTGGCCCGAGCCGGAGCGGCGGTGGTCGTCAACGACCTCCCCGGGGCCGGCGAAGAGGCGGCGGAGGAGATCCGCAGTCTCGGAGGCACCGCCTCGGTGGTGGCCGGCGACGTCGGTGAGCGGGCCACCGCGGACGCGATGGTCGAGGCGGCGCTCGCGCTCGGCGGTCTCGATGTCGTGGTGAACAACGCCGGCGTCACGCGCGACAAGATGCTGTTCAACATGACCGACGAGGAGTTCGACCTCGTCGTGAAGATCCACCTGCGTGGCCACTTCCTGCTTTCGCGCAACGCGGCGGCGTACTGGCGGCAGCGCAGCAAGGACATCGGCGGACCGGTCGACGCCGCGGTGGTCAACACGGCGTCCGAGGCGTTCCTGGTCGGCTCGCCCGGGCAGGCCAACTACGCCGCCGCCAAGGCCGGCATCACGGCACTGACGCTCTCCACGGCACGGGGTCTGGCGCGCGCCGGCGTCCGGGCCAACGCGATCTGCCCGCGAGCCCGCACCGCGATGACCGCGGAAGTCTTCGGCGAGGACACCTCCGGCCTCACCGTCGACCCCTACTCGCCCGAGCACGTGGCCCCGCTGGTCGCCTACCTGGCGTCACCCGCGGCGGCGAGGATCACCGGCCAGGTCTTCGTCGTGTACGGCGGGATGGTGGCCGTGCTGGCCGCGCCCGTGGTCGCCGAGCGGTTCGACACCGGGGGAGACGTCTGGACGCTGGACGCCCTCGACAAGTCGCTGGGCGGCTGGTTCGCCGACCGCGACCCGTCCTCGGGATTCGCCGCGGACGACGTGATGGCCCTGAAGCCCTTCTACGACAACGAGAGCTGAGAACAGACCCATGGCACGACTCGACGGGAAGGTCGCCATCGTCACCGGCGGCGCACAGGGCCAGGGTGCGGCCATCGCACGCCAATTCGTCGCCGAGGGCGCCCGGGTGGTGATCGCCGACGTGGCCGACGAGGCCGGGCAGCTGCTCGCCAAGGAGCTCGAGCAGACAACGCCGGGATCGGCGTACTTCCGGCACCACGACGTCAGCGACGAGAGCTCCTGGACGTCGTTGGTCGAGGAGGCCAACGAGCACTTCGGGCCGGTCAACGTGCTGGCGAACAACGCCGGCGTCCTGCGCTTCGGCGAGATCGCCACGGGCGCGCTCGAGGACGTCGAGCTGATGTGGCGCGTGAACCAGATGGGCGTGTTCCTCGGCATGCGCGCGGTCGTGCCGACGATGAAGGCGCACGGCGGCGGCTCGATCATCAACGCCTCGTCCGTCGAGGGTCTCGCCGGGATGGCCGGCTGCACGGCGTACGCGGCAACCAAGTGGGCGATCCGCGGCATGACCAAGTGCGCCGCCATGGAGCTCGGCGGTCGTGGGATCCGGGTCAACTCCGTGCACCCCGGCATGATCGACACGCCGATGACGCGGGTGCACGGTGGCGACGTCGCGATGGAGTTCGGTGCCTCGAAGATCCCGATGCGTCGCGTCGGCCAGCCCGAGGACATCGCCCCGGTCTACGTCTTCCTCGCCAGCGACGAGTCGGGCTACATGAACGGCGCCGAGCTGGCCGTCGACGGCGGCGTCACCGCCACCCACGCCTTCGGTGGCTGATCGAGCGACGGGCGGCGGGCTAGCGCAGCACGAGGCCGACGGCCGACTCGATGTGCTCGCCGACCTCCTCGGCCGACGAGCGCCCGGTGACCCAGGAGACGAGGGCGGACAGCCACACGTCGCTGATCACCCGGGCGATCAGCATGTCCTCGTCGGAGGGCTGCGCGCCCTCGACGTAGTCGTCGCCGTGGATCGCCCGCGTGAGCATCGTGGTGAGTCGGCGAACATGAACGCCCGCGTGAGCGCCTCCGTCAGGTTGGCGTCGCCCTGCATGCCACGGGTCGCGCGCTTGAGCACGTAGATGACGCGCTCGGCGGCCGTGTCGCCCGGCACCGGCCGTCGCCCGATCACGGCCTGGCTGTCCTCGAACCGCCGCGCGAGCGCGGACACCAGGAGATGGATCTTGGACGGGAAGTAGCGGTAGAGGGTGCCCAGGGCGACGTCGGCCTTCTCGGCGACCGCTCGCATCTGGACCGCGTCGAAGCCGCCCTTGGAGGCGAGCTCGATGGTCGCGTCGAGGATCCGCCGGCGCCGGTCGCGTTGCGCGGCCGACCCGAGGTCGTCGAGTGCCAGGGAGTTCGTCGTGGTCACGTCTTTGTCCTTTTCGCGGTCCGGAGCCGAGGCTATCAACGCCGTTGGGCATAATAGAAACACGTTTCAGTTACAGATCACCCGCAGTGCCGACAAGTTTCCCGGGCAATCATGAATCTCGGGCAAGGAGAACGAAGGGGCGTGCCGTTTGCGCATCGCAATCGCGTCGTACCGCAGCAAGCCGCACTGCGGGGGACAGGGCGTCTACGTCCGCCACCTCAGCCGTGAGCTCGCCGCCCTCGGCCACACGGTGGAGGTGTTCTCCGGCCAGCCCTATCCCGAGCTCGACGAGGGCGTCGCCCTCACCAAGGTCCCGAGCCTCGACCTGTACCGCGAACCCGACCCCTTTCGCATGGTCTGGCCCTGGGAGTTCCGCGACCTGATCGACGCGCAGGAGTTCGCGATCATGTGCACCGCGGGCTTCCCCGAGCCACGCACGTTCGGCAAGCGGCTGCTCAAGGTGATGCGCGAGCGCCGCGACGACTTCGACGTCGTCCACGACAACCAGGTCCTCGCCCACGGAATCATGAAGATCGAGTCCGAGCTCGGCATCCCGGTGCTCACCACCGTGCACCACCCGATCACCTTCGACCGTCGCGTCGACATCGCCGCAGCGCCGACACTGCGCAAGAAGCTCAGCCTTCGTCGCTGGTACGGCTTCCTGCGGATGCAGGGCGCGGTCGTGCGCAAGGCTCGCTGGATCCTGCTGCCCTCGGAGTCCTCCAAGCGCGACGCAGCCGCCGACTTCCACGCCGACCCCGCTCGGATGCAGGTGATCCCGCTCGGCGTCGACGACTGCTTCGTGCCGCCCTCGACGCCGCGCATCCCCGGTCGGCTGGTCGCGATGGCCAGCGCGGATGCGCCGATGAAGGGCATCGCCACCCTGCTCGAGGCGTTCGCGAAGCTCTGCACCGAGCGCGACCTCGAGCTGATGCTGGTCACGAAGCCGACACCCGGCGGGCGCACCGAGCAGATGATCGAGGAGCTCGGCATCGGCGAGCGGGTCCGGTTCGTCAACGGCATCAGCGACGCCGAGCTGGTCGCCGTGATGGGCTCGGCGGAGATCGCCTGCGTGCCGTCGCTCTACGAGGGCTTCTCGCTGCCGACCGCGGAGCTGATGGCCTGCGAGACCCCGCTCGTGGTCAGCCGCACGGGGGCGATCCCCGAGGTGGTGGGACCCGACGGGCTCTGCGCCGACCTGGTCACCCCTGGCGACGTCGGCGAGCTCGCTCGCACGATCGCCGACCTGCTCGACGACCCGGAGCGCCGGTCGCGGATGGGCACGGCGGGTCGCCGGCGGGCGCTGGAGCTGTTCAGCTGGCAGGCGGTCGCCAAGGCCACCGCCGCGGCGTACGAGAGAGTGATTGAGGAGCACGATGCTGACCGTTGACTTCGACCGGCTGGGGCTGCGGCCCGGTGACCGCGTCATCGACATGGGCTGCGGCGCGGGCCGGCACGCCTTCGAGATGTACCGCCGTGGTGCCGACGTGATCGCGTTCGACCAGGACGGCGACGAGCTGGCCGGCGTCCTCGAGCTGTTCGGCGCGATGAAGGAGGCCGGTGAGGTGCCGGCCGGCGCCGAGGCCGACATCAAGGAGGGCGACGCCCTGGCGCTGCCGTTCGCCGACGGCGAGTTCGACCGGGTGGTCGCCTCCGAGGTGCTCGAGCACATCCACGACGACCACCGCGCGATCACCGAGCTGGTGCGGGTGCTCCGCCCTGGCGGCACGATGGCCATCACGGTCCCGCGCTGGCTCCCCGAGCTGGTCAGCTGGCGGCTCTCGGCGGACTACCACAACACTCCCGGCGGCCACATCCGGATCTACACCGACCAGGAGCTGCGCTGGAAGGTGGTCAACGCCGGCATGGAGTACGCCGGCAAGGACCACGCGCACGGCCTGCACACGCCGTACTGGTGGCTGAAGTGCGCCGTCGGGGTCGACAACGCCGAGCACCCGCTGGTCAAGGCCTACCACCAGGTGCTGGTCTGGGACATCATGCAGCAGCCCCGGCTCCTCGGCCGCGCCACGCGGCTGGCGGAGCGGGCAATCAACCCCGTGCTCGGCAAGAGCATGGTGCTGTACTTCCGCAAGCCCGAGTGACGCGGATGGCCTCTCCGGTTCCTGCTGTCGACGGCGTCCTGAGCTCCGCCCAGGTCGCCGCCACCGCGCGCTCGATCGCGGACATGCAGGAGCCCAGCGGAGCCGTTCCGTGGACCACCGGCGAGCACACCGACGTCTGGAACCACGTCGAGGCGGCGATGGCGATGCTCGTCGGCGGGCAGGTCGAGGCCGCCGAACGGGCCTACGCGTGGTGTGCCCGCACGCAGCGACGCGACGGCTCCTGGCCGCTGAAGATCGTCGCCGACCGGGTCGAGGACGCGTCCGGCGAGACCAACATGTCGGCGTACCTCGCGGTCGGCGTCTGGCACCACTGGCTGCTGCGGCGCGACCAGGCCTTCGTGGAGCGGATGTGGCCCGTCGTACGCCGCGGGCTCGACTTCGTGGTCGGCATGCAGCTGTCGTTCGGGGGCATCGCGTGGTCCCAGGAGTGGGCCGACGGGCCCGCCAAGGTCAACGAGGACGCGCTGCTCGCCGGCTCGTCCAGCATCTACCAGTCGCTGCGCGCCGGTGTCGCTCTGGCCGACCTCGTCGACGACCCGCAGCCCGAGTGGGAGCTCGCCGGTGGTCGCCTGGGCCACGCGCTGCGCCAGCACCGCGACCAGTTCCTCGACAAGTCGGAGTTCTCGATGGACTGGTACTACCCGGTCCTCGGCGGCGCCGTCCGCGGCTCGGCAGCGACCGCGCTGCTCGAGGAGGGCTGGGAGACCTTCGTGGTCCCCGGTCTGGGGATCAAGTGCGTCAGCACCAACAACTGGGTGACCGGAGCCGAGACCTGCGAGCTGGTGATGTCGCTCGACGCGGTCGGGGACCACGGCCGTGCGCTCGAGCTGTTCGCCGCGATGCAGCACCTGCGCCACGACGACGGTCGCTACTGGACCGGCTACGTCTTCCCCGACGACGTCCACTGGCCGGCCGAGCAGACGACGTACACCGCGGCCGCGGTCGTCCTCGCGGCCGACGAGCTCTCCCGCACCACGGCGGCGTCGGGGATCATGCGGGGAGACACCCTCGCGCCGCACTTCGACGAGATCGCCCTCGAGTGCGGGTGCTCGCGCCTGTCGGTGTGATCGAAACACGGCGACCAAAGTCCCGATTTGGCCCCCTGAGCGCTATGCCCGGAATATCCTGTTCTTGCACGCTCGCGGGGAGGCGAGAACATGCCCGGATCCGGCACCATCCACCAGCAGATCGTCGAGTCCATGCTCGACGGTCTCTGGCTGGTCGACGACGCCGGACGGACGATCTACGCCAACCACCGGGTGGCCGAGCTCCTCGAGCTCACGGACCCGGAGATCGCCGAGCTCCGCATCGCGGACCTGATGGAACAGACCGACGTGCCCTCCCCAGGCGCCGACACCCGGCCCGATCGACGCGGTCTCGAGCGCACCTTCCGACTGCCGGACGGCCGATCGGTGCCGCTGCTGGTCTCCGAGCAGGTGCTCCGCAGCGACGAGGGTGAGTTCGTCGGTCGGCTTCATCGTCTGACCGACGACGATCGTCGTCGCGCGCTGGTCGACGAGCTCAGCCGCAGTCGCTCCCAGCTCGACGAGGCGCAGGCCATTGCCCGGATCGGGAGCTGGGAGATCCAGACGGAGCCCCACGAGGTCACCTGGTCCCGCCAGCTCTTCGAGCTCCTGGACGTCGACCCCGAGACGTTCACGCCCGGGCCGGAGGAATTCATCGGCCAGATGGTCGAGGAGGACCGTCCCCTGGTCGCCCACGAGTGGGCCCGGCTCGCCGAGGAGCCGGGACAACGCGTCGTGGACGCGCGGGTCCGGCTGCGCGACGGCTCACAACGCTGGGTGCGTACCGTCGGCCGGGTGCTCGAGCGCGCCGCCGACGGGACACCGCTGAGGTTCGGTGGCACGGTGCAGGACATCGACGCCCTGAAGGCGACCGAGCAGCGGCTGGTGGCGGCCGTCGAGGTGAACGTGCTGATGCAGTTCATGGCCAGTGCCGCGAACGAGGCGAACACCCTCGACGAAGCGCTCCTGAAGCTGCGCGAGCTGTTGCTGGCCGACGACGACTGGCTGCGTGGAGTCACGTTCACCGCCGGTGCGGGTCGGCTCGAGCACCGCAAGCTGACCGCGGAGGACGACGGGCCCACCGTGCTCGAGCGGCGCGTCGCCGAGCTCGCTCTCGCGACGTCGGACGGGTTCGCCATCGATGAGGAGTCCGCTCCCGGTCGGCTCCTGGTCGGCTTCGTCGTACCGATCGACGACGCCGAGTCGGCCGTGGTGGTGGTGACGGCACGGGACACGCTCGCGCACCGCTCCTCGATCGAATCGCTGGTCGCCCAGGTTGCCACGCAACTGGCGGCCGTCGCCGAGCGCGACGTCCTCGTCGCCGAGCTGAGCCGGAGCCGCTCGCAGCTGGCAGAGGCGCAACGGATCGCTGGGGTCGGCAGCTGGGAGATGGATGCCCGGCCGCCGCACGTGTCGACCTGCTCCGACCAGTTCTACGCAGTGCTCGACGTCGACCCGGAGGTCTGGACCCCCGGGATGGAGCCGTTCCTGGGCCAGCTGGTCGAGGAGGATCGCGCGGCCGTGCTCGACGGCTACGCGCTGGCCCTGTCCGAGCCGGGGGAGCACCACACGGATGTCCGTGCGGTGATGAGCGACGGCTCGACGCGGTGGCTGCGCACGGTCGGTCAGGTGCTCGAGTGGGCTGCGGACGGTTCGCCGTTGCGGCTCGGCGGCACGATCCAGGACATCCACGACCTCAAGGTGACCGAGCTCCAGCTCATCGAGGCGGTCGAGCTGAACACGCTGTTGCAGTTCATCGCGGCGGCGGCGAACGAGACCAGCACGCTGGACGACGCGCTGGCGAGGGTCGGTGAGCTCCTGCTGGCGCACCCGGAGTGGGAGACCGGTGTGGCCTTCGACGTCACCGAGACGGGCCTGCGGTTCCGTCCCGTCGGCCCGCGCACGGACGAACCGCCCACGACTCTCGAGCGCGCTGTCGCTGAGCGCGTCCTTCTCGAGCCCGAGCCCGTCTTCGAGGAGGCGGCGGCACCTGAGGCTCCGATGATCGGCTTCTCGGTGCGGGTCGGTGGTCGACCCGCAGTCGTCGTGGTGATCACGAACAAGTCGCCGTTCGTGCGCCACGAGATGATGAGGTCGCTGGTGCGACAGGTTGCCGACCAGCTCGCTCAGGTCGCCGACCGCGAGGTCGCCGCGGGCGAGCTGGCGGCGGCGCGCGACCTGGCGATGGCCGCCTCGACGGCGAAGTCAGACTTCCTGGCCACCATGAGCCACGAGATCCGGACCCCGCTCAACGGGGTGATCGGACTGAACGAGCTGTTGCTGCGCACCGACCTCGACGACGAACAGCGCCAGCTGGCCGAGGCGATGCAGGGCGCCGGCCGGTCCCTCCTGGTGCTGATCAGCGACATCCTCGACTTCTCGAAGATCGAGGCCGGCGGGCTCGAGCTGGAGGCGGTCGAGTTCCGTCCGGCGGTCGTGGTCCACGCCACGCGCGAGCTGTTCGCACCGATGGCGGCCGCCAAGGGCATCGACCTGGACGTCGACATCGAGGACGGCGTCCCCGATCGGCTCGAGGGTGACCCGAGCCGCTTCGGGCAGGTGCTCTCGAACCTCGTCGCCAACGCCGTGAAGTTCACCGACGAAGGACGCGTGCACGTGCGCGTCTCGGCGACCGTCGGCGACGACGCCGCGACGCTGCGCGTCGCCGTGCGTGACACCGGCATCGGGATGGACGACGAGCAGCTGGGCCGGATCTTCCAGCCGTTCCGCCAGGCCGATGCCTCCACGACGCGGACCTTCGGCGGCACCGGGCTCGGGCTCGCGATCGCCCATCGACTCGCCGGCGCGCTCGGTGGCCGGATCGGGGTGGCCAGCACGCCGGGTCAGGGCAGCACCTTCTGGTTCACCGGCAACTTCCGGATCCCCGCGGCGAGCGCGCCACCGGCGGAGCGCTCGCCGGCGACGGACTCCGAGGCCCGCGTCGGCGGGCACGTGCTGGTCGTGGAGGACAACGAGGTCAACCAGCTCGTCGCCGTCGGGATGCTGAAGGTGCTCGGCTACACGAGCGAGGTCGCGGTCGACGGCGCTGCCGCAGCCGCGCGCGCGGCCGGGGGCCGGTTCGACGCCGTCCTGATGGACCTGCAGATGCCGCGGCTCGACGGGTACGCCGCCACGCGACTGATCCGCCGTGCAGAGCCGGCGGGCGTGCGGGTGCCGATCATCGCGCTGACCGCCTCGGCCACGGCGGGCGAGCAGGAGCGCTGCCTCGCGGCCGGCATGGACGGCTTCCTGGCCAAGCCCGTGGGCCTCGAGGCCATGGGGCGGGTGCTCCGGGAGCAGCTGACGGGCGCCCCGGCGCCGGCGTCGGCGCAACCGGCCCACGTGTCGGTGGACGCGGTGCTCGACACCAGCCGGCTCGAAGAGCTCGCGGAGATGGGCGGCGCGGCAGTTCCGCTGATCCAGCGAGCGATCGACACGTTCGTCGACGGGGCGGCAACGATGCTCGAGGTGCTCCAACGGTCACTCGCGGCTGACGACGCCGCGCTCGTCCGCAGCACCGCGCACCGGTTGAAGGGGAGTGCCGCCAACCTGGGTGCGGTCCGGGTTGCCGACCTCGCGTTCGAGCTCGAGGAGCGGGCCGAGCACGGTGACCTCGAAGGGGCCGAGCCACTGCTGCAGGAGCTCGCAGGCGTGATCCAGGCGACGACCGCCGCTCTGGCCGATTACCGCTTCGCGTCCCCCGACGAGGCCCGCTCGGCCTGAACTGGTCCGACGCGGCGCAGCACGCGCATCGAGCCGACCGCCTCGACCGGCTCGAAGTCGCCGCTCTCGACCGCGCGGAGCCAGACGTGGTACGGCGCCTGGCCGCCGTCCTCGGGGCGCTCGAAGACGTCGTGGATGACCAGGACGCCGCCCGGCTGGACCCAGTGCGCAAAGCCGCTGTAGTCGTTCTGCGCATGGATCTCGGCGTGCCCGCCGTCGATGAACAGCAGCGCGAGCGGCGTACGCCAATGGGTGGCGACGGTGGTGGAGCGGCCGACCACGGCGACCACCCAGTCCTCGAGGCCGGCGAGTGCGATCGTGCGGCGGAACGTGGGCAGCGTGTCCATCCGGCCCAGCTCGGGATCGACCAGCGTCGGGTCGTGGTGCTCCCAGCCGGCCTGGTTCTCCTCCGAGCCCCGGTGGTGGTCGAGCGTGAAGACCGTGCTCCCGAGCTCTCGCGCCGCTGCGCCGAGGTAGACGGCCGACTTGCCGCAGTACGTCCCGATCTCGAGGGCCGGCCCGTCGGCCAGGTGTGCGAGCGCCGTCCGGTGCAGGAAGGCGCCCTCGTCCTCGGGCATGAAACCCTTCGCAGCCAGTGCGTGCGGCAGCAGGTCGCCAGGAAGGCCACCAGGGAGGCCGACGGGGAGGCCGGGGTCGGTCGTGCTCACGCGGCGGAGCCTATCCATGGCATCATTGGAACACGTTCTAGTTTTCCGATGAGGGGCAGGAGTGCCATGCCGATCGGCATCAGTGAGGAGCATGCCGAGCTCGCGGCCTCGGTGCGCAAGTGGGCCGAGAGCCAGGGCTCGATCGAGGCCGTGCGGGCTGCCGAGTCCGACGTCTCCGGTCTGACCTCCTGGACGGCGCGCGCGGCCGAGCTGGGTCTGGTCTCGATCGCGCTGCCGGACACGTCCGGCGGCGGTGGCGGCAGCGTGCTCGACCAGGCCGTCGCCCTCGAGGCAGCGGCCGCCGGCCTCGTGCCGGGCCCGTTGCTGACCACCACGGTCGCCGGCCTGTCGATCGACGACGCGGACCTGCGGGCCGGCATCGCCAAGGGCACGATCTCGGTCGGCATCGGTGTCGGCGGCTCGCTCGACCTGGTCGATGGGGCGTTCTCGGGACGCGTCCCCGTCGTGTTCGAGGCGCTGTCCGCGACCCACCTGCTCCTGGCCGTCACCGGTGGACGCCATGTGCTGGTCGGCGTCGACCAGGTCGCGATCGAGCCCGGGGCGTCGTTCGACCTGTCCCGGACGTGCGGCGCGGTGTCCGTGGACGGCCTCGCCGCCGCCGACGTGCGGATGGTGGTCGTGCCCGACCTGGACAGGATGCACGACCTGCTGCACGCCTTCATCGCAGCGGAGGCCTCCGGGGTGGCCCGGTGGTGC
>JAEKKP010000122.1 GCA_019510315.1 Propionibacteriales bacterium
GGTGGCGGCACGTTCGACGTGTCCCTGCTGGAGATCGGCGAGGGCGTCGTGGAGGTCAAGGCCACCAGCGGTGACAACCACCTCGGCGGCGACGACTGGGACCAGCGGGTCGTCGAGTGGATGGTCAAGAAGTTCAAGGACAACAACGCCGTCGACCTGAGCCAGGACAAGATCGCGCTGCAGCGCCTCCAGGAGGCCGCGGAGAAGGCGAAGATCGAGCTGTCCAGCTCCAGCGAGACCACGATCCACCTGCCCTACATCACCCACGGTGAGTCCGGGCCGCTGCACTTCGAGGAGAAGCTGACGCGCTCGGAGTTCCAGAAGATGACCGCCGACCTGCTCGACCGGACCAAGCAGCCGTTCAAGCAGGTGCTCAAGGACGGCGGCGTCGCGGTCGCCAACATCGACCACGTCGTCCTGGTCGGCGGCTCGACCCGGATGCCGGCCGTGACCGACCTGGTCAAGGAGCTGCTCGGTGGCAAGGAGCCCAACAAGGGCGTCAACCCCGACGAGGTCGTCGCCGTCGGCGCCGCGCTCCAGGCCGGTGTCCTCAAGGGCGAGGTCAAGGACGTGCTGCTCCTCGACGTCACCCCGCTGAGCCTCGGCATCGAGACCAAGGGCGGCGTGATGACCAACCTCATCGAGCGCAACACCACGATCCCGACCAAGCGCTCGGAGATCTTCACCACCGCCGACGACAACCAGCCGTCGGTGGAGATCAAGGTCGCGCAGGGCGAGCGCCAGATGTGGGCGCAGAACCAGCCGCTCGGCAACTTCGAGCTGACCGGCCTCCCGCCGGCCCCGCGCGGTGTGCCGAAGATCGAGGTCACCTTCGACATCGACGCCAACGGCATCGTGCACGTGTCCGCCAAGGACCAGGGCACCGGCAAGGAGCAGTCGATGACGATCTCCGGCGGCAGCGCGCTGTCGAAGGACGACATCGACCGGATGGTCAAGGACGCCGAGCAGTACGCCGAGGAGGACGCCCGGCGTCGCGAGGCGGTCGAGACCCGCAACCAGGCCGACAGCCTCGTCTACTCGACGGAGAAGTTCGTCTCCGAGAACGCCGACAAGCTGCCCGAGGAGATCAAGACCGAGGTCCAGGCCGACGTCGACGCGCTCAAGAAGCTGCTCGAGGACGCGGACGCCGACAAGGACTCCCTGCAGGCCGCGATCGCCAAGGTCGGCGAGTCCAGCCAGAAGATGGGCGCAGCCATGTATGAGAGTGCGGCCGCCCAGGAGGGCGCCGACGCGGCCGGGTCCGCGGACGCCGGCGAAGGTGCCGACGACGACGTCGTCGACGCCGAGATCGTCGACGAGCCGGGCGAGACGGCCACTGACGGGGACGAGTCCAAGTGACGCAGGAAGGACCCGACGCGGTCGAGCCGGAGGAGCCGTCGGGCTCCTTCGGCGACGCCGCGGCCGAGATGGCCAACGAGACAGAGGTCGAGGGCGGCGAGCCGGAGCCGGTCGACGAGCTCGGCCAGGCGCGCCAGCAGGCCGCCGAGCGGACTGCTGACCTCCAGCGGCTGCAGGCGGAGTTCCTCAACTACAAGCGTCGGGTCGACCGCGACCGCGACCTCGTCCGTGAGAACGCCGTGTTCGCGGTGCTCAGCCCGATGCTCGACGTGCTCGACAGCATCGACCGGGCCCGTGAGGCCGGTGAGCTGGAGGGCGGCTTCAAGGGCGTCGCCGACCAGCTCGAGCGGATCGTGGCGGGGCTCGGCCTGACGAAGTACGGCAAGCCCGGGGACCCGTTCGACCCGACCCACCACGAGGCGTTGTCGCACATCGGCACCGATCCCGAGGTCGACGTCGTGACCTGCAAGCACATCGCGAAGTCCGGCTACCGGATCGGCGACCGGGTGGTGCGGGCGGCCCAGGTGCTCGTCGTCGACCCCGAGCCGATCGACGCGCCGACCGGGCCGCGACCGGGCAGCGCACGAGCCGAGGACGCGGCCCCGGACTCGGCGGAGCAGCAGCAGGACTGACGACGTACGACAGGCTCGAGCAGAGGAAGGGGGTGACCCCGTGGCAGGCAGCGCCGACTGGGTGAACAAGGACTTCTACAAGGTCCTGGGCGTCGACAAGGACGCCGACGCGGCAACGATCAAGAAGGCGTACCGCAAGCTCGCGCGGGCCAACCACCCCGACTCCAAGCCTGGCGACAAGCCCGCCGAGGAGCGCTTCAAGCAGATCGCCGAGGCCTACGACGTCGTCGGCGACGCCGAGAAGCGCAAGGAGTACGACCAGATGCGGTCGATGTTCGCCGGCGGGTACCCCGCGGGCGGCGCCGGCGGTGGCGGGTTCAACTTCCCGGGCGGCTTCAGCACCAGTACGACGACCGGCGGGTTCGACATCTCCGACCTGTTCGGTGGGCTGTTCGGCGGGGGCGGCGCGGCCCCGCGCGGCAATGCTCGTCGTCCGGCGCGCGGCGCGGACCTCGAGACCGAGGCGACGATCGACTTCACCGACGCGGTCGACGGCACCACCGTCGCGCTGCGGATGTCGTCGGACTCCGCCTGCCCGACCTGCCAGGGCACCGGCGGCAAGCCAGGCACGACGCCGCACATCTGCCCGACCTGTGACGGCGCCGGCATGGTCGTCAGCTCGGTCGGCGGAGCCTTCTCGATGAACGAGACCTGCCCGACCTGCCACGGTCGCCAGCTGATCTACGACGAGGCCTGCCCCACCTGCCACGGCTCGGGTCGTGGGCGTTCGAGCCGCACCCTCCAGGTGCGGGTCCCCGCGGGGGTCAAGGACGGCCAGCGGATCCGGCTCAAGGGCAAGGGTGCCGCCGGCGACAACGGCGGCCCGGCGGGCGACCTGTTCGTCACCGTGCACGTGCGCAAGCACTCTCTGTTCTCCCGCAAGGGCGACAACCTCACCCTGACGGTCCCGGTGACCTTCGACGAGGCCGCCCTGGGTGCGGAGATCAAGGTGCCGACGCTCGGCGGAGCGCCAGTCACCCTGCGGATCCCGCCCGGCACGCCCAACGGCCGGGTGTTCCGCGTGCGCGGTCGCGGCGCGTCCCGCAAGGACGGCAGCAAGGGCGACCTGCTCGTGGCCGTCGAGGTGCAGGTGCCGGCGCAGCTCGACGACGCCGCCCGGGCCGCCGTGACGGCGTACCGCGAGGCGACGGCGGGTCGCGACCCGCGGGCCGGGCTGTTCGAGAGGAGCACGTGATGCCGCGCAGCACGCCGTCGCGCAACGGTCCGGGCAACCCGGGGCCGAACACGCCTGTCTACGTGATCAGCGTCGCCGCGGAGCTCACCGGCCTGCACCCCCAGACGCTGCGGCAGTACGACCGCGTCGGGCTGGTGTCGCCGGGGCGCACCGGTGGCGGTGGCCGGCGCTACTCGCTCAACGACATCGAGCTGCTGCGCGTGGTCGCGGAGCTGACCGCAGCGGGCATCGGCCTCGAGGGCGTGCGCCGCATCCTCGCCCTGGAGAACCAGGTCGCCGCGCTGCGTTCGCGCAACGCCGAGCTCCAGGCCCAGCTGCGGGAGCTGCGCGGTGCCCTCGACGCCGCCGTGTCCGCGCTGGCCGAGCGCCGGCCCAACCTGCCGGTGCTGCGCCCGCGCGGCACCACCCAGCCCTTCGGTCACCCGTTCGGCTGACCGGCCCTCGGTCTCAGTGACCGATCGCGCGCGCAGCCGTTAGTGTCAGCCACGACCCGACGGGGTCCGCGCGACAGGATGTGGGGCATCGGCCGTGGTGGCACTCGAGATCGACTGGTTCTTCCAGGACGTCGATGCGCACGGCTGGATCCACATCGCCACCATCCCGGTCTTCACCGGTGTCATCGGCTGGCTGATCAACTGGACCGGGCTCATCATGCTGTTCAACCCGGTGCGCTTCCACGGCGTCACGGTGCCCGGGCTCAAGCAGCTCTCGCGCGTGCTGCCGCGCAAGCTCCAGGAGGTGCCCGGCTTCCTGCAAGGTGGCATCGGTTGGCAGGGCATCGTGCCCGCCCGCGCCGCCAAGATGGGCAGCATCGCGGTCGACAAGGCGATCGCCAAGCTCGGCACGCCGGCGGAGTTCTACCAGCAGCTCGAGCCGGACCAGATCGCCGAGCACATCGTCTCGGTGTTCCAGCCCGACATGCCCAAGATGATCGAGGACATCATGGCGCGCGAGCACCCGAACCTCTGGCGCGACCTCCCGCGCCCCGCTCGTCAGGCGGTCATCTCCCGGGTGCAGGCGCAGCTCCCGACCGTCGTGCGCAGCATCACCGACGAGATCGGCATCCACATCGACCAGCTGCTCGACCCGAAGGTCATGGTGATCAACCACTTCCAGGCCAACCCGGCGACCACTGGTTCGGCCTGTGGTGGCTGCTGCCGGTGCTCGGCGTGCTGGTCGGCTGGACGACCAACGCGCTCGGCATGTGGCTGATCTTCGAGCCACCGGAGCCGAAGAGGATCCTCGGCATCAAGGTGCACGGGCTGTTCCTCCGTCGCCAGGACGAGGCGGCCGAGGTCTACGCCCAGATCATCGCCGACGACGTCATCACGCTCGAGCGGATCGGTGACTTCCTGCTGGACGGACCGCGGGGCGACCGGACCCGGCAGATGCTCGCGACGGCGATGCGGCCGGCGATCGACCAGGCCGCCGGACCCGTGCGCGGAGCCGTCCGGATCGCCGTCGGCACCAAGCGGTTCGACAGCATCCGCGACGCCGTCGCGACCGAGGCCGTCGACCGGACCATCACGCCGTTCCGCGATCCGGTCTTCAGCAAGCGCCAGGCCGACAAGATCCGCACACTGGTCGCCGTACGCACCAAGGAGCTGCCGCCGCGTGACTTCGTCGAGATGATGCGCTCCGCGATCAGGGAGGACGAGTGGATGCTCTACGCGCACGGCGCGATCATGGGCTTCGCGGGAGGGCTCATCCACCTCGCGATCTTCGGGGTGGGCGGCTCATGACCGACCGCGAACCCGCGCGCGACCGGACGCCTGCTGTCTGGGAAGGTGCCGCCGAGGCGTTGCCGGGCGTGGCCCGCATCGCCGGTACGGCGTGGCTGCGGTCGGCGTCCTGGGCGATCGGCTCCGGCACCCGGTCGGCGCGCAACCTGGCCCGGGCGATGACCGACCCGTCGGCCGCGGGCGACCTCGTCCGCGGCGTCGCCGAGGACGTGGCCGAGGCCACCCGTGCGATCTCGGACGTCGCGACCGCCGTGTCGAGCGGGGTGCCGCTGCGACGCGCGCTGCTGCAGGCAGGGGTGACGCTGTCCTCGATGATCACGGTCGACCAGCCGGAGCCTGAGGGCGATCTCACGTTGCGCGAGCGCGGCGAGGAGCTGCTACGGCGGTCGCGGGACGTGTGGAGTGACGACGAGGCGCACCCGGCGTACGGGCGGATCCTCGAGGAACTCGCGCCCGACGAGGCGCGGATCCTGCTCCTGCTGTTGCGTGGCGGTCCGCAGCCGTCGGTCGACGTGCGCACCGGCGGACCGGTCGGGATGGTCAGCTCGTCGCTGATCGCAGGCGGGCTGACGATGATCGGGCCGCGGGCGGGGGTGCGCTACCTCGACGAGGTGCCGGCGTACCTCAACAACCTGTTCCGGCTGGGGCTCATCTGGTTCTCCCGCGAGCAGCTGGAGGACCCCCTGGAGTACCAGGTCGTCGAGGCACAGCCCGACGTGCTCGAGGCGATGCACGCGACCCGGTTCCCCAAGATCGTGCGTCGGTCGATCCACCTCACGCCGTTCGGCGTCGACTTCTGCCGCACCTGCCTGGTCGATGCCGAGGAGCAGGTCGACCTGCCCGAGCAGGGTGTTCCGGAGGGTTAGCAGCCAGGTCGATCGGGCGCGGGACGACGGACCCGTGCTCCTACGAGCACGGGGCCGCCGCCGATGCCGTTCGGTCAGTGGATCTTGTAGATCACGTACGCGAAACCGCCGCCGCCGGCGCACGGCGCGCCGGCTCCGAAGATCGCCAACAGGTGGCCGCTCACACTGCTCGAGGTGGGTGGCAGGTTGGCGCAGGTGCCCGTGATGATCGTGACGAAGTCATTGAAGAAGTACGACTGGCCGGTGACCGTCAGCTCGTAGCGGGTGTTGCCGGCATCCCAGCTGACTGCACTGACACCTGTGGACCCTGTCGCGATCGTCGGGGCGGTCCCGCCCGCCCCGGTGTTGATGAAACCGCGCGCTATCGGCGTGTTGCTCGCAATGCTGCCCACCTGTCCGCTGAGCGACGAGGGGGCGAAGGCCGACGAGTCCTGACCGTCGAGGCTGTCCGCGTTGAGGTTCGCGACCTTGCCGTTGCTGTTCACACTGAACGGGGCGGTGTTCGAGGGCTTCGTCACCAGGTTGAGCGCCGGCCCGTTCGTTGTGCGCTTGAGTGTCGACACGGTGTTGGCCTTGTTGGTCTTGCCGAGGATGAAGCTGTGGCCGGTTGCGGCGAGCGCCACGGTGTTCCCGGCAAGCACAAGGATCGTGGCCGCTCCGATGACCGTGAGCAGAGTCTTGATTCGCAGCATGGAGTCTCCCTAGGTCCGCTGACGATCGGCACCTCATCGGCCAGGAGCGGACATCCGAGACGGAGGCGTACAGACACGATCAAACTGGGCTGAAGTTCACGTGTCATGACGACATCGGACTATGGACGCGTCCCGCTTCGGACCGATACGCGCGCGCCCGGCGGGGTGCGGGTCAGGATCGCTCGCGCAGCCGCGCAACCTCGTCCTCCAGCTCGAGCACGCGGTCGACGCCGGCGAGGTTCAGGCCGGCGTCGAGGAGCTCGCGGATCCGGACCAGCCGCTCGACGTCGGCGTCGCTGTAGCGACGGGTGCCGCCCTCCGTGCGGTCGGGGGCGACAAGGCCGTGGCGCTCGTAGACGCGCAGGTTCGCGATCGCGGTGCCGGAGAGCTCGGCCGCCACGGAGATCGCGTACACGGCGCGCGAGTGTCGGTCCACGTCTGCCCCTTTCGACCTCTTGATTTTTCCTGCCCGTGGCGTTATATCAAAACTGTATCAGCCGATAGAGATCCGGCTGATCGACCAGACCCACTGTTCACGACAAGTTGCACGAGGAGTTTCGAGATGTTGCTGCGCACTGCAGACCCGTTCCGTGACTTCGACCGCCTCGCCCAGCAACTGCTCGGTGCGACCGGCACCACCAACCGGCCGGCGGTCATGCCGATGGATGCGTGGCGTGAGGGCGACGTGTTCGTCCTCGAGTTCGACCTGCCCGGCGTCGCCAAGGAGAGCATCGACCTCGACGTCGAGCGCAACGTCCTGACCGTCAAGGCCGAGCGCGTCGCCCGCAACGGCGACTGGGAGATGCTCGCCAGCGAGCGCCCGCGCGGCCTGTTCAGCCGCCAGCTCGTCCTGGGTGACAACCTCGACCTGGAGAAGATCGAGGCGAACTACCACGACGGCGTGCTCCGGCTCCGGGTCCCGGTCGCCGAGCAGGCGAAGCCGCGGAAGATCGAGATCCAGGTCGGTTCTGCCGACCAGGAGAACAAGGCCATCTCGGCCTGAGCGTCGGGCCCGGGTGGCCGTACGCCGTGCCGCCCGAGCTCGCGCTCGACGCCCTGGAGGCGCCCGGTCCGCGAGGACCGGGCGCCTCGTCGTACCGGCTGGGTGCGGGTCAGGCCCTGGGCCAGGGTCGGCCCTCGAGCGCCTCGATCGAGGTGTTCAGCTTCTCCAGCATCCGGTGCAGCTCGTCGGTCTCGGCCGCCGACCAGTCGGCCAGCACGCGACCGACCTGCTCCTGGAGGATCCGCCGGTCGCGGTGGAGCAGGTCGAGTCCGGCCTCGGTGGGCCGGAGCACCCGGGCGACCGCGCCGCCGGGATCGGGAGCCCGCTCGACCAGTCCGGCACGCAGGAGCGCGTTGACCTGGCGGTTGACCGTCGACGGGTCGAGCCGGAACGCCTCGGCGAGCTGCTTGAGGTTCAGCGGGCCGAGCTCGAGACGACTGAGCAGGTGGTAGCCGGACCGGTCCAGCAGCCGCTCGGGGCTGTGCTGGCTCGAGTGCAGGTGGTGCCGCGCGAGCAGGGAGAGCTCGACCTCGACGGCGGCGATGTGCGGATCCGTCAACGTGGCGCTCCTCTCGTTGCTCGATGTGCATCGTACACACGAGAATGTGTACGATACACATCCTGTCGCCGTCCGGCGGCTCGTCACCAGGAGGACCCGTGGGCGCCAGCGTGCGAGAGCCGCATCCCCGGCCGGGCGTCGTCATCGCCGTCGCCTGCTACTGCGGCATCGTGGTCGCGCTGACCCAGACGATGATCATCCCGCTGGTGCCGGTGCTGCCGCGGATCCTGGACAGCTCCCCGGCCGACGCCTCGTGGGCGATCACCGCCACGCTCCTGGCCGCGGCCGTGATCATGCCGATCGCCGGACGGCTCGGCGACATGTTCGGCAAGCGCCTGATGCTCCTGCTCAGCCTCGGCGCGCTGGCCGCCGGCTCGCTGGTGTGCGCGCTCTTCGGCAGCCTCGAGCTGGTCGTCGCCGGCCGTGCGCTCCAGGGCCTGTCGATGGGCGCGATCGCGCTCGGCATCAGCATCATGCGCGACGAGCTGCCGCCGGAGCGCGTCGGGTCTGCGGTCGCGCAGGTGAGCGCGACGCTCGGCGTCGGCGGTGCGATCGGCCTGCCGGTCGCGGCCGTGATCGCGGAGAAGGGCAGCTGGCACGCGCTGTTCTGGGTCGCCGCCGGCCTCGCGGTCGTTGGCGTGGTGGCGGTGGCGACGCTGGTGCCGGAGTCACCCGTCCGGACGCCGGCCCGCTTCGACGTACTCGGTGCCGTCGGCCTGGCTGCCGGGCTCCTCATGCTGCTGGTCGCGATCACGAAGGGTGGCGACTGGGGCTGGGCCGACCGCTCGTGTGGGGCGTCTGGGAGCTCCGCGTGGGTGCGCCGCTGGTCGACCTGCGGGTCTCGGCGCGGCCGCAGGTGCTGTTCACCAACGTCTCCTCGGTCGCCGTGGGCTTCGCGATGTACGGCATGTCGCTGATCCCCTCGCAGATCCTGATGGCGCCCGAGCAGACGGGCTACGGGATGGGCCGCACGATGATCCAGACGGGCCTGCTGCTCGCCCCGAGCGGCTTCGTGATGTACCTGTTCTCCAGCGTCGGCGCGCGCCTCTCCGCAGCCCGCGGACCTCGCACCAGCCTGGCCACCGGCATCGTCGTGATCGGGCTCGGCTACGTCTCGGCGCTGTTCCTGCGCGACCAGCCGTGGGAGATCACCCTGGCCACCGTCTTCATCGGTGCCGGCATCGGGATCGCGTACGCCGCGATGCCGGCGCTCATCATGGGCGCTGTGCCGATCACCGAGACGGCCGCCGCCAACGGACTGAACGCGCTGATGCGCTCCATGGGGACCTCGCTGTCCTCGGCCGTGATCAGCGTGGTGCTCGCCCACGAGTCGATGCACCTCGGTCCGGCGACGCTGCCCTCCTCGCACGGCTTCACCGTCGCCCTGCTGGTCTCGATCGCGGCCGCGGTCGTCGCGCTCGGCTTCTCGCTGGCGATCCCGCGCCCGTCGCGGACCGGGTCCGTCGCCCCGGCGGCTGCCGAGGAGCTCGCCTCCGCCTGAAAATCCCTGGACTTGAGTGGAATGCACTCAACTTTGGGCGCGTTGTGCCAGTGACGGATGCGTCCGGATCCGTCACGATCAGCACGAGAGCCCAAGGGTCCGAAGGGGGACTGCCTGCATGGACGGATCGAAGTTCACCTCCCGCAGCGTCGAGGTCATCAACGCCGCGCACAACGCCGCCGTGACCGCCGGCAACAGCCAGGTCGAGCCGGTGCACCTCGCCGTGGCACTGCTGCGCCAGGACAACGGACTTGCGCCGTCGCTGCTCACCAAGGCCGGTGCCGACGTCGAGAAGCTCAGCCACGAGCTCGACCAGCTGACGTGGAGCCTGCCGTCGGCCACCGGAGCGACCGTGCAGACGCCGGCCACCTCGCCGGCGCTGACGCGCGTGCTGGCCAAGGCGATCGAGCTCGCGCAGGAGATGAAGGACGAGTACGTCGCCACCGAGAACCTCCTCACCGCGCTGGCCGTGGTGGAGAGCCCGGTGCAGACAGCGCTCTTCAACGCCGGGGTCACCGCCGACGGGCTCCGCGAGGTCATCGCGAGCGTGCGCGGCAACCGGCGAGTGACCAGCCAGGAGGCGGAGGCGTCGTACGAGGCGCTGGAGAAGTACGCCGTCGACCTGACCGCGCGTGCCGAGGAGGGCAAGCTCGACCCGGTGATCGGCCGGGACGCGGAGATCCGCCGCGTGATCCAGGTGCTGTCGCGGCGTACCAAGAACAACCCGGTGCTCATCGGTGAGCCCGGCGTCGGCAAGACGGCGGTCGTCGAAGGCCTGGCCCAGCGGGTCGTCGCCGGCGACGTGCCCGACTCGCTGAAGGGCCGTCGCGTGCTCAGCCTCGACCTGGCTGCGATGGTGGCCGGCGCGAAGTACCGCGGCGAGTTCGAGGAGCGGCTCAAGGCCGTGCTCGAGGAGATCAAGTCCGCCGAGGGCCAGGTCATCACCTTCATCGACGAGCTGCACACCGTGGTCGGCGCGGGCGCCGGTGGTGACTCCGCGATGGACGCGGGCAACATGCTCAAGCCGATGCTCGCCCGCGGCGAGCTGCGGCTGATCGGCGCGACGACGCTGGACGAGTACCGCGAGCGGATCGAGAAGGACCCGGCGCTGGAGCGCCGGTTCCAGCAGGTCTTCGTCGGCGAGCCGAGTGTCGAGGACACGATCGCGATCCTGCGCGGACTGCAGGAGAAGTACGAAGCCCACCACGGCGTGAAGATCACCGACGCTGCCTTGGTCGCGGCGGCGATGCTGTCCGACCGCTACATCCCCGGCCGCCAGCTTCCCGACAAGGCGATCGACCTGGTCGACGAGTCGGCGTCCAGGCTCCGGATGGAGATCGAGTCCTCGCCGGTCGAGATCGACCAGCTCCGGCGCGCGGTCGACCGGATGAAGATGGAGGAGCTCGCGCTCGAGCGGGAGACCGACGACGCGTCCCGCGACCGGCTCGAGAAGCTGCGCAGCGACCTCGCCGACCGGCAGGAGGAGCTGCGCGGACTGGAGACGCGCTGGGAGCGGGAGAAGGCCGCGCTCGAGGGCTCCGGCGAGATCCGCAAGCAGATCGACGTCCTGCGGGTCGAGGCCGAGCGGCTCCAGCGTGAGGGCGACCTCGCGCAGGCCTCGGAGATCCTCTACGGGCGGATTCCCTCCCTGGAGAAGCAGATCGAGACCGCAGACGCGGCTGAGGTGATCGAGGATCCGATGGTCCGCGAGGAGGTCGGGCCCGAGGAGATCGCCGAGGTGGTCGAGGCCTGGACCGGCATCCCCACCGGACGGCTGCTCGAGGGCGAGACGGCGAAGCTGCTCCGGATGGAGGACATCCTCGGCGAGCGGCTGGTCGGCCAGCGTGCGGCAGTGACGGCCGTCTCCGACGCCGTACGCCGCTCGCGCGCCGGCATCTCCGATCCGAACCGGCCCACCGGCAGCTTCCTCTTCCTCGGTCCGACCGGCGTCGGCAAGACCGAGCTCGCCAAGTCGCTCGCGGACTTCCTGTTCGACGACGAGCGCGCGATCGTGCGCATCGACATGAGCGAGTACGGCGAGAAGCACTCCGTCGCGCGGCTGGTCGGTGCCCCGCCGGGCTACGTCGGCTACGAGGAGGGCGGCCAGCTCACCGAGGCGATCCGCCGGCGGCCGTACTCCGTCGTGCTGCTCGACGAGGTCGAGAAGGCGCACCCCGAGGTGTTCGACATCCTGCTCCAGGTGCTCGACGACGGTCGGCTGACCGACGGGCAGGGCCGCACCGTCGACTTCCGCAACACGGTGCTGATCCTCACCAGCAACCTCGGCTCGCAGTTCCTCGTCGACCCGACGCTCGACGGCGAGGCGCGGCGGGAGTCGGTGATGACGATGGTGCGGCAGGCCTTCAAGCCCGAGTTCCTCAACCGGCTCGACGAGATCGTCGTCTTCGACGCGCTCGGCAGGGACGAGCTCGCCCACATCGTCGACCTCCAGCTGAAGGCGTTCGACCAGCGGCTCGCCGCACGTCGGATCAGCGTCGAGGTCACCGAGAGCGCGCGGGCCTGGCTCACCGAGCACGGCTACGACCCGGCGTACGGTGCCCGGCCGCTGCGTCGC
>JAEKKP010000294.1 GCA_019510315.1 Propionibacteriales bacterium
CGTGAGGGCGAGCGTCGCCAACAGGACGGCGACGAGGTGGACCAGTCGAAGCGAGGCGATTCTGGACATGTACGACTCCTTGGCTTCCCGAGTGGCAAAGGGTGCACGGCCATGTAACGCAGGTCACAGTCGTACGAGCCCGAATGTTTGCGCTAACATTTCGTGACGTCAAGGTCTCGGGTCCACATGTCGGGATCCTCGGCGGCACGCGGGATGTCGACCCGATCGGGTCGTCTCCGCGGGCCTGTGCGCGCTCACATTTTCGTGGCGTCGGCCGAGCCTGTGGATTGTGCCGGCGGGGAAACGCCGGGTTCGGCCATGGTGGGCCGATGGACAGCTCGCCCACGCCGCCCCTCGTCGCGCTCCCGCTCGACCCGATCTCGCCACGGCTGCCGATCGACGCCCCGTTCACCCCGGCCATGGCTGCCCGGGCGGGCATCGGCCGCGCCGTCCTGGACCGGTTGCACCGCGAGGGTCGCGTGCGCCGGCTCCTGCGTGGTGTCTACCTCGACGCCACGGTCCCGTCGTCGAAGACCGTGCGGGCGCGCGCACTCGGGCTGGTGGTCAGGAGCGGGCAGGTCGTGGTCGGTCAGACGGCGGCGTGGCTCCACGGGGTCGACCTCCTCCGCCCCGACGCCGACTCGCCGGTGCCGGTCGAGGTGCACGGTCGGGGTCACCGGACGGGCCGGCCCGGCGTCCGCGGAGTCCGCTACACCGGCCACGACCTGGAGACCGTCGAGGGTGTGCGGTGCACGACGCCGCTGCGCACGGCGCTCGACCTCGGCCGATGGCTGCCGCCGGACCGGGCGCTCGCGGCGCTCGACGGCCTGCTCGCGCTGCGTGCGTTCTCGCACACCGCTCTGATGGCAGAGCTGCCGAGGTTCGGCGGGCTGCACGGCGTGGTCCAGCTGCGGGAGCTGGCGGCCCTCGCCGACGAGCGGGCCGAGGGACCGGTCGAGTCGATGCTCCGGCTGTGCTGGCTCGACGGGCACCTGCCCACCCCGACCCCGGGTCTCGCCGTGCCCGCGCCGAGCGGTCGGGTCAGGCTCGCGCTCGGGCTCGAGGTGCATCGGTTCGGAGTGGCGCTGCTCGGCCGGCTCTCCGACGCCGACCTTGCGGCGCTCTCGGC
>JAEKKP010000297.1 GCA_019510315.1 Propionibacteriales bacterium
CCCGTCGGCGGTGGCCAGGTCGGCCTGGACGTCGGCACCGTGCAGGTCGACGCCGATGACCCGGTCGCCACCGCTGGTCAGGAGGGCTGCGGTCGCGGCACCGATGCCGGAGGCCGCGCCGGAGACGACGTAGGTGCGCACGTCGTCGATTCAAACTGAAACACGTTCTATTGTCGAGCCAGGGCCTTTGTCGAGTGCGTGTATGGACAATGGGTAGTGTCGACGCATGCAGACACGCAACCTCGGCCGGAGCGGCCTGAAGATCACCGAGATCGCCTACGGCAACTGGATCACCCACGGCTCCCAGGTCGAGGAGGACGCCGCCCTCGCCTGCGTGCGACAGGCGCTCGAGGTCGGCATCACCACCTTCGACACCGCCGACGTGTACGCCGCCACGCGGGCCGAGTCGGTCCTGGGCAAGGCGCTTGCCGGCGAGCGCCGCGAGGGCCTGGAGATCTTCACGAAGGTGTTCTGGCCGACCGGCCCGAGCCACAACGACCGCGGCCTGTCGCGCAAGCACATCCTCGAGTCGATCGACGGCTCGCTGCGCCGGCTCGGCACCGACTACGTCGACCTCTACCAGGCGCACCGCTATGACCACGAGACGCCGCTGGAGGAGACGATGCTCGCGTTCGCGGACGTCGTCCGGTCCGGCAAGGCGCTCTACATCGGGGTCTCGGAGTGGCGGGCGGAGGAGATCCGGGCCGCTGCCTCTCTCGCGCAGGAGCTGCACGTGCCGCTGATCTCGAACCAGCCGCAGTACAACATGTTCTGGCGCGTCATCGAGTCCGAGGTCGTGCCGGCGTCGGAGGAGGTCGGGATGGGCCAGATCGTCTGGTCGCCGATCGCGCAGGGTGTCCTGACCGGGAAGTACCTTCCCGGTCAGCCGCCGCCGTCCGGCTCGCGCGCGACCGACCAGGCCGGCGGTGCCGACATGGTCGCCCGCTGGCTCGACGACGACCACCTGCGCGCCGTCCAGGAGCTGAAGCCGCTCGCCGCGGACGCCGGTCTGTCGCTCGCCCAGCTGGCGGTGGCCTGGACGCTGCAGAACCCGAACGTCGCGGCCGCGATCATCGGCGCCTCTCGCCCCGAGCAGGTCACCGAGAACGCGACGG
>JAEKKP010000124.1 GCA_019510315.1 Propionibacteriales bacterium
GCCATCCAGTCGGGCGTCGGCGCGGCCGGGTCGAAACCGGAGACCGACCGGGCCACGAACACCGGGCAGCCCGCGGGGTCGTCGACGACAACCGGGTAGCCGTGGTCGTCGGGTGCCGGTGTGGACCTCGAGGCCGGGTCGGTGAACGCCGCGTCGTAGCCGAGCGCCGCGTCGCGGGCGATCCCGCGCACCGAGAGGGCGTAGGCGCGGTCGGGGTTGATCTCGAACTCGATGACGTCCTCGCGCAGGTGCAGCACGTCGAAGGCGTCGTCGCCCGGCTCTCCTGCCCCGGGCGGCAGGACGATGATGCCTGCATGGTCGTCGCCCAAGCCCAGCTCGCGGGCGGAGCAGATCATCCCCGCGGACACGTGGCCGTAGGTCTTGCGCGCGGAGATCTCGAACCCCCCGGGCAGCACGCCTCCGGGGAGCACGACCACGACCAGGTCGCCCGGGGCGAAGTTGTGGGCGCCGCAGACGATGCCCTGTGGTTCGCCGGACCCGTTGGCGTGGCCGACGTCGACGGTGCACCAGTTGATGGTCTTGCCGTTCTTCTGCGGCTCGGCATCCATCGTGAGCACACGGCCGACGACCAGCGGGCCCGTGATGTCCGAGCCCGCACGGTGGATCGACTCCAGCTTGAGCCCGAGCGCGGTGAGACGGTGCGCGAGGTCCTCCGTCGACACGCCCGCAGGCAGGTCGACGTACTCGCGGATCCAGGAGACCGGTGCCTTCATCTCAGATCTCCGTTCCGAAGGCGCGGCTGAAGCGGACGTCGCCCTCGAAGAAGCTGCGCAGGTCCTCGACGCCGTGCCGGAACATCAGCGTGCGGTCGATGCCCATGCCGAAGGCGAAGCCCGTGTAGCGCTCGGGGTCGACGCCGCAGGCGACCAGCACGCGTGGATTGACCACGCCGCAGCCGCCCCACTCGATCCAGCCCTCCCCCCGGCAGGTGCGACAGGTGCTGCCGTCGAGGGTCCCGCTGCCGCGACACACGAAGCACACCAGGTCCACCTCGGCGCTGGGCTCGGTGAACGGGAAGTACGACGGCCGGAACCGGGTCGTGATGCCCTCGCCGAACACCGCCTGGGCGAAGTGGTCGAGGGTGCCCTTGAGGTGGGCCATCGTGATGCCCTCGTCGACGACGAGCCCTTCGACCTGGTGGAACATCGGGCTGTGCGTGGCGTCGTACTCGTCGGTGCGGAACACCCGGCCGGGGCAGACGACGTAGATCGGTGGCTCGCGGGTCAGCATCGTGCGCGCCTGGACCGGTGAGGTGTGGGTGCGCAGCACGACGTGGTTGTCGGCCGGCTCGGTCCAGAACGTGTCCTGCATCGTGCGCGCCGGGTGGTCCGGGCCCAGGTTGAGCGCGTCGAAGTTGAGCCACTCCGCCTCGACCAGCGGGCCTTCGGCGACCTCCCAGCCCATCGCCACGAACACGTCGGACACGAGGTCCGACATCATCGTGATCGGGTGCCGGGCGCCGCGCGGCTGCCGGTCCCACGGCAGGGTGACGTCGACCGTCTCCTCGACGAGCATCCGGTCCTCGGCCTCGGCCTCGAGCACCTCGGTCCGCGCGGCCAGCGCCTCGTTGACCGCGGCACGGGCCTGGCCCACTCGCATCCCCGCGTCCTTGCGGGCCTGCGGCGGCAGCGCGCCGATCTCGCGGTTCGCCAGCGCCAGCGGCGAACGGTCGCCGGCGTGCTCCGACCGCACCTGCTTGAGCTGGTCGAGGTCGGCGGCCGCCGCGATCGCCGCCACGGCAGCGTCGCGCATCGCAAACACCTGCTCCTCCCCGAGCGGTGTCACCTGGACGGGGTCGTAGGAGCTGGACGTGCCGGACATGGCTGCCTCTCGTGACGGGAACGTGCGGGTTGCAGTCTAGGAAGACCCACGCGCGCCCGACGAACCAGTTCCACGAACGGGGTCACGGACGCCGGTCGTCGGCCGGCCAGTCCACCACGATGCGAGCGCCGCCGCCGGGCGCGTCGAGGATGGTCAGCTCGCCGCCGTGGACCCGGACGAGACCGTTGACGATGTACATGCCGAGGCCGGAGCCACCCTGGGCGCCGTGCTTCCAGAACTTCGTGAACACCCGGTCACGGAGGGCCTCCTCGATGCCGTCGCCCTGGTCGTCGACCGTGATCCGGACGCCCAGCGGCCCGGGCTCGGTGGTCACCGAGACGTGACCGTCGCCGTGGCGCACCGCGTTGTCGACCAGGTTGGTCGCGACCTGGACGAACTTGTCCGGATCGGCGAAGGCAGCGGCCGCCGCGGCCGCGTGCTGCGTGGTGATCGTGCGACTGGTGCCCGCACGCACCGACTCGGCGACGCGCTCGATCACCGGCACGACGTCGATCTCGCGCGGGTAGAGCTGCAGGCGCCCGGTGTCGATCCTGGCCACGTCGAGGAGCTCGGTGATCAGCCGCGAGAGACGCTCGGCGTCGGTGCTGACGGTGTGCAGCATCAGCTTCTTCTGCTCGTCGTTGAGCCGGTCCCACTTGCTCAGCAACGTCGTGACGAAGCCCTTGACCCCTGTCAGCGGCGAGCGGAGCTCGTGCGCGACGGTGGCGACGAGGTCCGAGCGTTCGCGGTCGAGCCGCTCCCGGCCCCGGGCCGAGCGCAGCACCACGGCGACCCGGTGGACCGGGCCGCGGCGCTCCGAACGGCTGATCCGCGCCGTGACGAGCACCTCGGTGCCGTCGGCGAGGAACCATGACTGCTCCGGGATCCCGGTGCGGCTGGTGATGCCGGCGTACGGCTTGTTCTCCGTGAACCAGCCGCGAGCATCCTGGTCCTGCAGCGCCAGTACGTCGGACAGGGATGCGCCGACGGCGGCCGCCTCCCCGAGCATCTTTCGCGCTGCCGCGTTGAGGACCTCGACGATCCCGTCGGCATCCGCGATCACCACGCCGTCAGGCAGCGCGTCCCAGAGGAGGGCGTCGTCGGAGTGCACGCCACGACACTACGGTCCGCCGGCCGGGCCAGGGGTCAGGCGAGGCCGTAACGGACCGCGAACAGCGACTCGGGGTTGATCCCGCCGTCCGGGTCAGGGACGGGGCGGGTGTCCGTCTCGGCGACGGTGTCCTCCAGTCGGACCGGCTCCGGGAGGTGACGGTAGTCCTCGCGGTCCATGGCTCGAGCGTACGCCGAGACAGGTCCTCAGCGCGGGCGTCTGGTCGTCTCCGCGGAGGCGTAGAGGCAGACCGCAGCCGCGGTTGCGAGGTTGAGGCTCTCGGCTCGTCCGTGGATCGGGATCGCGACGCGATGGTCGGCGAGCTCAGCCAGCTCGACCGGGAGTCCCCACGCCTCGTTGCCGAACAACCAGGCGACGCGACCGCCGAGAAGGTCGCCGGCGGCGAACAGGTCGAGCTCACCCGCACCGTCGGCTGCGAGCACGCGGTAGCCGGCCTCCCGCGCGACCCGGACCGCGACGGCCGGGTCCGGCTCGACGGCGAGTGGCACGTGGAAGAGCGACCCGACTGTTGCCCGGACAGTCTTGGCGTTGTACGCGTCGACGCTGTGGCCGGCCAGCACCACCGCGTCGGCGCCGGCCGCGTCGGCCGTGCGGATGATGGTGCCGGCGTTGCCGGGGTCGCGGACGTCGGCGCAGATCACGAGGAGGCTGCCGCCGAGGACGTCCGTGAGAGGAACGTCGAGGTGGCGGCACACCGCGACCACGCCCTGCGGAGTGACCGCGCCGGCGAGTGCCACGAGCGCCTCGTCGGTGACGAGCTGCCACGGCAGCCCGAGCGACTCGACTCGACGACGCAGGTCGGCGTACTCCTCGGAGGCGGCCGCCGTGGCGAACACCTCGACGACGCAGCCGTCGAGGAGCAGTGCCTCGGCGAGGGCCTTGCCGCCCTCGGCGAGGAACAGCCGGAGCTCCTCGCGGGACGTGCGACGGGCGAGCCGCCTTGCTGCCTTGACCCTGCCGCTGGTCGGCTTCAGGGGTGCAGCAGAGGGGCTCGCCACGTCACCGTTGGTGATGGCTCAGGCCGAGACCGGTGCGTTGACGTCCTCGGGCAGGGCTGCCTTGGCGACCTCGACCAGCGCGACGAACGCGGGCAGGTCGTTGACGGCCAGGTCGGCCAGGATCTTGCGGTCGACCTCGACACCCGCGAGGCCGAGGCCCTGGATGAACCGGTTGTAGGTCAGCCCGTTCGCGCGCGCGCCGGCGTTGATCCGCTGGATCCACAGCTTGCGGAACTCACCCTTCTTCTTGCGGCGGTCGTTGTAGCTGTAGACCAGGGAGTGGGTGACCTGCTCCTTGGCCTTGCGGTAGAGCCGTGAGCGCTGGCCCCGGTAGCCGGAGGCGCGCTCGAGGACGACCCGGCGCTTCTTCTGGGCGTTGACCGCCCGCTTGACGCGTGCCATGTGGTGTTACTCCTTGTTCAGGTTCGGCGGGTGCCGGGAGGTCAGAGGCCGAGCAGCTTCTTGGCGCGGGGGACGTCGGCCTTGGCGACCTCGGTGGTCCCGGTCATGCGGCGGGTCACCTTGGAGGACTTCTTCTCCAGGTTGTGACGCTTGCCCGCCTTCTCGCGCAGGATCTTGCCCGACCCGGTCACCCGGAAGCGCTTGCCGGCTCCGGAGTGCGACTTGTTCTTCGGCATCTTCCCTATCTCTCTCTCAGGCTTCGATCTCGGGATCGAGGTTCTCTGAACGCTTGCGTTCCTTCTTGCCTCGAGTGCGGCGGCGTGCTCCTGCTTGGCTGCCTTCACCTCGGCCTTGGCCTCGGCCTTCTTCTTGTGCGGGCCGATCACCATCGTCATGTTGCGGCCGTCCTGCTTGGGAGAGGACTCCACGAAGCCGAGCTCGGTGACGTCCTCGGCCAGCTTCTGCAGCAGCCGGAACCCGAGCTCGGGGCGGTGCTGCTCGCGGCCGCGGAACATGATGGTGATCTTGACCTTGTCGCCCTGGCGGAGGAACCGCACGACGTGACCCTTCTTGGTCTCGTAGTCGTGCGCGTCGATCTTCGGCCGGAGCTTCATCTCCTTGATCACCGTGTTGGTCTGGTTGCGTCGCGCCTCACGGGCCTTCTGGGCGTTCTCGTACTTGAACTTCCCGTAGTCCATGAGCTTGGCGACCGGTGGCCGTCCCTGCGGGGCGATCTCGACGAGGTCGAGGTCGGCCTCCTGGGCGAGCTTGAGCGCCTGCTCGGTCGGC
>JAEKKP010000298.1 GCA_019510315.1 Propionibacteriales bacterium
AAGCGGCTGCACGTCGGCGCCCGGATCATCCTGCGCGGAGGGTCGTCGGCCCTCTGCTACCGCGTGAAGCGGGTGAAGGTGACCACCCCGACCCGGCTCGGCGGCTACTACAGCACGATCGGCAAGCCCAAGCTCGCGATCGTGGTGTGCAGCGGCAAGAGGCTCGGTCCCAGTAACTGGACCAACCGGACGATCTGGATCGCTCGGCCGTCGACCTCCTGACTCCTCAGGACTCCGAGGCGGGGATCCGCACGCCGCGCTCGGCGGCGACCTCGGTGGCCCGCTCGTAGCCTGCGTCGACGTGCCGGATGACCCCCATGCCTGGGTCGTTCGTGAGCACCCGCTCGATCTTGTGTGCCGCGAGGTCCGTGCCGTCGGCGACGCAGACCTGTCCGGCATGGATCGAGCGGCCCATGCCGACGCCGCCGCCGTGGTGGATCGACACCCAGGTCGCTCCGGACGCGGTGTTGACCAGGGCGTTGAGCAGCGCCCAGTCGGGCCGAGCCAGCAGATGCGTGCGGGCAGTCCCTGGTAGGCGACCCGTTCCTGGGCCATCGTGATCCACTTCCGGAGGCGCTCGTTGTGGGGGAACAGCTCGAGGATGGCGCGATCCGTCGCCTCGATGTCCGCCGGGTCGCCGGAGAGCGCGGCCCAGCGGAACGGGCCCTTGCCTTCGCAGAACAGCGGCCGGATGTACGCCGGCACGAACCCCGGGAACTCGAAGGCGCGGTCGTACCCGCCCTTCCGGGCCTCGTCGCGGATCGAGTTGCCGTAGTCGAAGACCTCGGCGCCACGGTCCTGGAACTCGACCATCGCGCGCACGTGCGCGGCCATCGAATTCCTTGCCTGCTTGGTGAAACCGACCGGGTCGGCCGCAGCGGCGTCGTGCCAGTCCTCGAACGCGATCCCGGCCGGCAGGTAGGACAGCGGGTCGTGCGCCGAGGTCTGGTCGGTGACGATGTCGATCGGCGCGCCCATCTCGAGCAGCTGTGGGACGAGGTCGGCCGCGTTGCCGAGGACACCGATCGACAGCGGCCTCCGTGCGTCGCGGGCCTCGACCGCGCGTGCGAGGGCGTCCTCGAGCGAGTCGGCCTGGACGTCGAGGTAGCGGTGCTCGATCCGCCGGGTGATCCGGGACTGGTCGACGTCGATGCAGATCGCGACGCCGTCGTTCATCGTCACGGCCAGGGGCTGGGCACCGCCCATGCCGCCGAGGCCGGCCGTGAGCGTGATGGTGCCCGCGAGCGTTCCGGAGAACCGCTTGTCGGCGACAGCCGCAAAGGTCTCGAACGTCCCCTGCAGGATC
>JAEKKP010000043.1 GCA_019510315.1 Propionibacteriales bacterium
GGTGAGCTCGCGGCCGAGGTACATGTTGTGGACGACGTCGAGGTTGTCGCACAGCGCGAGGTCCTGGTAGACGACCTCGATGCCGAGGGCGTTGGCGTCGCGCGGGTTGTGCACGGTGACGGGCTTGCCCTCGAAGAGGTACTGGCCGGCGTCGAAGCCGTGGATGCCGGCGATGCCCTTGATCAGGGTGCTCTTGCCGGCGCCGTTGTCACCGACGAGGGCGGTGACCTGGCCGGCGCGGACGTCGAGGTCGACGCCGCGCAGCACGTGGACGGCGCCGAAGCTCTTCTCTATGCCGCGCAGGCTGAGGATCGGCTGCTCGAGGTCGACCGGCGCAGGCTCGGTCTGGGTGGCGCTCATGGACTGGACCTTCCGGTTTGACAGGCAGGGTGCAACGACAGGAGCCGCGCCGGAGAGGGCGCGGGCGCGCATCGTATGGGTGCCGGCCCCTCGAGGGCCGGCACCCACACGAGGGGGTCAGCTGATGCCGGCCGCCGTGCAGAGCTTGGCGAACTCGCCGGTGCAGACGTCGGATGCCTTCTGGAACCCGTCGTCGATGGGCTTCTTCACGTTGTCCTTGGTGATCGCCTCCGGCGTCGCCAGCGCGGACTTGACGTCCTTGCCGCTGGTGGTGTCCGGGACGGTCTTCGTGGCCAGCGCGTCGGCCGCGGACTTGTCGCCCTTGATGACGTCGATCGCCAGCTTCGAGGCCAGGTCGGCTTCGAGGTTGGTGTTCTTGTAGACGGTCATGCACTGCGTGCCTGCGAGGACCCGCTGCAGACCCTCGATGGAGGCGTCCTGACCGGTGACCGGGACCTTGCCGGCGAGGCCGTTGGCCTTGAGCCGGGCGATGATGCCACCGGCCATGGTGTCGTTGGCAGAGATGATGCCGTCGATCTTGCCGTGCGCCTTGGTGTAGAGACCGTCGAAGGCGTTGGCCGCCACGGTGTCCTTCCACTCGCCCGACACGTCGCCGACGAGCGTGTAGTCACCGGAGTCGACCTTGGGCTTGAGCGCCTCGACGTAGCCCTGCTTGAACAGCGCCGCGTTGTTGTCGGTCTCGGCGCCGTTGATCTGGATGATGTTCGCCTTGGTCTTGCCGGCGGCGTCCAGGCACTTGGTGAGGCCCTCACCCATCAGCTTGCCGACCTCGACGTTGTCGAACGACACGTAGTACGACGCCCCGCCGCCGAGCGTGAGGCGGTCGTAGTCGATGCTCGTGATGCCCGCGGTGGTGGCCTTCTTGAGGCAGGCGGCACCGGAGTCGGAGTCGAGGTTGACGATCATCAGGACCTTGACGCCCTCGTTGATCATCGAGTCGCAGATGGTGCCGAACTTGGCGGTGTCACCGCCGGCGTTCTGGATGTCGGACTTGATGCCCGCGTCGCTGAAGGCCTTCGTGAGGCTCGGCCGGTCGTTTCCTTCCCAGCGCGGGGAGGTGGTGGCGTCCGGAAGGATGACACCGACCTTGCCGGTGGCCCCGGAGTTTCCGTTGCTGCCGGTCTTCTTGTTGTCGTCGCTGCTGCTCCCGCACGCTGCCGCCCCGAACAGGACCAGCGTGCTGGCTGCTGCGAGTAAGGCGACACGGGAGCGCCTGGTTTTGAGCATCTGTCCAACCTCCAGAGGAGTTCTCGCGCGTGACGGCCGTCACGCGTTATGTTGTTCAAAACAACATAACCGGCACCGTGGGCCTTGTACACCCACCTCTAGACAGGTTTTGTTGTCTGCCGGAACGATCAAGGGGAAGTGATGCAGATGCAGGACTACACCGCGACGCGCGAGGACCGGTTCACGTTCGGGCTGTGGACGGTGGGCTGGCAGGGCGTCGACGTGTTCGGCTCGGCGATCCGGCCGCCGCTGGATCCGGCGGAGGCGATCCACCGCCTGTCCGACCTCGGTGCCTACGGCATCACCTTCCACGACAACGACGTGTTCCCCTTCGGCGCCGACGCGGCGACCAAGGAGGCGCACCTCGCTCCGCTCCGCAAGGCCCTGGACGCGACCGGCCTGACCGTCCCGATGATCACCACCAACCTGTTCAGCCACCCGGTCTTCCGTGACGGCGGCTTCACCAACAACGACCGCGACGTGCGCCGTTTCGCCGTACGCAAGGCACTGGACAACGTCGACCTCGCCGCCGAGATGGGCGCCAAGATCTTCGTCGCCTGGGGCGGCCGCGAGGGCGCGGAGTCGGGCGCCGCGAAGGACATCCGCACCGCTCTGGACCGGTACGCCGAGGCGTTCAACCTGCTCGCGCAGTACACGATCGACCGCGGCTACGACCTGCGCTTCGCGATCGAGCCCAAGCCCAACGAGCCGCGCGGCGACATCCTGCTGCCGACGATCGGGCACGCACTCGCGTTCATCAACGAGCTCGAGCACCCCGAGCTGGTCGGCCTCAACCCGGAGGTCGGGCACGAAGAGATGGCCTCGCTCAACTACGCCCACGGGCTCGCGCAGGCGCTCTGGCACGGGAAGCTGTTCCACGCCGACCTCAACGGCCAGACCGGTCCGCGCTACGACCAGGACCTGCGGTTCGGCGCCGGCAACGCCCGGGGTGCGTTCTGGACCGTCGACATCCTGGAGAACGGCGGGTACGACGGTCCGCGGCACTTCGACTTCAAGCCGCCGCGCACCGAGGACATGGACGGCGTGTGGGCGTCGGCCGAGGGCTGCATGCGCAACTACCTGATCCTGCGGGAGAAGTCGCGCGCGTTCCGCGCCGACCCCGACGTGCAGGAGGCGATGCGTCTCGCAAGGGTCGACGAGCTCGGCGTACCGACGCTGGCCGACGGCGAGAGCCTGGCCGACCTGCGCGCGGAGCCGTTCGACCCCGACGCAGCGGCGGAGCGGGGGATGGGCTTCGAGCGCCTCGACCAGCTGGCTCTCGAGCACCTGTACGGCGTGCGCTGATGCCCCTCGTCGCCGGGGTCGACTCCTCCACGCAGTCCTGCAAGGTGCTGGTCGTCGACGCCGACAGCGGCGAGGTCGTCCGGCAGGGGCGCGCGTCCCACCCGGACGGCACCGAGGTCCATCCGGCCGAGTGGCTGTCCGCCCTGGGTCGTGCCGTCGAGGCGGCGGGTGGCCTGGACGACGTCGCGGCGATCTCGGTCGGCGGGCAGCAGCACGGCATGGTCTGCCTGGACGACGACGGTGAGGTCGTCCGACCGGCGCTGCTGTGGAACGACAACCGCTCCGCAGCCGCCGCACGCGACCTCACCGCCGAGCTCGGTGGTGCGCAGGCATGGGCCGAGCAGATCGGCGTCGTACCGGTCGCATCGCTGACCGTGACCAAGCTGAGGTGGCTCGCCGAGCACGAGCCGGACAACGCCCGCCGCACGTCGGCGGTCTGCCTGCCGCACGACTGGCTGACCTGGCAGCTCGCCGGTGCTGGGTCGCTGGACGCGCTGGTCACCGACCGTGGGGACGCGAGCGGCACGGGCTACTGGTCGACCGTGACCGGCGACTACCGGACGGACCTGCTCACGCGGGCGCTGGGCCGCGAGGCTCTGTTGCCGACTGTCCTGAAGCCGCACGAGGTCGCCGGCGTCGCGTCTGCCGGTGACGCCCGGCTCGGTCCGGGCACGGGAGACAACGCCGCGTCGGCGCTGGGGTTGGGCGCCCTGCCCGGAGACGTCATCGTGTCGATCGGCACGTCGGGTGTGGCCTGCGCCGTCTCCGACGTACCGGCCCGGGACGCGAGCGGGGCGGTGGCCGGCTTCGCCGATGCCACCGGCCGCTACCTGCCGCTCGTCGCCACGCTCAACGCTGCCCGGGTGCTGAACGCGGCCGGCCGGATCCTCGGTGTCGACCACGACGAGCTCTCGCGGTTGGCCCTGTCGGCGCCGGCGGGAGCCGGGGGTCTGGTCGTGGTGCCGTACCTCGAAGGCGAGCGCACGCCGGTCAAGCCCGACTCGACTGCAGCGATCCACGGCCTCACGCTCGGCACGGCCGACCCCGCCCACCTGGCGCGGGCTGCCGTGGAGGGACTGCTCTGCAGCCTGGCCGACTGCCTGGACGCCCTCGAGTCCCAGGGCAGTGTCGTCCGGCGGGTGCTGCTGATCGGCGGCGGTGCGGCGTCAGAGGCGGTCCGGGCGATCGCGCCAGCCGTCCTGGGCCACCCGGTGCACGTGCCGGTCCCCGCCGAGTACGTCGCTCGCGGGGCCGCCCGTCAGGCCGCCTGGGTGCTGTCCGGGCAGGCCGACCCACCCAGCTGGGAGCTGCCCACGGCCCAGGTGTGCGAGGCGGACCCCACGCCGCACGTCCGCGACCGGTACGCGGAGGCCCGCGACCTCACGCTCTCCCAGCCCGGTTGAGGTTTCGACAGGCTCAACCACCGGTGGTTGACCCTTCGACATGCTCAGGACGGGCCAGGCTCAGTCACCGGTTGCTCGGCTTCGCAGGCTCAGCCGCGCGACCGGTGGTTGAGCCTGTCGAAACCTACCGACGCGCGTAGGTGGTGGTGCGCTCGACCACCGGGCGGCCGATGCCGGCTCCGATCTCGACGAGCTCTTCGACCGTCTTCGCGGAGCCGTGCTCGGAGCCGGCCATCCGGGAGATGGTCTCCTCCATGAGGGTGCCGCCGAGGTCGTTGGCGCCGGCGGCGAGCATCGCGCGGGTGCCGTCGACGCCGAGCTTGACCCAGCTGGTCTGGATGTTGTCGATCCGGCCGTGCAGCATGATCCGGGCCATCGCGTGCACGGCGAGGTTGTCGCGCAGCGTCGGTCCGGGGCGGGCGACGCCGGCCAGGTAGATCGGCGCCGAGTGGTGCACGAACGGCAGCGGCACGAACTCCGTGAACCCGGCGTACCCCTCCTGCAGGTTCTTCTCCTGCATGCCGGCGAGGACCTTGAGGTGCTGGACCCAGTGCCGCGGGTTGTCGACGTGGCCGTACATCATCGTCGAGCTCGACCGGATGCCGACCTTGTGGGCGGTGCCGACGATCTCGATCCAGGTCTTCGTCGGCAGCTTGCCCTTGGTCAGCACCCAGCGGACGTCGTCGTCCAGGATCTCAGCGGCCGTGCCGGGGATCGTGTCGAGGCCCGACTCGCGCGCCTTGATCAGGAAGTCCTCGAACGACAGCCCCGTGCGGCTCGAGCCGTTGACGATCTCCATCGGGCTGAAGGCGTGCACGTGCATGTCGGGCACGCGGGCCTTCACTGCGGCGGCGAGGTCGAAGTACGCCGTACCGGGCAGCTCGGGGTCGATGCCGCCCTGCATGCAGACCTCACTCGCGCCCAGCTCCCACGCCTCTTCCGCCCGGTCGGCCACCTGGTCGAGGGAGAGCGAGTAGGCGTCGGCGTCGGTGCGTCTCTGGGCGAACGCGCAGAACCGGCAGCCGACGTAACAGACGTTGGTGAAGTTGATGTTGCGGTTCACCACGTAGGTGACCTCGTCACCGACGGTCTCGCGGCGCAGCTGGTCGGCCAGTGCGACGACCTGCTCGAGCAGGGGACCCTCGGCCGTCATCAAGGTGAGAGCGTGCTCGTCAGAGAGGTTGCCGGGGTCGCGCTCTGCGGCGGCCAAGGCGGATAGTCCGGCACGTTCTGGCCCCGAAACGCCGGTCGGAAGGGCGCGTTCGTGCCGGACTATCTCGTCCTTGAGCTCGTCCCAGTCGCCGTAGACGTTGGCGAAGTCGCTGCGCCGGTCCGCGGACCGGCCCTCGGTGTCGACGGCCGCGAACAGGTCCGTGCGGCCGACGGAGGCGAACCCGCCGTCGGGCTCCTGCCAGGGAAGACCCGCCGGCCGGGCGCCCTCACGGACGAGTCCGTCATCGGACGCCAGCGCGGCGACGTGGCCGGACACGCGTGGGTCGATCCAGGGCTCGCCGGCCAGCACGTACTCGGGGTGGGCGGTGAGCCGGGCACGGAGCTCGAAGCCCGCGGACGCGGTGATCTCGCGCAGCCGCTCGAGAGACGGCCACGGGCGCTCGGGGTTCACGTGGTCAGGGGTCAGGGGTGACACGCCGCCCCAGTCGTCGACGCCCGCACCCAGGAGGGCTCGGCACTCCGCGAGGTCCACCAGGTTCGGCGGCGCCTGCAGGCGGACCTTCGGACCCAGCACGATCCGGGAGACCGCGATCGCGGCGACGTACTCGTCGAGGCCGAGGTCGTCGGTGTGCCGCATCGCGGTGTCGGGCTTGGCGCGGAAGTTCTGGATGATGACTTCCTGGACGTTGCCGTACTGCCGGGCGACGTGGCGGATCGCGAAGATCGACTCGGCGCGCTCCTCGAGGGTCTCGCCGATGCCGATCAGCAGACCGGTCGTGAAGGGGATGGACAACCTGCCGGCGTCCTCGAGCACGCGCAGCCGGATCTCCGGGTCCTTGTCGGGGGAGCCGTAGTGCGCCTCGCCCTTCTCCTCGAACAGCCGACGCGACGTGGTCTCGAGCATCATCCCCATCGACGGGGCGACCGGCTTGAGCCGGTTCATCTCCTCCCAGCTCATCACGCCGGGGTTGAGGTGGGGGAGCAGCCCGGTCTCCTCGAGCACCCGGATCGCCATCGCCCGCACGTAGGCCAGCGTCGAGTCGTAGCCCTGCTCGTCGAGCCACGCCCGCGCCTCGGGCCAGCGGTCCTCGGGCCGGTCACCGAGCGTGAACAGCGCCTCGGTGCAGCCGAGCGCCGCACCCTCGCTCGCGATCGCGAGCACCTCGTCGGGGGACAGGTACGGCGAGTCGAGCTTGCCGGGCACGGTGACGAACGTGCAGTAGTGACACCGGTCGCGGCACAGCCGGGTCAGCGGGATGAAGACCTTGGGGGAGTAGGTGACGACGCCCGGGCGCCCAGCGTCCTCGAGCCCGCGGTCGCGCACCCGCGCGGCGACGGCGGCGAGGCGGTCGAGATCCTCTCCGCGAGCGGCGAGGAGGACGGTCGCCTCCCCCGGATCGAGGGCGGCTCCCCGGTCGGCGCGCGCGAGCGCACGGCGTACTTCCTGGGGGGTGGGCGTCACCGCATCAGGCTATCGGGCGTCCCCGCGCGTGCCGGGTCCGGCGTTTCAGTCCGTGGCCGGGCGATGGACCGGGCTACGAGACCCACTCCTTCAGCTGGCGCACGAGACCAGCCGGGTCGTCCGACGCGGGGGCAACCTGGAGGTTGGTCACGCCCGACTCCCGGAACGCCGCGATCCGCTCCTTGACGTAGGACTCCGGCCCGACCAGGTTGCAGCGCTCGAGCAGCTCGAGGGGCACCTCGGCCTCGGCGTCGCGCTTGTGGCCGTCGAGGTAGAGGTCCTGGATCTTCTTGGCCTCGGCCTCGTAGCCGTACTCGCAGGCGAGGTCGTTGTAGAAGTTCTTGCCTCGCGCGCCCATGCCGCCGATGTAGAGGGCGAACATCGGCCGGGCGAAGTCGAGCATGCCCTTCACGTCGTCGCCGACCGCGACCATGCCGCCGGCCGCGATCTCGAGCGGCGCGAGGTCGGCGGACCGCTTGGCCGCGCCCTTGGCGAGCGCGTCGCCCCAGACGCCCTTGGCGCCTTCGGGGCTGTAGAGGAACGGCAACCATCCGTCGGCGTACTCGGCTGCGCCCTGGACGGAGAGCTGGCCGAGGGCGGCGATGTAGAGGGGTACGGCGGACCGCTCCGGCTTGGTGAGCAGCTTGAGCGGCTTGCCGAGGCCGGTGCCCTGACCCTCCGGCAACGGCAGGTGGAAGACCTTGCCGTCGTAGTCCAGCTTCTCCCGGCGCAGCGCCGCCCGGACGATCTCGATGACCTCACGCGTGCGGGCGAGCGGCTTCTCGTACGGCACGCCGTGGAAGCCCTCGATCACCTGCGGTCCGGACGCGCCCAGCCCGATGACGGCGCGGCCCTGCGAGACGTTGTCGAGCCCGGCGGCCGTCTGCGCGATCGCGCCGGGCGTGCGGGAGTAGACGTTGAGGATCGCCGCCCCGATCTCGACCGTCTCGGTCTTGGCCGCCAGGTAGCCCATCAGGGTGGGGGAGTCGAACCCGTAGGCCTCCGCCACCCAGACCGTGTCGATCCCGGCCTGCTCGAGAGCGACCACCTGGTCGGCAGCATCGCGCGGGTTGCCGGCGTACATCAGCATCGTGGAGAGCTTCATGGGTCCTCTGTCCTCGGGCGGGTCCGAACACCGTGACAGTAGTGCTGTCACGGTCATCGACGCCACCGTCGGCGGGTGTGACCTGCAGTACGCCGAGCGGGCGGTTGCGTGCGCTCGGCGTGCCTCAGTCAGGCGTTGGCGAGCTCCTGTTCCTGCGCCGGCGGCGGAGGCGTCGCTGCGGCATCACCCTTGTCGAGCTTGCTCGGCCACCAGATCTTCGCCCCGAGGTCGAGGTTGAGAGCGGTCACCAGCACCGACCGGACGATCATCGTGTCGAGCAGCACGCCCAGAGCCACGGCAGTGCCGAGCTCGGCGAGGAACACCAGCGGCAGCGAGCCGAGCACCAGGAACGTCGCCGCCAGCACCGCGCCGGCCGACGTGATCACACCGCCGGTGGACGACAGCGCGATCAGTGCGCCCTTGCGGGTGTCGTGGTTGATCGTCTCCTCGCGGACTCTCGTCATCAGGAAGATGTTGTAGTCGATGCCGAGGGCCACCAGGAACACGAAGGTGAACAGCGGGAACCCTGGATCGGTGTGCGCGAACCCTTCGTTGCTCTCGAAGATGCCGAGCCGGGTGAACACCTCGGTGAACAGCAGCGAGGCGATGCCCAGGGCCGCCCCGAACGACAGGATCACCGTGCCCATCAGGATCAACGGAGCCAGCAGAGCGCGGAGGAGCAGCACCAGGATCAGCAGCACGACCGCGAGGACGATCGGGATGATCACCCGGGTGTCGCGTTGGGACGCGATCTTGTTGTCCAGGTAGAAGGCGGACCCGCCCCCGACGAGCGCGTGGGCCCCGGGTACGGCGTGCACGGCATCGCGGGTCGCCTTGACGATGTCGAAGGCGGCCGTGGACGAGATGTCCTTGCCGATCGTCGCCTCGAAGTACGAGCGACCGTGACCGATGTCCTGCGGGTCGGTCGCCTCACCGAGGCCGCTGACCGTGGACATGGCTTGCTGGACCTCGGGGAGCTTGTCGGTGTCCGTGATCACCTGCGCGGTGTTGGAGGTGTCGGAGAGGCCGTGGGCGACGAGCAGGGTCTGACCCTTGATCGAGTCGAACTTCTTGGTGTACGACTCCTCGGTCGAGAGGCCGGACGGGTCGAGCTTGAACAGCCCGAGGCACGCGATCAGCAGCAGAGCGGCCGTGATCGACCAGACCGTGCGCGGGCGCACGCTGATCCGGCCGCCGATGCGTGCCCAGAAGCCGGTGCCGGTCGGCTCGGGAGAGCCGAACGTCGGCCGCTTCGGCCAGAACATCCACCGCCCGCAGATCACGAGCAGCGCCGGGAGCAGCGTGACCATCACCAGGAAGGTGACCGACACGCCGACCGCGAGGACCGGGCCGAGGCCGGCCGTGGAGTTCAGGTCGGCGAAGACCAGGCAGAGCATGCCGATGACCACCGTCGCGGCGCTCGCGAGGATCGCAGGCGCAGACCGGTGCAGGGCGAACGCCATCGCCTCGTGCCGGTTCTCGTGGCGGCGCAGCTCCTCGCGGTAGCGCGCGATCAACAGCAGGGCGTAGTCGGTGCCCGCGCCGATCACCAGGATGCCCAGGATCGACTGGCTCTGGCCGTTGACCGTGAGGTTCGCGTACTTCGCGAGGAGATAGACCACGCCGCCCGCGATCATGTACGAGAAACCCGCGGAGATGATCGGCAGCAGCCACAGGATCGGGCTGCGATAGGTGAGGAGCAGGATCACGATCACCACGAGCAGGGCGATGTAGATGAGGTTGGTGTCGATGCCGGAGAACGCGTCGGAGGCATCCGCTGCCTGACCGCCGTAGCCGGCGAGATGCACCGTGACGCCGTTGATCTTGGCGATGTCGCGGACCTGGTCGGCCGCGTCCGGGATGTCGATCCAGCCGTTCTTGCCGAAGTTGAACGTGAACGCGACGTAGGCGACCTCACGATCCTTGGAGATCAGCTGAGGCACCTTCTGGCCCGTGGCCGCGAGCGCCGCGGCGCCGTTGGGCGAGATGGCGCCCTTGTCGGTGACGCCCTTGATCTCGGCGATCTTGGTGGCGTCCTCGTCCATCGCGGCGAGGTCGGCGTCGGTGAGTCCGCCGGGCCGGTGGTAGACCACCAGCGTCGGGATGTCGTTGGGGTCGACCGTGCCGGTGAGCTCCTCGACCACCTTGGTCGACTCGGCCGAACCCGGCAGCCAGGACGAGGCCTCGTTGTTCTGGACGTCGACGAGCTTGCCGTTCAACGGCGCCATGATGGCGACGAGCACGATGGCGGCGCCGAGGACGATCCACTTGGTCACGGGGCCGGTGAGCTTTCCGGCGATCTGACGATGCATGGGGACATTCCAGCAGAGACGAACGCTGTTCGTCATCCGTAATATCCCGAACCGCCCCCGAGATCAGAGGGCGAGGTCCTCGACGACCTCGGCGCCGGGCAGTGCGGCCAGCAGCCGGCCGGGCAGGATGAGCTTCGACCCGCGGATGCCGCTGCCGATCAGCACGGTCTCGGTGTCCGGCACGCGAGCGTCGACGAGCAGCCGCCACTCCTCCGGTACGCCGACCGGCGTGATGCCGCCGTACTCCATCCCGCTCTCCGCCACAGCGCGGTCGTGGTCGAGGAACGAGCACTTGCGCACGTCGAGAGTGCGCTTCACCCGGTTGTTGACGTCGGCCTTGGTGTCCCCGCGGACGACGCAGGCCGCGGTGCGCTCCTGGCCCTCGCGCTTGCCCATGACCACCACGCAGTTGGCGCCACGGTCGAGCGGGACGCCGTAGACGTCGACCGTCGCGGCGGTCTCCGACAGCGCGGGATCGATCGGTACGACGCCCACCTGGTCGGCGTGCTCCCAGCGCTTGAGCAGCTCGGCCACCGGGGCGCCGACGAGGTCGAGGTGGTCGAGGACCGGGACGGTGGTGAGGCTGCCGAGCGTGTACACGGAGTGCACGTTAGCCGGGTGCTCGGTGGTTGAGCCTGTCGAAACCCCTTACGCGTAGAGCGCGTCGATCTCGTCGGCGTAGTTGCTGGCCACGACGCGGCGCTTGAGCTTGAGGGTCGGCGTGAGCTCCGCGGACTCCGCGGTCCACTCGGTCGGCAGCAGCACCCAGCGCTTCACCTGCTCGGGCCGGGAGAGCCGGGCGTTCGCGGCATCGACCGCGGCCTGCGCCATCGCGAGGACCTCCGGCGTGGTCGCGAGGTCGGCGAGGTCGGTGGACGCGACGCCGGCACGCTGCGCCACCACGGGAGCGATGTCGCCGTCGAGGGTCAGTACGGCGACGACGTACGGCCGGCCGTCGCCGATCGCCATCGCGTGTCCGATGATCGGCGACTCCTTGAGGAGGTTCTCGATGTTCGACGGGGCGATGTTCTTGCCCGACGAGGTGATGATCAGCTCCTTCTTGCGGTCGATCACACGCAGGAAGCCTTCGGCGTCGAGCTCACCGATGTCGCCGGTGTGGACCCAGCCGTCGTCGTCGATGAGCTCGGCCGTGGCGGCCGGGTTCTCGTAGTAGCTGTCGATCGCGACCGGGCCGCGGGCGAGGATCTCGCCGTCGTCGGCGAGGCGGACCTCGACGCCGGGTTGCGCACGACCGACGGTGCCGAGCCGGAACGCGTCGGGTCCGCACGCGGTCACCGCGCCGCTGGTCTCGCTCATCCCGTAGATGTCGTAGATCGAGAACCCGAGCCCGGCGAAGAACCGTGCCGTCTCCAGGGGCATCGGAGCCGACGCGCTGCCGGCCCAGGTCACCCGGTCCAGGCCGAGCATGGCCTTCATCGGGGTCAGGACTGCGGCGTCGGCCGCCTCGAACCGCGCCCGCAGCTCCGGGCTCGTGGTGTTGCCGTACTGCAGCGACTCGACGTACTCCAGGCCGACCGCCATCGCGTCCGCGACGGCCTGCTTCTTCGCCTCGTCGCTCTCCATCGCCAGCAGGCCCTGGATGCCCGTCTGGATCTTCTCCCAGACGCGCGGGACGCCGAAGAAGCGGGTCGGGCGGACCTGGCCGAGGGCTCCGACGAGCAGCTTCGGGTCGGCGATCAGGTAGAGGTGGGCGCCCCTGATCTGTGGCAGGTAGATGCCCAGGACCCGTTCGGCGACGTGCGCGTACGGCAGGTACGACAACGCGACGTGTTCGCCCTCGGTGTTGGCGGTCTTGTCGGTGCTCGCGGCCTCGAAGAGCACGTTGCGGTGGCTGAGCACCACGGCCTTGGGGTTGCCGGTCGTGCCCGAGGTGTAGACGAAGGTGACCGGCTGCTGCGGTGTGATCGCCCGCCAGCGGCGGTCGACCTCGGCGACCGACTCGGGACGGGCCGCACGTCCGCGGTCGACGAGCTCGGTCCAGGTGATCGCCTCCCCGGTCCGGGCGTTCTCGTCCATGACGACGACGGCGAGGGGCTTGATCTCGGTCAGCGCCTGCGCCCAGCGCTCGACGTGCTCGGCGCCCTCGAGGAAGACCACCGACGGGGCGGAGTTCCCGGCGACGTAGCTGACCTGGTCGGGCGACAGCGTGTTGTAGATCGACACCGAGATCGCCCCGGCATGCATCGCCGCGACGTCCGCGAGCACGTGCTCGATCCGGTTGGTGGCCATGATCGCGACGCGGTCGCCGGGCTGCACCCCCAGCTCGACCAGCGCCGCCGCCAGCTGCAGCCCGCTCTCCCGCAGCTCGCGCCAGCTCAGCGTGCGCCAGCCGTCTCCTTCGACACCCACCTTGTCGGAGTAGGCGGGGTTGTCGCCCTGCGCCTCGACGGTGTCGGCGAAGGCGCTGGCGATCGTGCGTCCGGCGATCTCCTCGTCGATGAGCGCGCGGGCGGTGAGTACGTCGTTCACTGGGGCATGCTCCTTGGAGTCGGCAGCGTCGTCGGGTCGGCGTCGCGGTGTCGAGCGTCGCTGTGCTCGCGCGGTCCGAGGTCGGACAGGGAGTACCCGAAGGGGTAGGTCCGGCGCGCGTCGTGGCGGTAGGGGTTGTCGGCCGACCGAGGCGGCAGCAGCAGCCGGATCACGCGTGCGCGCACCCGCAGCGCCAGGTCCAGGCTCCGGACCAGCCAGGCCGGCTGCCGAGGGAGTCCGAGGGCGATCCGCAACGGCTCGTCGAGCATGGCGATCGTCACCCGGCGCATCAGTCCCTGGAGAGGGCGCGGATACCAGTCGGTGACGATCTTGATGCTCGCCTCGGCGACCCGGGTGTTGGCCGGGTCGGGTTCGAACCGCTCGGCCTCGTAGTCGTCGAGCAGGCGCTCGTAGTCGGCGTACGTCGCGGGCAGGTCCTTGACGCCCATCAGCTCGCCGAGCCGCGTGGTGACTCGTGTCATCGACTCGATCTCGTGCGGGTGGAGGGCGCGGTAGCCGTAGCGGTCGATGAACCGCTTGGGCCCGACGAGCGTCGTCGCCAGCACGTAGCGGTACTCGTGGTTGGGGATGCCGTAGTGGCCGTGGATCCCGTTGAGGTGCCGCACCGCGGCATGGCCCTGGGGCGAGTCGATCCCGTGGGAGACGGCCTCCTGGCCGATCAGCACCGTGTCGTCGTACCGCTTCTGGCCCTCGCGCGCGAACCGGCCCGTACGGTCGAGCAGGTCGCTGATCGACGGGACGCCGTAGTCGCGCATGAACGCGATCGAGGTGCCCTGGACGTACTCCCACGGGAACTCGTGGTACGCCGTCAGGCCGATGATCTCGTCGAAGTCGACCGCCGGGTCGAGGCCCTCGATGCGTCGGAGGTTGGCGTAGCGACGGCGACCGCCGACGGCGATGCTCACAGCCCGAGCGACCTTCCGATGATCTCCTTCTGGATCTCGGTCGTGCCGCCGTAGATCGTCGAGATCCGGCTGTCCAGGTAGGCCTTCGCGATCGGGTACTCCATCATGTAGCCGTAGCCGCCGTGCAGCTGCACGCCCTGGTTGACGAGCTTGTTCTGCAGCTCGGTGGAGTGGTATTTCGCCATTGCGGCGTCGACCGCGTCGAGCTTGCCGTCGAGGTGGCGGCGCAGGCAGTCGTCGACGAACGTGCGCGCGACCCGTGTCTCGGTCGCCATCTCCGCGATCAGGAACCGGTTGTGCTGGAACTTCCCGATCGGCTTGCCGAAGGCCTCGCGGCTCTTGGCGTAGTCGAGGCACATCTCGACGACCGCCTCGCAGGCGGCCACCGCCTGGGCCGCGATGATCAACCGTTCCTGGGGCAGGTTCATCATCAGGTAGATGAAGCCCTGACCCTCCTCGCCGAGGAGGTTCTCCTTGGGCACGGCGACGTCGGTGAAGGACAGCTCGGCGGTGTCCTGCGCGTGCAGGCCGATCTTCTCGAGGTTGCGGCCACGCTCGAAGCCCTCCATGCCGCGCTCGACGACGAGCAGGCTGATCCCCTTGTGGCCGGCCTCCGGATCGGTGCGGGCGACCACGATCACCAGGTCGGCGTTGATGCCGTTGCTGATGAAGGTCTTCGCGCCGTTGAGCAGGTAGTGGTCGCCCTTGTCGACCGCGGTGGTGCGCACGCCCTGGAGGTCGCTTCCGGCACCGGGCTCGGTCATCGCGATGGCGGTGATCGTCTCGCCGGTGACGCAGCCCGGGAGCCAGCGGCTCTTCTGCTCGTCGGTCGCGATGCCGGTGAGGTAGGGGACGATGATGTCGGTGTGGACCGAGAAGCCCGGGCCGCTCGCACCGGCACGCGTCTGCTCCTCGGAGAGGATCACGTTGTAGCGGAAGTCGGCGACACCCGGGCCGCCGTACTCCTCGGGGACGTCGAAGCACAGCAGGCCGGCCTCGCCGGCCGCCAGCCACAGGTCGCGCGGCACGATGCCGTCCTTCTCCCACTGGTCGTGGTGGGGGGCGACCTCGCGCTCGAAGAAGGTGCGGACCGTCTTGCGGAAGTCCTCGTGCTCGGCGGTGAACAGGTCGCGCATGGCTCAGCGGCTCGCTTTCGACGGGTCGAAGGTGACAACTCAACTGTGACAGCAATACTGTCACGGTACAAGAGGCCACCGGTTCCGCCACCGGGAATGTGCCAGTAGAACTGTTACAGTCGACCGCAGGTGGCACCGACAGGGGGAGGACATCGTGACTGCGCAGCCGCGTGCCCAGCACGACGAGGGTGAGCTGCTCACCGTCGACGAGCTCGCCGCCGTGACCGGCATGACCGTGCGCACGACCCGGTACTACGCCGGTCTCGGCCTGCTGCCGCCGCCGACCCGGCGCGGCCGGATGGCCTACTACTCCGCGCAGCACCGCGCGCGGCTCGAGCTGATCCGGGCGCTTCAGGACCACGGCTTCACGCTCGCCGCGATCGAGAAGTACCTCGCCCGGCTGCCGGCCGACGCGTCGGTCGAGGACCTCGCCGTGCAGCGGGCGATGCTCACCTCCTGGAAGTCCGGCGGCCACGAGGTGGTCAGCCGGCGCCAGCTCGAAGGGCGCGCCGGTCGCAAGCTCGGCGCCGAGCAGCTCGAGCGGCTCGAGGCCTCGATGGGGATCCGGCCGGTCGACGACGGCCGGTTCGAGCTGCTGCCCGCCTTCGACGTCGCCGTGAAGTCGCTCGACCTCGACATCCCGGTCGACTCCCTCGCCGCGGCCGGAGAGGCGATCACCCGCCACATGGACGCCCTCGCCGACGAGCTCACCTCGATCCTCAAGGACCGGGTGCTGGCGCCGTACCTCGAGGGCCCGAAGACCGAGGCCGACAAGGCCCGCTTCGAGCAGACCATGGCCCGGCTCCGGCAGCTCACCCTCGAGGCGGTCGTCAGTGGGTTCCAGCGGGCGGCCAACCAGGTGATCAGCCGCTCGCTCTCGCGCTGACGTCAGGCGGACGGCATGATCGCCCAGGCGAGCACGTAGCCGATGACCGTCGCCGGGAAGGCGAAGACCAGCGCGATGACCGCCCCGACCCTCACCAGCGTCGGGTCGACGCCGAAGTAGCGGGCCACGCCGCCGCAGACACCGCTGATCATCTCGTCGTCACGCGTGCGGTACAGCCGCTTGACGGGGGCCCGGAACTGG
>JAEKKP010000186.1 GCA_019510315.1 Propionibacteriales bacterium
CTGCCCGAGCGCGACACCAGCGGACCGCCGGAGTTGCCGGGGCGGACCAGCCCGCGCACCGAGAACACCTCACGGGTGACCGTGCCGCGGCCGTAGATGTCGGGGGACCGCAGCCGCTGCTCGGCGCGGATCCGGGCGGGCTGGGCGTCGAACGGGCCGTCGTTGGGGTAGCCGAGGATCACCCCCGGCTCCTTGGCTTCGCCGCCGTTGTCGAAGTGCACCACCGGGCCCTCGATGTCGACGTCGAGCACGGCGATGTCGATGTCGGAGTTGTAGTAGACGACCGTCGCCTGCACGTTGCGGGTGCCGACCCGCACCATCGGCTCGGTGACCCCGGCGACGACGTGGGCGTTGGTCATCAGCCGGTGCGGTGAGTACAGGAAGCCGGTGCCCTCGATGCCGTCGCCGCAGCGGTTGTTGCCGCGGATCTTGTACACGCTGAGCTCGGCCTTCTGGACCTCCGGGTCGTGCACGACGTTGCCCGGCGCCGGGCTGACGTCGACGATCCGCTCCGGCGCGAAGGGCTCGAGGTAGCGCGGGAAGAAGCTCGACCCGACGACCCGGTCGAACTGGCGCAGCAGGCCCTGCGCCTCCGAGGGCATCACGTCGTTGACCGACGTCAGCACGCGCGAGTCGCGGACCATCGGGCCGATGCCGGGGATGCGGGACCCGCTGACCGCGACACCGAGCATCCAGGTGACGATCAGGACCGCGACGACGCTCAGGATCGCCCCGCCGACGGCGTCGAGGGCGCGCACCGGCTGCCAGGTGATCTGGTCGCGCATCCGCGTGCCGGCGTACTGGAGCACGGCCTGCCCGAAGGACGCGCAGACCAGGACGACGAACAGGGCGGTCAACGAGACCCACAGCGACGGGTTGGCGTCGCCGAGGAGGTGGGGAGCCAGCCAGATGCCGAGGAGCCCCCCGAGGAGGAGACCGATCGTGGCGAACGCGCCGGTGATGAAGCCCTGCCAGTAGCCCGAGAGCGCATACGCGACGACGATGAGCACCAGGCACCAGTCGAGGAAGTTCATCGTCACCTTCAGTCATGGCCCGATCGAGAGCCGGTCGAAACCCGTGGCCGCGGGGTCAATCCTGTCGTATGCCGAGCATGTAGTCGGGCAGCGACCGGGTCGCCGACGTGTCCCATTCCCGCGTGAGCCCGACGTAGTCGAAGAGACGGTTGATCAGGCCCGCCGTGAATCCCCACAGGATCAGGTCCTTCGACTCACCGATCAGGAAGCCGGGGCTCGAGTACCCGGACGGGTGGGTGACCATGATCCGGTGGGCCGGGTCGAGCAGCTCCTCGATCGGGACCCGCAGCACGGCATGCACCTCGCGCGGGTCCACGACGCCGACCGGCGACTCCTCGCGCCACCAGGCGAGGACCGGTGTCACCGCGAAGTTGCTCGGCGGGAGCCACAGCTCCGGCAGTGCCGCCAGCACGTCGACGCCGGCGGGGTCGAGGCCGACCTCCTCCTCCGCCTCGCGGAGCGCCGCGGCGACCGGCGACTCGTCGGTTTCGTCGACCGACCCGCCCGGGAAGGAGACCTGACCCGGGTGCGAACGCATGTCGTGCGCGCGCTCGGTCAGCAGCAGGTCGGGTCCGTGCTCACCCTCGCCGAAGAGCATCAGCACCGCCCCCGATCGGGCGTCGGAGTCCTCTGGTGGCAGGAACGCGGTGAGGTCCTTGCCGGTGATGGTCCGGGCGGCGTCGCGGATCGCGACCAGCCACTCGGGGACCTCGTTCACAGTCGAACTCCGAGGTGCTTCTCGACCAGCTGCTCGAGCTGGTCGAGGGACTTGATCTCGACGTACTCCTCGTAGGCGATCTTGCCGTCCGCGTCGACCAGCACGAGCTTCGGCAGGAACCGGCCCCGGATCTCGGGCTCGGTGTCCGCGACGAGCGGGTAGGTCACGCCCGACGTCCGCGCGAGGCTGCGCGCATCGTCGGGCCGGGTGTCCTGCCAGTCGACACCCAGCACCGAGACGACGGCGTGGTGCTGCTGGTAGAAGGACTCGTAGATCGGCAGCTCGCGCCGGCACGGCGTGCACCACTGGGCCCAGAGGTTCACCACGGCGGGACCGCGGAGCTTGCCGAGGTCGACGGCCGGGCCACCGGTAAGGCTCGCCAGCGAGACGTCGGGCAGCCGACCGCTCGCGCTGCCGTGCCCGGACGTGCCGGGCTCGTGCGAGCAGCCGGTCGCCACCAGGGCCACGGCGAGGAGGGCGAGCGCCGCCTTCCTCACGCAGGCCCCTCGGTCTTCACCAGCTTCGCAGCGACCTCCGGGTCGGTCGGCCCCTCGCCGTACGACGGGCACCAGCGGGCGACCGGACAGGCGCCGCACGCAGGCTTCTTCGCGTGGCAGATCCGGCGGCCGTGCCAGATCAGGTGGTGGCTGAGCATGGTCCAGTCGCGCTTGGGGAACAGCGCGCCGATCTCGTGCTCGACCTTCACCGGGTCGGTCTCCGTGGTCCAGCCGAGCCGGCGGGCCATCCGGCCGAAGTGGGTGTCGACGGTGATGCCCGGGACGCCGAACCCGTTGCCGAGCACCACGTTGGCGGTCTTGCGACCAACCCCGGGCAGTGTCACGAGGTCGTCGAGGCGCGGCGGCACCTGGCCGTCGTACCGCTCGACGAGCGCCGCCGAGAGCTTGAGCAGCGACTCCGTCTTGGCCCGGAAGAACCCGAGCGGGCCGATGATCCGCTCGAGGTCCTCACGCGGTGCTGCCGCCATCGCCTTCGGGTCCGGGTACGCCGCGAAGAGGGTCGGCCGGACCGCGTTGACCCGTCGGTCGGTCGTCTGTGCGCTCAGGACGGTGACGACGAGCAGCTGGAACGGGTCGTCGAAGTCGAGCTCGATCGTCGCCTCGGGGTAGGTCTGTGCCAGGACCCGGTCGACCTTGCGCGCGCGACGGACCAGAGCGGTGTCGGGACCGGCTGCGGCTGCCGTCGCCGGGGCTGTCGTGGGCACGAGCAGAAGAGTACGCGGGCGCGCGTGAGGCTCCGCGGGGCCGCCGGAGGACGGGCCGCCGTGACGCGGAACCCGGGGATGCGACAGACTGTGACCTGAGACACTGGGATCGTGGAAGGATCGGCCGTGGACAACGACGTACTGCGTCAGGCACCGCTGTTCGGCGCACTCGACGACGAAGCCGCCATGGCGCTGCGCTCGTCGATGACCGAGGCGCGGCTCCGTCGCGGTGAGGTGCTGTTCCACGAAGGCGACTCCGGCGACAAGCTCTACCTGGTCACGGACGGCAAGGTGAAGCTCGGCCGCACGTCCTCCGACGGTCGCGAGAACCTCCTGGCGATCCTCGGCCCCGGCCAGATGTTCGGCGAGCTGTCGCTGTTCGACCCCGGACCGCGCTCGGCGACCGTCACCGCCGTCACCGAGACCTCCCTGCTGTCGCTGTCGCACGACGACCTGATGCGCTGGCTCGAGGGCCGTCCCGCCGTCGCGCTCGGCCTGCTCTCGCAGATCGCCGGCCGGCTGCGCAAGGCCAACGACGTCAACGCCGACCTGGTGTTCTCCGACGTCCCCGGCCGGGTCGCGAAGGCGCTGCTCGACCTCGCCGACCGGTTCGGCCGCACCGCCGACGACGGCGTGCACGTCCACCACGACCTGACCCAGGAGGAGCTGGCCCAGCTGGTGGGCGCCTCCCGCGAGACCGTCAACAAGGCCCTCGCCGACTTCGCCTCCCGCGGCTGGCTCCGCCTCGAGCCCCGCTCCGTGGTGATCATGGACGTCGAACGGATGAAGCGCCGCGCTCGTTGAGTTCCGGCTGAGGCCCCGTCGAGTTCCGGCTGAGGCCCCGTCGAGTTCCGGGTTCGTCCGAAGGCCGTCACCACCGGCGCGTGGAGTACGACGAGCGCAACGCCGCGCGGAGCTCGGTGATCCAGCGGTCGAGCTGTGATCCAGTGAAGTCGCCGCGACGGACCACGATGATCGTCCAGCCGTCGCGTTCGAGCCACGACCGTCGGTTCGCGTCGTGCTCGCGCTGCTCCGGCGTCCGGTCGTGGAACTCCTCGCCGTCGTACTCGACGGCAATGCGATGCCGCGGAAGGGCCAGGTCCAGGCGGTAGGTCGGCACGCCGTCTATCTCGATCCAGAACTGCGGCACGGGCACGGGCAGTCCGGCGTCGATGATCGCGAGACGCATCCAGGACTCCCGTGGCGACTCGGCCCGAGGATCCGCAAGAGCGATCAGCTGACGCAGCTGGACCACGCCTCGCCGGCGGAAGAAGCGAACTGCGGCCTCGGCGTACTGATCGCGGCTGATGGCGTGCAACCGCATGAACTGATCGAGGGCGGCGAGCGCCTCTCGTCGCCTCAGGTTGCATCCGAGGTCGAGGGCGGTGCGGAGTGGGGTGGTCACGCGCACTGCGCCCACCGTCATGACGTCCCCGACGCTCAGGTCGCGCGTGCCCCCGTCGACGCCGGCGCGCTCGGTGGGGGACCGAAATCTCGCAACGCACGTCTCGAGCGGGGGAAGCACCTCCTGTTCGGCCTGGGTGAAGACATTGACCCCGTGGATCCACGCCGCCGA
>JAEKKP010000187.1 GCA_019510315.1 Propionibacteriales bacterium
ACGCGTCGCAGACGATCGCCGGCATCCAGCTGGCCGTCGGCGCCAACTCGCCGTACCTGCTCGGCAAGGACCTGTGGGCCGAGACCCGCATCCCGCTGTTCGAGCAGGCGACCGACACCCGCAGCGAAGAGCTCAGGGCCCAGGGCGTGCGGCCCCGCGTGTGGTTCGGTGAACGCTGGATCACCTCGATCTTCGACCTGTTCGAGGAGAACGTCCGGTACTTCCCGGCACTCCTGCCGATCACCGAGGAGGAGGACCCGCTCGCCGTGCTCGAGGCTGGCGGTACGCCGGGCCTGGCGGAGCTCCGGCTGCACAACGGCACCGTCTACCGCTGGAACCGGCCGATCTACGACGTGGTCGACGACCGGCCGCACCTGCGGGTCGAGAACCGCGTGCTCGCCGCGGGACCGACCGTGGCCGACACGATGGCGAACGCGGCGTTCTACTACGGCGTGGTGCGGGCCCTGGCCGAGCACGAGCGGCCGCTCTGGTCGCAGATGTCGTTCTCCGCCGCCGAGGAGAACTTCCACGTCGCTGCGCGCGACGGCATCGAGGCGCAGGTGTACTGGCCGGGCATCGGCCAGGTCTCCGCCACGGAGCTGGTCCTCCGCCGGCTGCTGCCGCTGGCTCGCGAGGGTCTGGAGCGGTGGGGCACCGATCCCGCCGAGAGTGCACGGCTGCTGGGGATCATCGAGGCGCGGTGCAGCACGGGGCGCAACGGTGCCTGCTGGTTCCGCGAGCGCGTGCAGGCCAACGAGGCCGCCGGCGCCGACCGCGCCGAGGCACTGCGCAGCACGCTGCTGGAGTACCGCGACCGGATGCACAGCAACGAGCCGGTGCACACCTGGCCGAGCTAGGCCGGGTCCTGCAACGGTCGTGGCCGGACGCGGCTCCAGCGGATGACGTCCTCGTTGGCCAGGTTGAGCCAGCCGTGCCGAGTGATGACGAAGAAGCCGGGCAGCTCCATGCCGTGGCGCCCGAAGCCCTCCCGTGCTGCTGCGAACCAGGCGAAGTCGCAGTCGGCCGGGCTGAGGTCTCCGGTGCGAGAGAGCCATGGGACAGGGCGCTCCGCCGCCCGCCCCTCGAGGCCGTCGATGGCCCGCTCGACGAGGTCGGACCGCAGGCCGGCGTCGAAGTAGGCATCGTGCGGCAGCGTGACGTGGTCGCCTCCCGGCGTGCCGACGTGGAACAGCGTCGGCAGGAGGCGGCGCGTGCCAGCCGAGGTCACGAAGTCGCACAGCGCGGCGCGCAGCTGGCCGGCCAGCGGGAGCGCGTCGATGTCCATCGCCCCAGCGTGGACCTGCGCGGGAGTCGCCCGCTGACACGATCCACAGGCCGTACGCCGAGCCCGTGGGCCAGACTGGCGACATGGCTGCTCGGGACGCACGCACGTCGTCGATTGCTTCGGTGCCTGCGCTCGTGCTGCTGACGGTCCTGTCGGCCCTGCTGTGCGCGTGCTCGGGCGACCACGCCGATGGCGCACAGCGGACGAAGGCGGACTCCCGTGCGTCGGTGTCCGACGACGACCACGTCGTGCCTCCCCGAGCGCTGAAGCCCGTGGACGTCGCCCGATCTCTCGCCGACGACTGCTCGGAGAGGACGCTGAACACCTCGGGCCTGAGCCATCGGTCGGCCGTCGAGCTGTCGACCTTCAGCGAGGACACGCTGGACCCGGGGAACGCGCTGCTGACGGCGGGGGACCGGAAGATCATCGCCAGCTTGGCCTTTCGGAGCAGGTTCCTGGCCTGCTTCACGGTGGCGTACGAGCCCACGGTGCGTGCGGCGAAGTCCTGCGAACGACGGTCGCCGCCGAGCGTGTTCACCCGTGCGAGCGTGGCGAGGGTCTGCCACGCGACCTGGACGGTCGTCCTGTCCACGGGCGGAACCCTGTTGCGGGCTTATTGAGACGTCGTCGGCACGCGGCTGCGGCAGACTGGCGCCATGGCCATCCAGATCGCCCAGGACCCTGCGGCCGACAAGGTGCTGTCCGACGACCCGTTCGCCCTCCTGGCCGGGATGCTGCTCGACCAGCAGTTCCCGATGGAGCGCGCGTTCGCCGGACCCGCGAAGGTCCTCGAACGCTTCGGCACCCTGGACCCGGCAGCGATCGCCGCCGCGGATCCCGAGAAGTTCGCCGACCTCTGCGCCACGCCGCCCGCCGTCCACCGCTACGGCCGCTCGATGGCCGGGCGGCTGCAGGTGCTCGCGTCGCAGGTGGTCGAGCAGTACGGCGGCGACGCGAGCCGGATCTGGACCGAGGCGGCCAGCGGCGAGGACCTGATGAAGCGGCTCCGGGCACTGCCGGGGTTCGGGAAGCAGAAGGCCCAGATCTTCACTGCCCTGGTGGCCAAGCAGCTCGGCGTCCGTCCCGACGGGTGGGAGCAGGCGGCAGGCGACTACGCGCTGGAGGGCTACCGCTCGGTCGCGGACGTGGTCGATCCCGCGTCGCTCCAGAAGGTCCGGGAGTTCAAGCAGGCGAAGAAGGCGGCCGCTCGCGCCTGAACCGGTGACGTGACCGGTGGGCCGTGGCCTCGTTGTGTGGATGTCCGTGCCAGAATGGGCGGTGCGGCTGTTGACAGGTACGGGCTTTGCCGCGCCCGAGTAGTGCCCAGACGTCTGACCGAGAGGTAGTTCGTGTCCTCGAGCTCGTCCACCGCGACCACCGCGAAGTCCGCTTCCAAGACCGCCAAGGCCGCACCGAAGAAGGCACCTGCCAAGAGCACGAAGGGCCCCCAGAAGCCTGCGGGCAAGGCGGCTGAGAAGGCTCCGGCGAAGGGGCCGGCGGCAAAGGCCCCCGCGAAGAAGGCCGCCGCGACCAAGGCACCGGCCAAGAAGGCCGCGGCCAAGGCGATCACCGCCGAGGAGCTGCAGGCCACGGTGCAGGCGGTCGGCCCGGACGGCAAGAAGCTGCTGGTCGACGTCCCCGACGAGCAGTTCGAGGCCGACATCGTTGCCGACCCGACGATCGTCGAGGACGAGAAGAAGGCGTTCACCGTCTCCGCCGCCGACGAGACCGACGAGCCCGAGCAGCAGGTCATGGTCGCCGGTGCGACCGCCGACCCGGTGAAGGACTACCTCAAGCAGATCGGCAAGGTCCCGCTGCTCAACGCCGAGATGGAGGTCGAGCTCGCCAAGCGGATCGAGGCCGGCCTGTTCTCCGAGGAGAAGCTCGGCAAGGGCGGCAAGCTCAGCGCGAAGATGCTCGACGAGCTCGAGTGGATCGCCGAGGACGGCAAGCGCGCCAAGAACCACCTGCTGGAGGCCAACCTCCGTCTCGTGGTCTCGCTGGCCAAGCGCTACACCGGCCGCGGCATGCTCTTCCTGGACCTGATCCAGGAGGGCAACCTGGGTCTGATTCGTGCGGTGGAGAAGTTCGACTACACCAAGGGCTACAAGTTCTCGACCTACGCCACCTGGTGGATCCGGCAGGCGATCACCCGGGCGATGGCCGACCAGGCCCGGACCATCCGCATCCCCGTGCACATGGTCGAGGTGATCAACAAGCTCGCCCGCGTCCAGCGCCAGATGCTCCAGGACCTCGGCCGAGAGCCCACTCCGGAGGAGCTCGCCAAGGAGCTCGACATGACCCCGGAGAAGGTCATCGAGGTCCAGAAGTACGGCCGCGAGCCGATCTCCCTGCACACGCCCCTGGGTGAGGACGGCGACTCCGAGTTCGGCGACCTCATCGAGGACTCCGAGGCGATCGTGCCGGCCGACGCGGTGTCGTTCACGCTCCTGCAGGAGCAGCTGCACGCCGTGCTGGACACCCTCTCGGAGCGCGAGGCGGGTGTGGTGAGCATGCGCTTCGGGCTCACCGACGGCCAGCCGAAGACCCTCGACGAGATCGGCAAGGTGTACGGCGTGACCCGCGAGCGGATCCGCCAGATCGAGTCGAAGACCATGTCGAAGCTGCGGCACCCGAGCCGCTCGCAGGTCCTGCGCGACTACCTCGACTGAACCGGCTCGACCCGCGGTTCGGCGACGACTTCCGGGCTGACGCCGCGGCGTCGCACCGACTGCACGGCGAGACCGGTGACGGCCATGCCGAGGCCGACGAAGCCGGCCAGCTCGAACCCGCCCTGCCAGCCTCCGTGGTCGATGCCCCACCCGACGAGCGGGGCGCCGACGGCACCCCCGAGCGTGAGGGCCGAGCCGTGCCAGCCCATCGCCTCACCGCGGACGCTCGCAGGCACAGCTCGAGAGAGGTCGTCGAGCGTGGCGGTGATCGTCGGTGCGCAGAAGAGGCCCGACAGGAACAGCAGCAGCGTGAACATCGGGCGCCCGTCGACGAGAGCGACCGCCGCGGTGGAGCCGGCCAGCAGGACGAGCAGGACCGCTGCGGGCGGGTGTCGGCGCAGGGCGCCGTACACGATCCCGCCGACGGCTGAGCCGAGGCCCCACAGCGCCAGCACCCAGCCGATCGAGGTCGTGTGGTGCATCTCGCGGAGCGCGGCCACCGTGCCGAGGTCCTCGCCGGTGAGGATGAGCACGGCCGTCGCGGAGATCGCCAGGATCGCGATCACGGCGGGGGAGAGCCACTCACGCAC
>JAEKKP010000188.1 GCA_019510315.1 Propionibacteriales bacterium
GCGGGGAAGGGTGACCATGAAGGTCGTGTCGCCGGGCCGCGAGGCGACCGCCGCCGCGCCGCCGTGAGCCTCGGCGATGGCGCTGACGAGGGAGAGGCCGAGCCCGGCGCCGCCGGATGCGCGCGTGCGGCTGGAGTCGCCACGGGTGAACCGGTCGAAGGCTTCGTCGACGAGCTCGGGCGGCAGGCCCGGGCCGTCGTCGTGGACCTCCAGGGTGACGTCGTGTGCGCCCGAGGAGGCCGTCACCGTGACGGTCGTCCCTGCCGGCGTGTGGCTGCGGGCGTTGTTGAGCAGGTTGGTGATCACCTGGTGCAAGCGGGCGTCGTCGCCGACGACCGTGACCGGCTCGTCCGGCAGCGCGAGCTGCCACTTGTGATCGGGCGCGAGCACCCGGGCATCGGCGACCGCCTCGAGCAGCAGCCGGGTCAGGTCGACGTCCTCCCGGGCGAGCGGACGTCCCGAGTCGAGGCGGGCGAGGAGCAGCAGGTCAGCGACCAGGCCGGACATCCGGTCGGCCTCGGTCTCGACCTTGTTGAGGGCGAGCAGCAGTGCGGCTGCGTCCTCGGGCGTGCGGCGAGAGAGCTCGGCGTACCCGTGGATCGTGGCAAGCGGGGTGCGCAGCTCGTGGGACGCGTCGGCGACGAACTGCCGTACCTGCTGCTCGCTGCGGTGCCGCGCCGACAGAGCGTCGTCGATGTGGTCGAGGAGAGTGTTGAGCGCCGAGCCGACCTGCCCGACCTCGGTGCCCTCGTCGGTGAGGTCCGCGGGCACTCGCGTGGAGATGGCGGTGTCGCCGCTGGACAGCTCCTGGGTGGACACCTCGCGCGCGGTCTCCGCGACGGCGTACAGCGGACGCATCTGGCGGCGGACCAGCCACGTGCCGCCGAACCCAGCGATCCCGACGCCGAGCAGGGTGAGCAGCGCGAACCAACGCAGCATGCTGTTGACCGTGTTGTCGACATCGCTCGTGGGGAGCCCGATGAGCCAAACATTGCCGACGGGATCGCTCGCGACCATCGCGCGGTACGTCCTGCCCGATGCCTTCACCGTGTGGGCCCGGTTGTCGGCCGGAACTCGCACGAGGGACTTCGCGGTCCCGCCCGACAGGAGCTTCGGGTTCTCGACTCCCGCAACAACGATGCCAGCAGCGGGCGATCGACCCGTCTCGATCGGGTCGACCGCAATGAGGGTTCCTGGTGCCTGCCGGAACTGGCCGGCGGGGTCGTCCGGGTCTTCAGGTGCGGAGCGGAACTGCGGACCGATCGCGACGCGAACTGCGTCGTGCACCTTCGTGTCCAGCTGGTCGGTCAGGTAGCTCCGCATCGCGATCGTCGCGCTCGCGGCCACCAGGATGCCGACGAGCGCGACCAGTGCCACCGCCGTCACCACGAGCCGCGCGGTGAGCGTGCGGGGGAGGAGTCGGCTGGCCGACAACTTCACGGAGCCATCGCTTCGACAGGTTTGAGCACGTAGCCGGCTCCGCGCATGGTGTGGATCATCGGCTCGCGTCCGGCGTCGACCTTCTTGCGTAGGTAGGAGATGTACAGCTCGACGACGTTGGCCTGGCCGCCGAAGTCGTAGTTCCACACCCGGTCGAGGATCTGCGCCTTCGAGAGCACTCGCTTCGGGTTGCGCATGAGGTAGCGGAGCAGCTCGAACTCGGTGGCGGTCAGCTGGATCGGCGTACCGGACCGCGAGACCTCGCGGCTGTCCTCGTCGAGGAGGAGGTCGCCGACCGTGAGGATCGAGTGCTCGGCCGTCTGCTGTGCCCCGGCCCGGCGCATCAGGGCGCGGAGGCGGGCGACGACCTCCTCGAGGGAGAACGGTTTGGTCACGTAGTCGTCCCCGCCCGCGGTCAGGCCGGCCACCCGGTCCTCGACCGCGTCGCGTGCGGTGAGGAAGAGCACCGGTACGTCGGGCTGCTCGCCGCGGAGCCGGCGGAGCACCTCCATCCCGTCGAAGTCCGGGAGCATCATGTCCAGGACGACGGCATCGGGACCTTGCTTGCGCGCGGTGCTCACCGCCTGGCTGCCGGTGAGCGCGACCTCGACCTCCCAGCCCTCGTAGCGCAGCGCCATCCGCAGCAGCTCGGCGATGTTGGGCTCGTCGTCGACCACGAGCACCCGCAGCGGGCTGCCGTCCGGTCGGGTCATCTCGGGTCCGCGCCCCGGTACAGGTCCAGCCATGTCCCGAGCCTCGCGCACCTGCTGGTGGCGGCGCCATGGGTTCGCTGTGAAACACCTGTGAAGCGCCGGGCCGGACACGTTGCCGATTCACAGCCCCGTGACAGGTTCCCGGTGCACGCTGGAGACATGGCAGAAGACGACGAGGTCTCGGGCAGCCCTGACCACGACGCGGAGGCGACCGAGCAGACGCGACCGGTGCTCCCGCCGGACCCCGCTGCGGAGCCCGTCGCCACGACCGCCACCACCGGTGCGCCCGCGCCGGTGATGGTGCCGCGGTGGCGCGACCGTGTCTGGTCGTTCCGCGCCATGCTCGCGGTGGCGCTCGCGACGCTGGTGCTCGGCGGTGTCGTCGGCGGCGCCATCGTCGCGGCGGCCGGTGACGACAACGACGACCACGGGCGGTTCATGGGTCCGGGCGGCCGGTTCGAACGCATGCCTCCCGGCATGCGCGGGCCGCGCCAGTTCCACGACGGCGGTCCGGGTTGGCAGTGGAAGGACGGGCCGCAGCCCCCAGGACCAGACGTGACGCCGTACGGCGCGCCGAGTACGCAACCCGCGCCGCCGACCCCGTCCCAGTAGGTCTCGACTGATTGCTCGCTGCTCGACCACCATGGGACGGCGTTGGCGCAGTCAGGGAGACTGGGCGAGTTGTGCGCATCCAGTTCCCCGCCGAGCTCCCGGTCTCGGCTCGTCGCGAGGACATCGCCGAGGCGATCCGTGACCACCAGGTCGTGATCGTTGCCGGCGAGACCGGCTCGGGCAAGACCACGCAGCTGCCCAAGATCTGCCTCGCCCTGGGCCGTGGCGAGGGTGCCATGATCGGGCACACCCAGCCGCGCCGGATCGCTGCGCGCAGCGTGGCGGAGCGGATCGCCGAGGAGCTCGGCACCGACCTCGGAGACGTGGTCGGCTACCAGGTGAGGTTCACCGACAGGACCTCGAAGCAGAGCCGGGTCAAGGTGATGACCGACGGGATCCTGCTCGCCGAGCTCCAGCACGACCGGGAGCTGAAGCGCTACGACACGCTGATCATCGATGAGGCGCACGAGCGAAGCCTCAACATCGACTTCATCCTGGGCTACCTCAAGCAGCTGCTCCCGCGTCGCCCGGACCTCAAGGTCGTGATCACTTCGGCGACGATCGATCCGGAGAAGTTCGCTCGGCACTTCGCCGATGGCAAGGGTCAGCCGGCGCCGATCATCGAGGTCTCTGGGCGGACCTATCCCGTCGAAGTCCGCTACTGGCCGCTCGTCCAGGTGCCCGAGGACGATGAGGACGGCGAGGTGCTGGTCCGCGACCAGACCGAGGCGATCGTCGCGGCCGTCGACGAGCTGCGCACCGACACGGACGGCGATGTTCTGGTGTTCCTCCCCGGTGAGCGGGAGATCCGCGACACCGCCGATGCGCTGGCGAAGAAGGCCGACGGCCCGCGTGGCTTCGAGGTCGTGCCGCTGTACTCCCGGCTCTCCGCAGCCGAGCAGCACCGCGTGTTCGAGCGGCACAGCCGGCGCCGCGTCGTCCTGGCCACGAACGTGGCCGAGACGTCGCTGACCGTCCCCGGCATCACGGCGGTCGTCGACACCGGCGTGGCCCGGATCAGCCGGTACTCCACCCGCACGAAGGTGCAGCGGCTCCCGATCGAGCCGATCAGCCAGGCGTCTGCGAGCCAGCGCTCGGGACGGTGCGGTCGGGTCGAGGCCGGCATCGCGATCCGGCTGTACTCGGAGGAGGACTTCGACGGCCGACCGCAGTTCACCGAGCCGGAGATCCTGCGGACCACGCTGGCGAGCGTCATCCTGCAGATGACGTCGCTCGGCCTCGGTGACATCGCTCGCTTCCCGTTCGTCGACCCGCCGGACGCCCGCAACGTGCGGTCGGGCGTGCTTCTGCTCGAGGAGCTGGGAGCGTTGGTTTCGACAGGCTCAACCACCGGGGGAGGGTCGAGATCCCGGCGACCCAGGCTGACCGGCATCGGCCGCAAGCTCGCCCGACTTCCGATCGACCCGCAGCTCGGCCGGATGCTCCTGGCCGCCGACCGGCTCGGCTGCCTGCGCGACGTCCTGGTGATCACGGCGGCGCTGTCGATCCAGGACCCGCGCGAGCGCCCGGCCGACCAGCAGACCCGCGCCGACCAGCTGCACGCCCGCTTCCGCGACCAGCGCTCGGACTTCATGGCCTGGCTGAACCTGTGGCGACACCTCAAAGAGCAGCAGAAGGAGCTCGGCTCGAGCGCGTTCCGCCGGATGTGCAAGCAGGAGCACCTCAACTACCTCCGGGTGCGGGAGTGGCAGGAGTTCGAGTCCCA
>JAEKKP010000044.1 GCA_019510315.1 Propionibacteriales bacterium
GGGAGTCCCCAGATCAGCTCGGTGACGCCGGCCGCGTCCCAGGCGGAGAGGTCTTCGGGTGTCGGCCGCGCGACGACGAGCACCGCTATCTCGGGCGCGCCCGCGCGTCCGGCCGCCTGCCAGGCCTCGTGCAGCGCGGCGGCGTGCCCGGAGACGTCGCTCTCCGTGGGCGTGGTCATCCAGCCGTCGGCGTTGGCGGCGATCCAGGCGAACGTCTTGGGGCCGGCGCCGGCGCCGATCAGCAGGGGCACGTGCGACTGGACCGGCTTCGGCCAGGCCCAGGCGGCTCCGAAGCTGACGAACTCGCCGTCGTACGCCGCCTCGTCCTGCGTCCACAGCGCGCGCATGGCCTCGACGTACTCACGCAGCACCGTGCGCCGCTTGCCCGCCGGGACACCGTGGTCGGTCAGCTCGTCGGTGTTCCAGCCGAAGCCGGCGCCGATGGTGACCCGGCCACCGGACAGGTGATCGAGGCTGGCGATCGTCTTCGCGAGCGTGATCGGATCGGACTCGACCGGCAGTGCGACGGCCGTGGACAGCCGGATGCGGTCCGTGACCGCTGCGGCCGTCGCCAGCGAGACCCACGGGTCGAGGGTGCGCAGGTAGCGGTCGTCGGGGAGCGTCTCGTCACCGGTGCCCGGATGTGCTGCATCGCGCTTGACCGGGATGTGCGTGTGCTCGGGCACGTAGATCGTGTCGAAGCCGGCGTCCTCGGCGGCCTTGGCCGCGCGCGCCGGCGTGATGCCGCGGTCGCTGGTGAACAGCACGATGCCGTGACGCATGGACTCTCCTGTCGGTCCGCCCGGACGGCGGTCAGGAAAGAATCATAGTGCACTCAATGAGACTTCGCACCGGGAGAGGTGGCTCAGCTAAGGTGCCGGCCGAAGTCCTGGGTCACCCACGGCCGCCCGCCGCTGAACACGACGCCGATGCCGACGTCGCGCAGGCGGCAGTTGTCGAGGTTGGCGCGGTGGCCGGGGCTCTGCACCCAGTCGTGGAAGGCCTCGCGCGGGGTCGACTGCCCCCAAGCCAGGTTCTCGGCGAGCAGACGCCAGTGGGTGTAGCCCGCACTGACTGCCCGTTCCACGAGGCCGGTCTCGTCGGCCAGCCGGTGCGACAGCTCGCTCTCCGACGACATCATCGAGCTGTGCCGACGGGCGGCGAGGGTGAGAGCGCTGTCCAGGTGAAGAGGCCGGCAGCCGTGGGCCGCGCGTCGGGCGTTGGTCCGGGCGAACAGCCGGTTCTCCCAGTCGGCGGTGCCGAGGGTCAGGTACGACGCGCGCGCCGAGACTGCCGTGTCGCCGGAACCCGCAGGAGCGGCGTGGGCGGCAGGCGTCACGAGGCACAGGAGTCCCAGGAGCATCGCCAGCCCCAGTGGTGGCTTGGTCACCCGGACACTCTGGCGTCCGGGGCGCCCGAGCCGCAACAGTTTGGGCAAAATTAGGTAGGTTTGCGAGGTAGGCGGGAAAATCGCCTGCGGGCGTGCCCGTTCCTCGGTGATCCGCAGGCCGCTTTCAGGCATCTGCCCCGCCGGCGACCGGTGGGGGCAGCGGCAGCTCGACCGTGACCGTCGTACCGACGCCGGGCTCGCTGTTGATCGAGACGCTGCCGCCCTGCAGGGCGACCAGCTGTCGGACGCTGGACAGCCCGAGGCCGGACCCACCGTCGGCCTGGGCGAGCGATCCGCGCTCGAACTCGTCGAAGATCGTCGCCAGGTCGTCCGCGGCGATGCCACGACCGTGGTCGGCGACGACGATCCGACCGCAGCGCTCGTCCTCCTCGAAGCGGACCTCGATCGGCCTGCCGTCGGGGGAGTAGCGCGCGGCGTTGACCAGGAGATTGGTGAACACGCGGGCCAGTGCCTGCTGGTCGGCGAACACCGTCAGCCTCGTGTCCTCGATGGCGATCTCATGGTCGCCGAGCAGCGGCGTCAGGTCACCCACGCAGGCCCGCGCCACGGCACCCGCGTCGACCGGCTCGGGCGAGAGCGGCACGGCGCCGGCTCGCAGCCGAGCGTGGTCGAGGAGATTGTCGATCAGCATCGTCAGCCGTCCGACGTTGCTCTGCACCCGGTCGATGAAGTCCGCACGCTGGGGATCGTCGACGAGCGGGAGCATCTCGACGAACCCCTGGATCGAGTTGAGCGGGGTCCTCAGGTCGTGGGACAACAGCGCGAAGAACGACTCCCGGGCGAGCTCGAGCCGCCGTGACTCCGTCATGTCGCGGGTCACCTGCGCGTAGCCGATCAGTGCGCCGCGCTCGTCACGCAAGGTCGCGAGCGAGGTCTCTCCCCAGAACCGGCTGCCGTCCTTGCGCACGCCCCAGCCCTCGTGCTGGGCGCGCCCGGTGCGGGTCGCCTCGTCGAGCAGCCGCTGCGGTACGCCGGCCCGCACATCGGCGTCCGGGAAGAAGAGCGACAGGTGCTGGCCAAGGGCTTCGGCCGCCGGGTAGCCCTGGACCCGCTCCGCGCCGACGTTCCACGAGGCCACTCGGCCCTCGACGTCGAGTCGGACGATCGCGTACTCGGCCACCTGCGAGACCAGGATCTCGAAGAAGTCCAGGTAGCTCTTGCGGTCGGCCCGCCGGTCGACGAGCTCGAGCGCGATGGCCGCACGGGTGACGAACTGGTGGGCGGTCTCCAGGTCGCTGGGGGAGTACGGCTCTCGTCCGCGGTCCCGAACCAGCCCGATGACCGCCCGGGTGAGGTCGGTCCCCGGGACCGGCAGCAGCATCATCGGACCGATCGCGGACTCGTCGGCGTCGTCGACCGACAGGTCGGGATCGGCCCGGGCGTCCTCGAGCAGGACCGGTGTCGCCTTCTCCACGACCTGTGCGCTGAGTCGCTGGCCGAGCGCGACGACCTGACGGGTCGACGTACCGGTGCGGGAGAGGTCGAGCCACGTCTGTGGACCGATCAGGAAGTCTCCTTGCTCGTGCTCGGCGGGACGCTCGACCGTCAGCACCCGGTCGGCGTCGGCGAGTCGCAGTGCGCGGCCGGCCATGGTGAGCAACGGGTCCTCGATCTCCCCGGAGAACAGCTCCCTGGAGAACCGTTCTGCCTCCTCGAGCCACCGCTGCCGGCGGTGCAGGCTGCGGTGCGCGGCGCTCATGTCGAGGAGGTTGCGGGTGCGATGGATCAGCGCCGTGGGCTGCAGCGGCTTCAGCAGGAAGTCGTTGGCCCCGAGGCCGAGCGCTCGGTCCGAGGCGTCGAGCGCGTTGTCGGCGGTCAGGACGATCACCGGAAGATCCGTCGACGTCCACCGTTCACGCAGTGCCGCCAGGACACCGAAACCGTCGAGGAACGGCATGTGCAGGTCCAGGAGGACCAGGTCGGGATCGTGCTCCTCGACCCAGTCCAGGACCAGCCGCGCGTCGGTGATCGAGTCGACGCGTCGCAGGCCCGCGCGGAGCAACAGCTTGAGCGCGAGCAGGGCGCTGGAGTGGTCGTCGTCCACGATGAGGACCGGCGACCATGCGAACGGCGCGAGGACGCCGGCCTCAGCTGACGCCATCGCGCTCCACTTCCGTGTGGCCGCCCTGCGGACCGGGCTGGGCGTCGTCGCCGGACGCCTTCGCGACCGCGTCGTCGACCAGCTCGAGCAGCCGGTGGATGTCGATCGGCTTCGTCAGGTAGGCGACCGCTCCGCTGCTCATCAGCCGCTGCACCTGACGGGGCATCGCGTCGGCGCTGACGATCGCGACCGGGATGTCGGCGGTCAGCGGGTCGTCCCGCAGGATCTGCAGCACCTCGACGCCCGGCAGGTCGACCAGGTTGAGGTCGAGGAGGATCAGCACGGGACGGTGCCGGCGCGCGAGATCGACGCCCATGCGGCCCTGCATGGCCGGCACGACCGTGATGTCGGGCCGCTGTGCGAGCACCCGCTCGACGAGCTGGACGTTGGCGAGGTTGTCCTCGATGTGCAGAACCGTGAGAGCACCCGACTCGTCGGGCCGCGGGCCGCGGTGGCTCGCCTCCTCGAAGATCTTCACCGGGCTCTCGACGACCGGGAACTCGACCCAGAACGTGCTGCCCCGGCCCGGTGTGCTGTCGACGTCGAGCGTGCCGCCCATCGTCTCTGCCAGCCCGCGGGACAGAGCGAGGCCGACGCCGGTGCCGGGCACCGACGTCTGCTCCGCACCGAGGCGCTCGAACGGAGCGAACAGCAGGTGGAACTGGTCCGCAGCGATCCCAGGACCCGTGTCGGTCACCTGGATACGCAGGGATCCGCGTGCCGGCTGGAAGCAGCTGATCGAGACCGAGCCGCCCTGACGGTTGTACTTGATGCCGTTGCCGACCAAGTTCAGCAGGATCTGCTTGAGCCGCTGCCGGTCGGCGAAGATGTAGTGGCCGCAGCCGTGGTCGGTGCCGCCGATCAGGTGCACGCCGCGCTCCTCCGCGAGCGGGCGCAGCAGGCTCACCGCCTCGCCGACGACGTCGCCGACGAGCACCGGCTCGGGGCTCATCGACATGTGACCCGACTCGATCTGGCTGATGTCGAGGATCTCGTTGATCAAGTCGAGCAGGTGGGCACCGCCCTTGGTGATCTGGCCGACGTTCTCGGCCTGGTCGGGCGTCAGGCCGTCCAGCTCGAGCAGTTGGCCGAAGCCGAGCACCGCGTTCAGCGGGGTCCGCAGCTCGTGGCTCATCCGGGACAGGAAGTCGCTCTTCGCCCGGTTCGCCTTCTCCGCCGCCTGCCGCGCCTCGAGGAGCGACCGGGTGCGTTCGTCGACGAGCCGCAGCGCGTAGGCGCGCCGGCGGAGGAGCACCTCGACCAGGAAGCCGAGCACGAGTGCGAGCGCCAAACCTGTTCCGAGCACGAGCCACGGGAATGCACTGGCCAGCGATCCGACGAGGCGTTCGCGGGGCGACACGGTCAGGAGCCAGGTCTCCGCGCCGATCGGCAGCTTGCGGGTGACGGTGTTGCCACCTGGCTTCGGGATCGCGCCGGAGGCCAGTACGAGGTGGCCCTCGTCGGCTGTCGCACCGGCGAACAGCCCGACGTTGAGCTCCCGGTACGGCGACTCCGGGTCGGTCGGGACTGCCGTCGTCCCGCCCAGGGGGCTGTCGATGTACGCGACCACGCCGGGTTCGGTCGCGGAGGCCAGGGCCAGGACGATGTGCCGACCCAGGGGACCGGTGAAGACGCTGGTGACCATGCCCTTGCTGGTCAGCGCTCGTCGGGCGACCTCGGCCTGGTCCGAGGGAAGCGCTGTCCCGACAGAGGTCGCCCCCTTGCCGGCCCGCGCCAGGGTGACGAAGGAGTCGCCCTTCTGCCGTGCGGCCACGACCTCCGAACCCTGCGCGGTCGACGTGGCCGTCAGTGACGAGAACAGGTCGGACTGACCGTCGGCCGCTCCGGCCGCCGCCGCTCCTGCGAGCACGGTGTTGGCGTCGTTGATGGCCGTGGTCAGAAGCGTGGTGACCTCGTTGGTGCGCTCCTTGAGCAGCGTGTGCTCCTGGCGGTTGGAGACGTTGTGGGCCACGAGGGCCAGCGCGGCTGACGCGGCCAGCGTGGCCAGCGTGATGATGATCGCCGGCAACCGGCTCGACGGTGCTCGCCGGGGCTGGAGCCCCTCCAGATCGCCGGAGCTGTCCGGCTCGCCCTCCGGTACGGCGGCACGCTCGGTCGACTGGTCGGACATCGGCGCTCTCCCTCACCCGGCAGCCCGAAGGCGCCCTCCCCAAAGCCGGCGGCGGCGTCGCCACCGGCCCTCCCTGTCGTCGCCCCACCCGAGTCCGACACCGAGCTGGCGGCAACAGCACCCGAGGCGCTGCAGTCGGAGCGCGGACCGTGCCGTCGTGTGACGGAACGGCCTGAATGTCACGGTACGCCGGAAATGCGAGGCGCGCACCCGGTCTGCGCGATTGCGCGCGATGTCATCGGCCGGTCATCTCGACCCGTCGCCGCGAGCGGGCATCGCGAGTAGCGTCGAGGATCATCGGTCTCGGGTTGACCAGAGGAGGCGCCATGTTCGTCCAGGTGATCAAGGGCCGGACCTCGGATCCGTCAGGGATGCGAGCGCACGTCGAAGCCTGGTCCTCGACGGTCGGCAGCGGCGCCGACGGCTGGCTGGGCACCACCGGCGGGGTCACCGACGACGGCACGTCGATCGCGCTCGCGCGGTTCGAGTCGGAGGAGGCGGCTCGGCGCAACAGCGACCGACCGGAGCAGGGCGAGTGGTGGTCGCAGATGGCGTCGCTCTACGACGGCGAGCCGGAGTTCTGGGACTGCACCCTCGTCGACGCCGACCAGTACGGCGACCCCGACGCCGCAGGCTTCGTCCAGGTGATGCAGGGCAAGGCGACCGACATCGAGCGGGCGCGCGACGTGATGGCGAGCGACCCCACCGACTGGCCGTCGTTCCGCCCCGACATCCTCGGCACATTGTGGGTCGGGACCACCGGCGGCGACTGGACGATGGCGATCTACTTCACCTCGGAGTCAGCCGCCCGCGAGGGAGAGCAGAAGGAGCCGCCCGCCGAGACAGCTGCGGTGATGGGAGAGCTGAACGCCCTGACCGCCGGGGAGCCCACATTCCTCGACCTGCGCGACCCCTGGTTGATCTCGCCGTAGCGGGCCAGATCACGGCACGGCGAGCTCGACCCACACGGTCTTGGTCGGCGGCGCGCTGTCCACGCCCCACGCCCGGGCGAGCGCGGAGACGATCATGAGCCCGCGGCCGCGCTCCGCCGTCGCGCTGGGGACCTGCGGATCGGGGCTGCCGGTGCCGCGGTCGTGGATCTCGATCCGGACGCCGCCGCCGGACCGGTTGACCACCAGGGCGCAGCTCGTCTGTGCGTGCTCGACCGCGTTGGTCACCAGTTCGCTGACGACGAGCATCGCGTCCTCGACCAGATCGTGGTAGCCCCAACCGTTCAGCAGGTCGCGGACGACCGCCCGCGCCTGGCGAGCGGCGATGACGTCGTGCGGCAGCTCGAGCGCGGCTTCGGCGTGGGTCTGCGTCGCACCGGCCTCCGCGAGCACGTCGATCAGGTCGTCGAGGTCGGAGCCCTTGACGACGTACCCGGCGGATCGTTGCTCGAACCAGTCACGGTCGGTGTCCGCGCCCGAGAAGATCACGATCCGCGAGGTCGGCGACGCCTGCCTGATCCGGGCGAGCAGGTCCTTCGCGGTCAGGTCCGGAAGACCGAGGTCGAGCACGACGACATCAGGCCGCAGCGACCCGGCGAGGCTGACCGCCTCCGCGCCGCTGGCCGCCTCGCCGACGACCTCGAACCCGCCGCGCGCCCGGAGCGCGACGCGGAGCATGACCCGGATGTCGCTCGCGTCGTCGACGACGAGCGTCCTGATGGTCACCGTCCGCTCCGGGGCAGGGACACGACGAAGGCGCCGTCGGACGGGCGGTAACGCGCATCGCCGCCGTGGGCCCGCGCCAGCTCGCGCACGAGGAAGAGCCCGAGACCCGTCCCCCGGCTGCTCCCGGTCGCGAACCGCTCGAACAGCCGACCCTGGAGCTCCTCCGAGACACCCGAGCCGGCGTCGCGGACGACGATCTCCACCAGGTCGCTGTCGGCGTCGGCGCTGATGTCGATCGGCGGCGCACCGTGCCGGATGGCGTTCACGACGAGGTTGTCGACCATCTGCGTGAGCCGTACGGGATCGACCCTGACCTGCAACGGGGGTCCCTCGGCCACCCGGATCTGCGTGGATCTCGCGGACTGACGCAGGGCGCCGGCGGCGGAGTGGAGGTGCTCGCGGAGGTCCACGTCGACCGGGTCGAGCTGGAGGCGACGAGCTTGCAGCCGCGATGCGGTGAGGAGGTCGTCGAGCAGGTGTCGCAGCTGCGCCGAGCTGTTCGTGATCGCCTGGGCGATCTCCGCCCGGTCCTGCGGTGCGAGGTCGTCGAAGTGCGTGGCGAGGGTGCTCGTCGCACCGGTGAGCACGCCGACCGGCGAACGCAGCTCGTGGGCGGTGACGGCGAAGAACTGCGCCTGCTGCTCGGCGGCCTCGGCGAGCTGGCGGTTCGCCTCCTCGAGCTGTCGGTTGGCCTCCTCGAGGCGCTGGAGCATCTCGAGCCGCTCGGTCGTGTCGCGGGTGACCTTGGCGAAGCCGACCAGCTCACCGTCGGGATCGCGGACGGCAGTGATCGTCACGTTCGCCCAGAACCTGCTGCCGTCCTTGCGGACCCGCCAGCCCTCCTCCTCGTAGCGCCCGTGGAGGAGCGCCTCCTCCAGCTCGTGCTCCGGGTGCATTTCCGCCTGCTTCTCCGACGGGTAGAAGACCCGGAAGTGCTGTCCGATGATCTCCTCGGCGGCATAGCCCTTGCTCCGCTCCGCACCGGCGTTCCAGCTGCTGATCCGGCCCGTCGGATCGAGCATGAAGATCGCGTAGTCCTCGACGGCCTCGACGAGCAGCTTGAACCGGGCCTCGGTACGTCGCAGCGCGGCCTCGGCGGCCAGCTGGCCCGTCACGTCCTGGACCTGGAGGAAGACGTAGAGCGGGCGACCGCGAGCATCGATCACCGGCGACAGCGTGGACCTCAGGGTCCGGTCCGGGCTCGTCTTCGTGCGGTGCTCCACCTCGACCACCGACTCGCCCGCATCCATGCTCAGCAGGGCGTCCTCGATCCGCTCGCGCTCCTCGGCGAGCTCGGCAAGGGCGACGCCCACGAGCTGGTCGACGGGCGTCTCGAGCAGCTCCGCGAGACTGCGGTTCGCCCGGACGATCCGGCCGGCCAGGGTCATCGTCGCCATGCCGATCGCGGCGTCCTCGAAGACCTCCCGGAAGCGCTCGAGGTGGTCCTCCAGGACCGGGTCCAGACCGCTGCGGCGCTCGGGGACGACGCCGAAGTCCCCGCCCCCCTCGTGGTCGTCGGCCAGGTCGACCAACGTCTTGAGCAGCACCTCGAAGGGCGCGGACTTCTCGACGAAGGCGGCGGCGCCCAGCTCAGCGGCGCGGGCCGCGAGCCCCTTCTCGTCGAACCCGGTGTACATGACGACCCGCGTCTGAGGTGATGCGTCGATGACCTTCGGCAGCGCGGTGAGGCCGTCGATCACGGGCATGGAGACGTCGAGGAGCATCAGGTCCGGTTGGTGCCGAGTCGCGAGCGCGACGGCGTCGAGCCCGTTGGTGCCCTCACCGACGACCTCGAGCCGCTTCGACATCCGGATCTGCGCGCGGACCAAGGTGCGCACGTCCGGGGAGTCGTCGACCACGACGATCGTCGGTGGGGGGTTCACCGCGGGCGTCGTTCCGCTGAACCGCGTGTCTCTCCGGTGGTGACCATCGCACTCCGTCCCGATTGTCTTCAGGCGGTTCCGGGCCGAGCGCATGCGGGGGCCACGCGCACCGTCGGTGCTTGTTACCCGCCCGTCGCGCCTTCAATCACACGGCGTCGATCACACGGGGACGACCGCGACCGGGCAGGTGGCGTGCTCGACGACTCCGGCCGACACCGAGCCGGTCAGCAGGCGGTCGAGCAGGCCGCGCTGGTGCGCTCCCACCACGACGAGGTTCATCCGCTCGCCGAGCCGCGCGAGGCTGTCGGCGGGAACCTCGTCGGTCACCCTCGTGGTCACCTTGACCTCGGGGTACTTCTCGGTCATGCCTGCGACCGCCTCGGCCACGGCCCGGTGCTCGGTTGCTCGTTCGACAGCGGTCATCGGGGCGACGTACGCCGTCTGCAGCGCTCCGGCAACGACACTCCCGCACGCATGGAACACGGTCAGGGGCAGGTCGCGGAGGGACGCCTGCCGGTAGGCGAACTCGAGGACCGGGCGCGACTCCGGCATGGCGTCGACACCGACGACGACCCCGTTCCGCACCGTGCCGAGGTTGCCGGGTCGGACGACGACGACGGGGCAGGTCGCATGGCGCACCAGACCCAGGCTGACCGACCCGAGGAGCGCGCTCCGCACCGGCCCACGTCCGCGTGAGCCGACGACGACCATCGCCGCGCCCTCGCTCGTCCTCAGCAGCAGGTCCGAGGCGTCGGCGATCTCGAGGACCTCGACCACCTCGGCGGCGGGCGCCCACCTGACCACGAGCTCGCGTGCACTGTCGAGCACGTCGCGACCGCCTCCGTCGAGGACCTTGACCGCATGGACCAGAGTCAGCGGCCGATGCTCAGCGGCAGCCTGCGCGGCGGCCCACCGGACCACACGCGCCGATGCGGCCGAGCCGTCGACGCCGACGACGATCGTTCCTGGTGTGCTCCACATGGTTCCTCCTCGTGACCCGGCGCGTCTCCCTCACCTCGATCGTCCCGCCGCCCGTGGACCGAGGTCAGGGCTCAACGTCACCGTGATCGGGACTTCGGACCCGTGGGCCGAAAGCCGCCCCGCGCGCCGAGCCGCGGATACTGTGGCCACATGAGCGAGGACGAACCGATCCGTGTGTATCTCCTCGACGACCACGAAGTGGTGCGCCAGGGGCTCAAGGCACTCCTCGAGAGCGCCGGCGGGATCGAGGTCGTCGGCGAGTCCGGCTCCGCGGTCGAGGCGACCAGCCGGATCCCGGCCACCCGGCCGCACGTCGCCATCCTCGACGCCCGGTTGCCCGACGGATCGGGCATCGAGGTATGCCGCAGCGTCCGCTCGGTCGACGACTCGATCCAGGCACTGATCCTCACGTCGTACGACGACGACGAGGCGCTCTTCGCCGCGATCATGGCCGGGGCAGCGGGCTACGTCCTCAAGGAGATCCGGGGCAGCGACCTGGTCGACGGCATCCGTCGCGTCGCAGCGGGACAGTCGTTGATCGACCCCACCCTGACCGCGAAGGTGCTCGAACGCGTCCGCAAGGGTCCGAGCGTGGCACCGGAGCTCGCCGAGCTCACCGAGCAGGAGCGCAAGCTGCTCTCGCTGATTGCCGAGGGCATGACCAACCGTCAGATCGGTGAGCAGATGTTCCTCGCCGAGAAGACGGTCAAGAACTACGTCTCGAGCATCCTGTCGAAGCTGGGGCTCGAGCGTCGTACCCAGGCCGCTGTGCTTGCCTCCAAGCTGCTCGACCGGCCGTCCCGACCGACGACCTAGAGCGTCAGGTCTGCTCGCGCAGCGGCACGCGCCAGCAGAGAACGGTCCCGGCCGGCTCTCCCGGCCTCAGCTCGAGGGAGCCGCCATGCGTGCTCGCTCGCCGACGCGCGTTGCGCAGTCCGCTCTCGACTCGGTCGGCCGGGAGCCCGGTGCCGTTGTCGACCACGGTGAGCACGACCTCGTCGGCCGAGGCCGCGATCTCGACCTCGGCCTGGTCGGCGAGGGCATGGCGGGCGATGTTGGAGACCGCTTCACGCAGCACCGCGAGGAGCTGCTCGGCCACGGTGCTCCCGACGGCGGTGTCGACCGGCCCCAGCACGCGCAGGGTGGGCGTGAAGCCGAGGACGGGCACGTACTCCTTGATCAGCTGCCGGATGCGCGATCGCAACGAGCCCGCCTGTCGGTGCTGGAGCTCGAAGATGGTCGTGCGGATGTCTCGGATGGTCTGGTCGAGGTCGTCGACGGCCTTGTCCAGGCGCTCTCCGACCTCCGGGTTCACCACCATCGACCGCATGCCCTGCAGCTGCAGCCCGGTCGCGAACAACCGCTGGATGACCACGTCGTGCAGGTCGCGGGCGATCCGGTCGCGGTCGGACACGACGGCGAGCTCCTCCCGGTCCTCGATCGCCTGCGCACGGTCGAGGGCCAGCGCCGCCTGGTCGGCGAAGGAGCCGAGGAGCTCGTGCTCCTCGGTGTCCTTGATCCGGTGCCCGGCCTCGAACAGAGCCACCAGGGCGCTCGGCACGGCCAGGTGGGCCCGGAGCGGAACGACGAGACCCTCCAGCTCGTCCACGTGCAAGCTCACCGGCCCTTCGCTACGGCGTCCGTGCTCGAGGAGTGAACCGATCTCCGGCAGCAGTGCTGACAACCGGTCGACGGCAGGTCCGTCGCTGGTGGCGAGCACGATCGCGTCGTCGGGGAACTGCACGACCGCCGTGGCGGTGGCTCCGGAGAGCGCCCGTGCCGCTCGCGTGAACTGGTGCAGCGCCGCGTCGATGGAGGCCGGGGGCTGGAGTGCTTCGGTCAGCTCGGCGGAGGCCTCGAGCCACTGTCGGCGGCGCTCGCTGAGGCTGTACGCGCGGGCGTTGTCGATGACGAAGCCGGCCGCCGTCGCCAGGGCAAGCACCAGCCTCTCGTCCTCGGTGGTGAACTGCTCCGCGCCGGTCTTCTCCGTCAGGTAGAGGTTGCCGAAGATGGTTCCCCGGATGCGCACGGGGACGCCGAGGAAGGAGCTCATCGGTGGATGGTGTGCCGGGAACCCGTACGACTTGGGATGGGTGCGCAGGTCCTTGAGGCGCAGGGGTTCTGGCTCGTCGATGACCAGGCGGAGGATGCCGCGGCCGCGCGGTAGGTCACCGATCTGCTGGTGCAGCTCGGCGTCGATGCCGTGGGTGACGAAGTCGTCGAGGTTGCCATCGGCGCCGATGACCCCGAGTGCGCCGTACCGGGCACCCGTGAGCTGGCAGGCGGACACCACGATGCGATAGAGCACGCTGTGCAGGTCGAGGTCGGAGGAGATCGCCACGACCGCGTCGAGCAGGGCCAGGACTGGCCCGGAAAGATCGGTGGCGTCGCTCGGGAGGGCTCCGCTCTCGGTCTCGGTCACCGTGTCAGTGTGCCCGACCCAGGGGGTTCCTAGTGCGCTGTGCGCGATTCCTCGTCCGCAAGGTCGAGCCGCTCGGCCCCGCCGACGCTCCGGCCGGTCAGCTCCTGCCAGCTGAGGCGGAAGTGAAGGTTGCGTGGACCGTCGGCCCACGGCTCCGGCGGCCAGAGCTTCCGGATGTGGCTGAGCTCGTCGGGGTCGATGACGACGTCGGCACGACCCCGTGCCACCACGCTCCATCCGACCTGGCGTGCTTCCCGGAAGCTGTCGACCTCGAAGGCGAGCTTGGCGTTGCGCCCGTAGGTCGCGAGGATGCTGAACGGCGTCGTCCTGAAGACGATGCTCTCGTCCACGACGGAGTAGTTCAACGGCACGATGTGGGGTCCGTCCGGCGCGGAGATCGCGACGCGGCCGGCCTCCCCGCGCCTCAGCAGTGCGCGGCACTCCGCGTAGCTCAGCTCCCTGACCTCAGCCATGATCTCTGTCCTTGGGTCCCCGGGAACCGAGTTGTTCCCCGTGTCGACCAGCGTCGCTCGCGCAGGCGGGGATCGTGAGGGTCGATGGTCCTGACCCTGCGGGACCTCGTGACCTGTCGTGACGAGAGCCGCTGACGTGGGATGGAGGTGAACCCACTAGCGAGGAGCAGATCATGAAGGCAGCTGTCGTGCCCGCACTCGGAGCACCACTGGAGATCCGTGACGTCCCGGTGCCGGTCGCGGGCCCCGGACAGGTGCTCGTGAAGATCGAGGCGAGCGGCCTGTGCCACACCGACATCCACGCAGCGCGCGGGGACTGGCCGGTCAAGCCGAAGATCCCGCTGATCCCCGGTCACGAGGGCGTCGGCCGGGTCGTGGCCCTCGGAGAGGGAGTCGAGAGGGTCGCCGTCGGTGACCGGGTCGCACTGCCGTGGCTCGGATACGCCTGCGGGTACTGCCGCTACTGCGTCATGGGCTGGGAGACCTACTGCACGTCACCGGCGTACATGGGCTACACCATGGACGGCTCGTATGCCGAGTACGCCGTGGGCAATGCCTCGCACGTCGTCAAGGTGCCCGACGGCATCAGCTCGTTCGACGCGGCGCCGTTGACCTGTGCCGGCGTCACGACGTACAAGGCGATCAAGGTCGGCCGCGCGACGCCGGGGGAGACGGCCGCTGTCATCGGGATCGGCGGGCTCGGGCATCTCGGCCTGCAGTACGCCAAGATCTTCGGGGCCACCACGGTCGCGATCGACGTCGAGGACGACAAGCTGCAGCTGGCGAAGGACCTGGGCGCCGACCACGTCATCGACGCCCGCGGCGACCAGGCCGCTGGTCTCGAGGCACTCGGAGGCATCGACCTCGCACTGGTCACGGTGCCGTCGCCGGCCGCGATGCAGGCCGCCCACGCCGCTCTCAACCCGAACGGGCGCCTGGTGATCGTGGGGCTGCCGGCCGACAACAGGCTGGAGCTGCCGGTCTTCGAGACCGTCCTCAAGGGGATCAGCGTGATCGGCTCGCTGGTGGGCACCCGGAACGACCTCGAGGACGTCTTCGACCTGCACGCACAGGGCCGCACCCGCGTGGTGGCCGAGACCCGAAGGCTCGAGGACGTCAACGCGTGCTTCGACGAGGTGCTCGCCGGACGCGTGCCGGCTCGCCTGGTGTTCGAGTTCAGCGGCTGAAAGGACGAGCCGTGCGATCCGGTAGGGCGGTGCGAGACGCCGTGCGTCGGAGGCCGGTGCTCGGCTTCTTCGCTCTGGCCTACCTCCTGTCGTGGTCGTGGGACGTACTCCTGATCGCCCGAGGTGACACGGTGAGGGCCGGCGTCGGCTGGCCGACCCATCTGCCGGCCCTGCTCGGCCCGGCGGTGGCGGCTGTGGTCGTCACCGCAGTCGTGGAGGGCCGTGCCGGTCTCGGCGATCTCGCGCGCAGGATGACCCGTTGGCGTGTCGGCTGGGGGTGGTGGGCGATCGTGGCCGGCACCGCGAGCCTGATGCTTCTCGGCGCGATCGTGCCCCTTCTGACCGGGAGCGACGTCCCGGCGCTGGGCGACTTCACCAGGTACAGCGGCATCGGCTCCCTCACGCCGATCGTTGTCGTCGTCGTCGCCCTCCTCGTCAACGGGCTCGGCGAGGAGACCGGGTGGCGCGGCTTCGCGGTCGACCGGCTGCTCCGCGAGCACTCGTTCACCTGGACGGCCGTGGTCGTCGGCGCGGGATGGGCAGGGTGGCACCTGCCGTTCTTCGTCATGGTCGACGGCTTCGAGCGGATGGGGCCGCTGGCCATCGGCTGGCTGGTCGGGGTGATGGCGGGCTCCGTGGTGCTCACCTGGCTGTACCGCGAGGGTCACCGCAGCATCCTGCTCGTCGCTGCCTGGCACACCGCCTACAACTTCACCTCCGCGACGGACGCAACGGGTGCGGTCGTCGGCACTGTCACGAGCATCCTGGTGATCAGCTGGGCCGTGTGGATCTTGCGGCAGGAGCACCTGTCGGCGCGATCATCGGTCCGACGGAGGGGCGAGGACGCGGCGCCAGTCCACCCGCGCCAGGAGCACCAGGCCCACCAGCATCGCGACCTGCAGGGCCACGCCCCACGGTGAGGTGAGGGAGGAGAGCAGCACCTTGCCGGTGTCGGTGCGGCTCACGGTGTGCGCGCCGCCGACGTACACGCCGTAGCTCACCGTGCGCCCTACGAAGAAGGCCGCGGTGAGAGGCAGCAGCCGGACGCTCATCAGACCGGCGGCCTCGAAGAGCTGGGCCGAGGGCACCGGCGACACGGCGAAGAGTGCCAGGCCGGCGACCGAGCGTCCCCGGCGCCGGGTGAGGAGCTGCCCGGCCGCCTCGAGGTTCTCGCGCTGCTTGCCCGGGACGAACCGTCGGAGCCGGCGGGTGCCGTGGGCGAGGCCGGGAGCAGGTTGATGCCCAACACGGCCGCGGCGACCAACGCGTAGGCGCCGATCTCGCTCATCGACCACTCTCCGTCAAGGTCACTCGTGCGGCTCGGCGGCCAGCACCCGGCGTACCGGCACGTCCCGATCGCTCCACCCCGCACCCAGCCGACGGCCGGACAGCTCGCTCCAGCGGATCGCGAGGAGCAGGCTGCGATCCCCGCTCGCCCACGGGCGCGGCGGCCACAGCCGACGGATCCGGTCGACGTCGTCGGGATCGGCGACGGCGGCGACGCGCCCCTTGGCCACGACCGACCAGCCGCGTTGGTCGGCGTAGTCGATCTGGTCGATCTCGA
>JAEKKP010000189.1 GCA_019510315.1 Propionibacteriales bacterium
CCACCCGGCGATGACCTTCACCGGCACCGCGGTCGACCTCGACCGGCTGCCCGGCTGCGTCTTCGGCGTCACCGCCCGCGAGCAGGACCGCACCCTCGCCGAGTCGCTGGTCGCCGACATGGGCGGCGTGCCGATGTGGGTGCCCGAGGACAAGCGCACGCTCTACCACGCCGGCCTGGCCCACGGTGCCAACCACCTCGTCACCCTCGTCGCGCAGGCGATGGAGCTGCTCTCCGCCTCCGGGGCCGACGACCCGGCCGCGACGCTCCGGCCGCTGCTGTCGGCTGCTCTGGACAACGCGCTCACCTCCGGTGACGCGGCGCTGACCGGCCCGATCGTGCGCGGCGACGTCAACACTGTCGCGGCCCACCTGACCGACATCGCCGAGACCGCCCCGGCCACCATCCCGTCGTACGTCGCCCTGGCGAAGGCCACGGCCGACCGGGCCGTGCTCGACGGCCGGCTGCTGCCGATCCGGGCGGCCAAGATCGTCCGGCTGCTCGACGAGGCGCTGGCCAAGGTGGAGCACCCGGCCGCTCCCCGGTTCCGGTCCAGCCGCGACCGGTCGTGACCGCGACTCTCGTGCGCGCCGACACGCGCGCCGAGCTCGCGCGCCGAGCTGCAGGCTGCGCTCGCATCCCCCGGTGGCACGCAGTCGAGGCCCGTGGCGTTCGTGCCCACCATGGGCGCCCTCCACGACGGCCACGTGTCTCTGATGCGGCGGGCGCGGTCCGTGGCCGGCCCGGAGGGCGCCGTCGTCGTGTCGATCTTCGTGAACCCGACCCAGTTCGGCCCCGGCGAGGACCTCGACCGCTACCCGCGCACGCTCGACACCGACCTGGAGGCCTGCGCCGCCGCCGGCGTCGACGTGGTCTTCACACCGTCGGTCGAGGAGACCTCGCCGGCGACGGAGCAGCGTCCCGATCCGTCACGGTCGACCCGGGCCCGCTGGGCGGACTGCTCGAGGGTGCCTCCCGGCCCGGGCACTTCGAGGGCGTCCTGACGGTCGTGGCGAAGCTCTTCGGGCTGGTCCGGCCCGACGTCGCGGTCTTCGGCGAGAAGGACTACCAGCAGCTCGCGCTCATCCGCCGGATGGCCGCGGACCTTTGCCAGGGCGTCGAGGTGGTCGGCGCCGAGACCGTGCGGGAGAGCGACGGACTGGCGCTGTCGAGCCGCAACCGCTACCTCGACGCCGACGAGCGGCTCGACGCCGTGGCCCTGTCGCGCGCCCTCTTCGCGGCCAGGGACGCGGCCGGGCGCGGCGCCGGCGCGGCTCTCGGCGCCGCGCGTGCCGAGCTCCGGCGTACCCACGTGGTGGACCTGGACTACCTCGAGATCACCGCCCCCGACCTCGGCCCCGCGCCGGCTGCCGGGCCCGCCCGCCTGCTCGTCGCCGCCCGGGTCGGCTCCACCCGACTGATCGACAACATCGCCCTCGACCTGGGCTCGTCCCCGGTGGTTGAGCCTGTCGAAACCCCCACCACCGGAGGATGACCATGCTGCGGACCATGATGAAGAGCAAGATCCACCGCGCGACCGTCACCCAGGCGGACCTGCACTACGTCGGTTCGGTGACGGTTGACCAGGATCTCCTCGATGCGGCTGACCTGCTGCCCGGCGAGTTGGTCCACATCGTCGACGTGACCAACGGGGCGCGGCTGGAGACCTACACCATCGCGGGGGAGCGCGGCTCCGGCGTGATCGGGATCAACGGCGCTGCCGCCCACCTGGTGCACCCCGGCGACCTGGTCATCCTGATCGGCTACGGGCAGCTGGAGACGGCCGAGGCCAGGATCTTCCAGCCGCACGTCGTCTTCGTCGACGCCGACAACCGGATCGTCGGCACCGGCTCCGACCCGGCGGAAGCCATCGCCGGCAGCGGCCTCGTCCGGGGCGACCTCGTCGACGTGACCCGATAGCGTCTGCCCGGTGGGAATCACGCTGCCCGAGCGCCTCGCCGCCGGTGACCCGGGCTGGGCCACCGAGGCGGACGTGGTCGTCGTCGGCTCGGGCATCGCCGGGCTGACCGCGGCCCTCCGGCTGCGCGACGGCGTCGGCAAGGTGCTGGTCGTCACCAAGGACGTCCTCTCGGCCGGGTCGACCCAGTGGGCGCAGGGCGGGATCGCCGCGGCACTCGGCCCCGGCGACACCCCGGCCCAGCACGAGCACGACACCCTCGTGGCGGGGGCCGGCGCCTGCGACCTCGACGCCGTACGAGCCCTGGTGACCGAGGGACCCGAGGCGGTGCGCGAGCTGATCGCCCTCGGGGCGAACTTCGACCACAGCCCCGACGGCGTCCTCTCGCTGACCCGCGAGGGTGGCCACCACCGCGACCGCATCGCTCACGCCGGCGGCGACGCCACCGGCGCTGAGATCCAGCGCGCGCTGGTCGCGGCGATCAAGCTGGCGCCGGACATCGAGGTGATCGAGCACGCGCTCGCCGTCGACCTTCTCCTCGGTGAGGACGGCGGTGTCTGCGGGATGACGCTGCACGTCATGGGCGAGGGGCAGCGCGACGGCGTCGGGGCGGTGCGCTGCCGGGCCGTCGTGCTCGCGTCCGGCGGGCTCGGGCAGGTGTTCTCGCAGACCACCAACCCGGCCGTGTCGACCGGCGACGGCATGGCGCTCGCCCTGCGCGCGGGTGCGGTGCTGCGCGACCTGGAGTTCGTGCAGTTCCACCCCACGGTCATGTACCTCGGCCCCGAGTCGCGCGGCCAGCAGCCGTTGATCTCCGAGGCGGTGCGCGGTGAGGGCGCCTTCCTCGTCGACTTCGCGGGAAGTCGGTTCATGCAGGGCCAGCACGAGCTCGCCGACCTCGCCCCACGCGACGTGGTGGCCAAGGCGATCACCCGCCGGATGCACGAGGAGGGCAAGCCGCACATGTGGCTCGACGCCCGCCACCTGGGCAGGGAGTTCTGGGAGCGACGCTTCCCGACGATCCTCGCCACGGCGCGCTCGCACGGCGTCGACCCGGTCACGGAGCTGATCCCGGTGGCGCCGGCCTGCCACTACGCCTCCGGTGGTGTGGCCACCGACCTCTGGGGTCGCTCCAACGTGCCTGGTCTCTACGCCACCGGCGAGGTCGCCTGCTCCGGGGTCCACGGCGCCAACCGGCTGGCCTCGAACTCCCTGCTCGAGGGCCTGGTCTTCTCCCGGCGGATCGCGCAGGTGCTGCCCGCCGAGCTCCGCCCGTACGCCGACCCGGTCGTCGACCAGCGCACCGCGGGTGTGGTCGCGGCCGACGTGCGCTCCGCGATGCAGGCGACCATGACGGAGCGGGTCGGGGTGCTCCGCAACGCCGACGGACTCGAGCTTGCCACCAAGGCGCTGGCCGACCTCGCAGCGACGCCGGGCGAGGAGGGCACGGCCGCGTGGGAGACGACCAACCTCGTCTCGATCAGCGCTGCTCTCGCGGCGGCCGCGATGCTCCGCGAGGAGACGCGCGGCTCACACTGGCGCGAGGACTTCCCCGAGCGCGACGACGCCGACTTCGCCGGCCACTTCGACGTCGTGCTCACCGACGCCGCCCCCGTCGCGACCTTCCACCCCAGCCCGGCGACCGACGGTGCTGCAACCGATGGGGCGACCGCGTGACCGGCCTCGCCGACGCACCGCCGGCCCTGCTGTCCGAGCTGCACGCCGCCGGCCTCGAACCCGAGGCACTGTGGCGGCAGATCGCGGGTGCGCTCGAGGAGGACCTCCCGGGGCCCGACGCCGTCGACGTCACCTCGGCCTCGACGATCCCCGAGGATGCGCGGGCCAGCGCCGACTTCGGTGCCCGTGAGGCCGGCGTCGTGGCCGGTCTCGGCGTGGCCGCCCTGGTCTTCCACGCAGTGATGGGTGACGACGTCGAGATCGTCCGCCCGGTGGCCGATGGCGAGCACGTCGAAGCCGGCGACGTCGTGATGACGGTCTCCGGACCGACCCGAGGGCTCCTGACCGCTGAGCGCACCGCGCTGAACTTCGCCTGCCACCTGTCCGGTGTCGCCACCGCCACCGCCGCGTGGGTCGCGGCGCTCGAGGGCACCTCCGCGCGAGTGCTCGACACCCGCAAGACGCTGCCGGGCCTGCGTGCTCTGCAGAAGTACGCCGTCCGCTGCGGCGGAGGGGTCAACCACCGGTTCGGCCTCGCCGACATGGCACTGGTCAAGGACAACCACGTGATCGCGGCCGGTGGTGCAGTCCCGGCGTTCGAGGCGGTGCGGGCGCGCTACCCGGAGATCTCGGTGGAGGTCGAGGTCACCGATCTCGACCAGCTGCGCGAGCTGCTCGACGCCGGCTGCGAGCGGATCCTGCTCGACAACATGGACGACGCGACCATGGCGGAGGCCGTGCGGCTCACCGCAGGTCGCGCCACCCTCGAGGCGTCCGGCGGTCTGACGCTCGAGCGGGCGCGCGCCGTCGCCGAGACCGGCGTCGACTTCATCTCGGTCGGCGCGCTGACTCACTCGGTCAAGGTCTTCGACCTCGGCATGGACCTGCGCTGATGGCGCTGCTCTGCGCCGACATCGGCAACTCGCACACCACGCTGGGCCTGCTCGACCGGGGCGAGGTCCTCGACCACTGGCGGGTGGCCACGCTCGAGAGCCGCACCGCCGACGAGTGGAACGTCCTGATCCGCGGCATGATCAACCAGAGCCCACGCAGCGACATCGGCATGGTCGGCGGCATCGCCGTCTGCTCGACCGTGCCGAGCGTCCTGCATGCCTGGCGCGAGATGCTCGCCGAGCAGTTCGCCGACGTGCCGTCGGTCGTCGTCGAGCCGGGCGTGCGGACCGGCGTACCGGTGCTGATGGACAACCCGCGCGAGGTCGGCGCCGACCGCGTGGTCAACGCGCTCGCTGCCGCCACCCTGTACGACGGCCCGGCGATCGTCGTCGACTTCGGCACCGCGACGACCTTCGACGTGGTCAGCCCGCGCGGTGAGTACATCGGCGGCGCCATCTCCCCGGGCATCGACATCTCGCTCGAGGCCCTCGGCCGCCGCGGCGCCCAGCTCCGCAAGGTCGAGCTGCTCCGCCCGCGCTCGGTGATCGCCAAGAACACCGTCGAGGCTGTGCAGTCCGGCATGGTCTTCGGCTTCGCCAGCCAGGTCGACGGGATCGTCGGCCGGATCATCGAGGAGCTCGGCGTCGAGGCGTCGACGGTCAACGTGATCGCCACCGGCGGGCTCGCCCCGGTCGTCGTCGACGAGTGCCGGTCGATCACCGA
>JAEKKP010000190.1 GCA_019510315.1 Propionibacteriales bacterium
TGTTCTCGGTGCGCGGGCTGGTCCGCCCCGGCAACTCCGGCGGTCCGCTGGTGTCGCGCTCGGGCAGCGTCCTGGGCGTGATCTTCGCGGCGTCGGTCAGCGACAAGCAGACCGGCTACGCCCTCACCGCCGACCAGGTGAGCCAGGCGGCCGCCCAGGGGCTGAGCGCGACGGGGAAGGTCTCCAGCGGCAACTGCGCGTGATCGAGGCGCGGCGCGTACTCGCTCACCCCTTGTGCATCAGCGCCTTGGGCGTGTCCGAGGCCTGCGCCATCGTGCGCTCGGGGGCGCGGACCTTGCGGACCTTGCGGTAGCCGATGAAGCCCAGCAGGGCGGCCAGGAGCAGGTAGCCGCCGAAGACGATCAGGAAGCACCAGGCCAGGTCGAGGTCGGCCATGTGGATGAAGAACGCGATCGCGATCGAGACCATGATGATCGCGAGCAGCGAGATGAACCCGGCCAGCAGGAACAGGACGACCGCCATGCCACCGGCCCGCACGCTGACTCTCAGCTCGGACTTGGCGAGCTCGATGAAGCTCCGCATGAGCGTCCCGAAGTCGGAGAAGGCGTCGACGACGAGCTTCCCGATCGTCGGTTCCTGCTCGTCGAGCGGCTCGCGGTGTGCCATGCGCGGAGTTCCCTTCGTGGCTTCGGTGGGCTGCTTCGGCGGGCCGGGTGCCGGCCCGTTCTCGACTCTCGGCACCCTATCGTCACGCCGACCCGTGCACGCGGTTGCGTCGTCCGAGGATCAGGGCGGCCAGCAGGCCCGCCAGGAGCGAACCGACCAGCACGCCGACCTTCGCGTCGTCGCGGCGTGCGTCGACGAACGACAGGTCTGCGACCAGGAGCGACACGGTGAAACCGACCCCGCCGAGGACGGCGAGACCGATCACGTCGCGCCACTCGAGCGCGTCGTCCAGTGTCGCCGGCGTGAACCGCGCCGCCGTCCACGCACCGACGACGATCCCGAGCGGCTTGCCGACCACGAGCCCCGCGACGACGCCGATCGCGACCGGGTCCTTGAGCAGGTGACCGCCACCGTGGAGGGTGACCCCGGCACTCATCAGCGCGAAGAACGGCACCGCAACCGCCGAGCTCACCGGTGACACGCGGTGCTCGAGCCGCTCGGCCGGCGACCGTTCCTCGCCCGGGTCGGGCAGCACCCGGGTGAGCAGACCGAGCACCACGCCGGCGATCGTCGCGTGCACGCCGCTCTCGTGGAGGAACCACCAGCCGGCGACCGCCAGCGGCACGTAGACGAACGCGCTGCGCAGCCGCAGCCGCTGACACCCGGCGTACACCGCGAACACGGCCACCGCGATCCCGAGGTCGGCGAAGTCCAGCGAGTCGGTGTAGAAGACCGCGATGATCACGATGACGATCAGGTCGTCGACCACCGCGAGCGTGAGCAGGAACGCCCGCATCGGTGACGGCAGCGCCGACCCGACCACCGCGAGGACCGCGAGTGCGAAGGCGATGTCGGTCGCGGACGGGATCGCCCACCCGACGAGGTTGCCGGTGCCGTCGGCACCGACGAGGTTGACGCCGACGTAGACGAGTGCCGGCAGAGCCACTCCGGCAATCGCCGCGACCACGGGCACTGCGGCGTCGGCCGGCCGTCGCAGCGACCCGACCAGGAGCTCGCGCTTGAGCTCCAGCCCGGCGACGTAGAAGAAGATCGCCAGCGCGCCGTCGGCGGCCCAGTGCTCGAGGCTGAGCGGACCCAGCTCCGTGTGCCGCAGGTCGGCGTACGACGCCCCGTCGACGTTCGCCCAGACCAGCGCCACGGCCGCAGCCGCCAGCGCGACCGCCCCGCCCACGGTCTCCGAGCGCAGCAACGAGCCGACGAAGCTCGACTCGCCCGGCTCGAGGCGGAGGAAGAGCCGGAGGCGGGATCGGGCGGCGTTCATGGCGAGACCCGACCCTAGCGGTCGGGGGCCAGACGAGCCGTGAACCAGATGTGGGAGACTGGGTCGTGTTGGAGGGGAGTATTCCTTCGCGACGGCATCGTCATCACGGGCACTCGTGCCCCGGGGCCGTCGGTCCACGCGGCAGCAGCTGACACCGCGTCGGGCGGAAGAGACCTCCGGACCTTTGTCCTCGCGCACCCGCGCAGAACCGTCCGGAGGAAGAACGTGCACGTTTCCCCGCTCGTCTGGTGGCTGACCATCGGCATCACCACCGCCCTGCTCCTCATCGACGTCCTCGTCATCGGCCGCCGACCGCACGAGCCCACGCGGCGCGAGGTGACCGTCGCCCTGGTCGGGTTCGTCGGGCTCGCGGTCGCGTTCGGGATCGGCGTGTTCGCGTTCGCCGGCAGCCGGTACGGCACGGAGTTCTTCGCCGGCTGGCTGACGGAGTACTCGCTGTCGGTCGACAACCTGTTCATCTTCCTCATCATCATGAGCAGGTTCGGCGTACCCCGCGCGTACCAGCAGACGGCGCTGCTGATCGGCATCGTGATCGCCCTGGTCATGCGCGGGATCTTCATCGCGGTGGGTGCGGCGGCGATCGACAACTTCAGCTGGGTCTTCTACCTCTTCGGCCTGTTCCTCGTCTACACGGCCGTCAAGCTCGCGCGTGAAGGGGCGGAGGACGAGGACGAGTACGAGGAGAGCCGCCTCGTGAAGTGGGTGGAGACGCACCTGCCGGCGACGTCCACCTGGCACGGCACCAGCTCGTTCGTGAAGGTCAACGGCAAGCGCCTGGTCACGCCGATGTTCATCGTCGTGGTCGCCCTCGGGACGACCGACCTGCTGTTCGCGCTCGACTCGATCCCCGCGATCTACGGCCTCACCAAGGAGCCGTACCTCGTGATGACCGCCAACATCTTCGCCCTGATGGGCCTGCGGCAGCTGTACTTCCTGATCGGTGGGCTGCTCGAGAGGCTCGTGTACCTGTCCTACGGACTGGCGTTCCTGCTCGGGTTCATCGGCGTGAAGCTGGTCCTGCACGCGCTCCACCAGAACGAGCTCCCGTTCGTCAACGGGGGCCACCACGTCGACTGGGCGCCGGAGATCCCGATCTGGCTCTCGCTGGCCGTGATCGTCGGCACTCTGCTGGTCACGACGGTGCTGAGCCTGCTCGCGTCACGGCGGATGGACTCCGGGGCGCGCGACGAGGTCACGGGCCCGCGCGGGCACTGACAACGCCGACGGAGACGAGACTCGGGAGTTTTCCGGTCAAATCGGCCTAACCTCCGGGCCGGTTCGTCGTTGACTGGACCATGGAGTGGATCCAACGCAACCCGAAGAAGGCCGTCGGCCTGTCCGCGCTCGCGGTGCTCGTCGTGGTCATCCTCGTCTGGGGCATGTCCGGATCGGGTACGCCGTCCGCGGAGCCGACGCTCGGCGGCCCGGGGCTGGCCACTCCGACGGCCACGCCGACCCACGTGCTGAGCGCCCTGCCCACGCCGTCGGCGGTGCCGACCTCGACCACCGACGTCATGCAGGCGCTCACCGCTGCCGGCTCGGGCACCTCGAAGACCCAGGCGTTCGGTGCCAGCGGCTCCACGCACAGCCTGACCCCACACCACGTGGTGATCTCAGCGCAGTCCGACGGGCCGCTGATGGCGGTCGGGTGGTGGATCCCCTTCGCCGACGGCGAGCGCAAGGGCGCGGACACCAGCGGGTCGAAGACGTTCAGCCACGCCGACAAGACCTACGGCGACAACGACCTCGCCCGGATCCTGGCCTACGGCGGCCCGAACTCCAAGAAGACCTGGTGCACCATCACCGTCGACGGCAAGGTCACCGAGCGCCAGCAGGCGCAAGGGCCCTACGCCGAAGTCTTCTGCCAGGGATAACCAGCTCAGTCCTCGCCGGACCCCGCGTTCAGCCCGGTCGAGATCAGGTCCATCACCGACGAGTCGGCCAAGGTGGTCACGTCGCCGATCTCCCGCTTCTCGGCGACGTCGCGGAGCAGGCGGCGCATGATCTTGCCCGACCGTGTCTTGGGCAGCTCGGCGACGACCATGATCTGACGCGGCTTGGCGATCGCGCCGATCTCCTTCGCGACGTGGTTGCGCAGGTCCGCGACGATGTCCTCGCCCCCGTCGCCGGCGGACTCCCGGAGGATCACGAACGCAACGGGGGACTGGCCGGTCGTCGCGTCGCTCGCGCCGACGACGGCGGCCTCGGCCACCATCGGGTGCGACACGAGTGCCGACTCGATCTCGGTCGTCGACAGCCGGTGCCCGGACACGTTCATCACGTCGTCGACCCGACCGAGCAGCCAGAAGTAGCCGTCCTCGTCGCGCTTCGCCCCGTCGCCCGCGAAGTACATCCCCGGGAAGCGGCTCCAGTACGTCTCCTTGAAGCGCTCCGGGTCGCCGTAGATCCCGCGGAGCATCGCCGGCCACGGGCGCTTCAGGACGAGGTACCCGCCACCGCCGAACGGGACGGACTTGCCCTCGCCGTCGACGATGTCGGCGTCGATCCCCGGGAACGGGAACGTCGCGGAACCG
>JAEKKP010000045.1 GCA_019510315.1 Propionibacteriales bacterium
GGGATGTCGGGCGGCGCCATCACCTTGTCGGCGGCCACGCCGTTGCGGTACTTCGGCAGCACCCAGACGCCACGACGGGCCGACACGTAGAGCTTCTTCGCCATCCACGGGCTGGAGAGCTCGGAGGCGATGTCCATCGCCGAGTTGCCCATCCCGACGACGACGACGGTCCTTCCGCGGATCTCCACCGGTTCGAAGGGGTTGACGTACGCGTGGCTGTGCAGGAGGTCGCCGGCGAACGCCTCGGGATCGGCCCACTCCGGCAACCGTGGTCTCCAGTGGTGTCCGTTGGCGACGACGAGGTCGGTGTAGTGGCGGGTCTCGCCGGTCGAGAGTGTGACTTCCCAGCCGCCGTCGGCACTCCTCGTCGCTCGCTCGACCCCGGTGTTGAACTCGATCTTCGGGCGCAGGTCGAACGCGTCGACGTACGCGCGGAAGTAGTCGTGGATCAGCGTGTGGTGCGGGAAGTCGGGGTAGTCGGCCGGGGCAGGGAAGTCCTCGAACTGCAGGCGAGCCGTCGAGGTGTCGATGTGCAGCGACTCGTAGACCGCCGAGCGGCCGTTGGGATTGCGGAAGTACCAGTTGCCGCCGACGTCGTCGCTGAGCTCGAACTGGTCGTAGGAGATGCCGAACTCGGCGAGGCGCTTGGCGGTCGTGATGCCGGAGCAGCCGGCGCCGATGATGCAGACGTGCACACCGGTGGTCGAGCCTGTCGAGACCGTCACAGAGCCGCCACGCAGTCGAAGGCGGTGCGGACGTAGGCGTCGGTCCGCGGAGAGGCCACCGTGTGGATCGCGAGCTTGTTGGGTGTGTATGCCAGCGTGGTGCGTGTGTCGAGGTCGTTGACCACGATCGCGCCGCCGAAGCCGCTCCACCAGCACACCCGGCGATCGGGGATCGCCGGAGCCGAGGCCATCGGCAGCGCGTAGCCGATGCCGTACCTGACCGGCAGGTCCAGCACCAGGTCGGTCCCCTCGGCCTGCACCTCGAAGACGCGCGCGATGGTGTCGGACGACAGCAGCCGGATGCCCTGCGCGACGCCGTCGTGGGAGAGCGCCGACTGGGCGAGCGCCACGCCACGGGCGTGACCGTGGCCGCCGGTGGCGCCGTTCGCACCGAGCCGCCAGGCGTCACCGTTGACGGAGTCGATCGCGAGGAACGGATTCGCGACCGTGCGCAGCATGAAGTGGTCGGGGCCCAGCTTCACGAAGTCGATGTCCGAGCCCGGCGGCGCGATCAGGTCGGCGACCAGGTCGAGCTCTCCGGCTGGCACTCCGAGCCGGAAGCCGCCGCCCAGGGGTGCCATCACGTCGTCGTTCACGACGTCGGCCAGCGTGCGGCCCGTCGCGCCGCGGACGACTCCGTCGAGGAGGTGCCCGTGGTTGATGATCTGGTACGCCGGCGCGGAGCCGGGCTCGTACCAGGGCTCCTGCGCGGCCAGCAGCGCCTCGGCGACGGGCAGGTCGAGGCTGCCCTCGATGGTGATCGGGTCGGTCCAGCCCGGGAGCCCGCTGGTGTGGCCGAGCAGGTGCTTGACGAGCACCCGGTCCTTCCCGTGGGCCGCGAACTCGGGCCAGTAGGTGGCGACGGGAGCGTCCAGGTCGACCTGGCCGCCCTCGACGAGCGTGAGGACCGCGAGCGCGGCCATCGTCTTGGACACCGACCACACCAGGGTCACGGTGTCGCGCGTCCACGGCACGTCCGGCCTGGCCTCGCCGCCCCAGAGGTCGACGACCAGCTCACCGTCGTGGACCACCGCCACCGCCGCGCCGAGGTCCTCCCCGGTTGCGAGGTCCTTCTCGAGCAGGTCGTGCAGGGGCAGGAACGCGTCCGTGCAGGTGCCGTCAACCACGCCGCAACTCTAGAACGTGTTCTCGCCGGTGGGTCAAGACGTCTGTCCGCGGCTTGGGTCGCCGCGCGCCGATGCACGTACCGGGCGGAGGCTACCGCCCGGCACGTGCGGGTGTCGGGTGCCCAACGTCATCCCAGGGTCGCCTCCCGTCGCAGCAGCACGCCGCCGGCGAGCAGCAGCGCGAGGGCGAGGAGCGTGAGCGCGACCGAGTCGGCAGGTGCGCCGGTGTTCGGCAGCACGGTGCCGACCGGCGAAGGTGCGCCGCTCGCTCCGCCGTTCCCACCGTTGCCGCCGCCCGGAGGACTCACGACTCCGCCGCCGCTCGGCGGCTGGGTGCCACCGCCCGGCGTACCGCCACCGCTGGAAGAGCCGCTGGTCGAGGTGTTGGTGTTGCCCTGGCCGACCACTGTGACCTGGTTGCCGGAGGTGTCGATCGGCACCTGCACCGAGATCGGCGTCTGGTTGCCCGAGCCGACGCCACCCTCGCCGGTGGTCGTCTGACCGCCGCCGCTCGTGCCACCAGTCGTGCCGCCGGTCTGGCCACCGCCGGTGGTGGACCCACCGGCAGAGGTGTTGGTGTTGTCCTGCCCGATCGCCGTGACCTGGTTGCCCGAGATGTTGATCGGCAGGGCGATCCCCAACGCGGTCTGGTTGCCGGAGACCAGTCCGCCGGCTCCCGAGGTCGTGTTCGTCCCGCCACCGGCACCGGCCGGTGTCGAGCTGGCCGACAGTGAGTTCACCGTGTTGTGCTGCCCGATCACGGTCACCTGGTTGCCCGAGGCGTTGATCGGTGCCTTCACGTCGACACCAGTCTGGTTGCCAGACGCGATCCCGTGCTCACCGGACGTGGTCGGGCTCGACGAGGCAGTGCCGCCGCCACCGGGCGTGGAGGTGCCGGACGCGGACTTCACCTCGTTGTCCTGCCCGATCACGGTCACCTGGTTGCCGGACGCGTTGATCGGCGCCTGGACGCCGATCGCGGTCTGGTTTCCAGAGCCGATGCCGTGCTCGCCCGACGTGGTCGGGCTGCCCGGGCTCGAGCCGCCACCCGTGCCGGTCGTCGAGGCGCCGGTTGTCGAGGCGCCGGCGGACGAGGCGTGGTTGTGCTGGCCGATCACCGTGATCTGGTTGCCGGACAGGTTGATCGGTGCCTTCACGTCGGCGCCGGTCTGGTTGCCGGAGAGGATGCCGCTCTCCCCGGTGGTCACGGGGCCGTCACCGTCGGCGGATGCCGCCTCTGCCAGGCCGAGGCCGAGCAGGACGATCCCTCCGGTGATCCCCACCGCGCAGAGCGCGCGGCGAATCCATGCATTCATGTCTGTTCTCCTTCTGGATGGTCCGAGCACCCTGCGACGGACGTCGCAGGGGAGTCCGCTCACGCAGATGTGAGCGCGTGCTCGACCTCAGTCGGGAGAGCTGTCCGGCTGGTACGCCGGACCGGAGGGGACGGTGTCGTCGCGACGTCCGCGACGGAGTCGTCGGGTGGCAGGCGGGACGAGCGCCGCCACGGACAGCAGTGCGCTGCCGTTCGTCGAACCGCCGTTCGCCGACGGGGTGGGCAGGGCCGGCGCCGTCGGGCTCGGAAGGCCGGGCTCGCGGTCGGGGGCCTGGCCGGCGGGCTGCGCGCGGGTCGTCGCAACCTGGTCGGTGCTCGATGCGGGAGTGCTCGTGGACACGGCGTGGTCGCGCGGTTGCGATGCCGACGCATGGTGGCGCGGGGCCTTGCCGGCGACCGGCGCTGAAGTCGTTGCCGGGTCGGCCTCGGTTGCCTGGAGGACCGGGTCGACGACCGCCTGGACGCTGTCCACCGTGCGGTCGACGGTGTCGGCCAGCGTCGTCGCGGGAGCCGAGAGGCTCGGCTCGAGGGCGTCGGTCAGTCGCACGATCGTCGTCCGGACCGGCTCCGGGGCGTGTGCCGCCGTGGGCTTGACCGCGCCGGTCACGCGATGCGGAGTGGAGCGAATCGTCTCGGTCGCCGTGGAGGTGGCGCGGTCCGCCCGCACCTCCACCTGGGCCTTGACGTGCTGCACCGTCGAGGCCGCCCCGTCGCCGGGATGGGTCGCCTGGCCGTCGGCGTGTGCTGATCCGCCGGACAGGAACACCAGCCACCACACGACCGCGCCCCCGAACACCAGGAGCGCACGACGGGCATGCCGCAGCATCGCGGATGCCACGAGGGCTTCGGACTGGTGCGTCATGGGAGGGCTTCCGGATTGGGTGCGGGACCGGTGTGAGCGCCGTACCCCTGGTGGGCCCGGTGAAACGCGGCCAAAGGTCCCGATGTGACGACACCCGGGAGCCGACGTCACGGGGCCGATGGGACGCTGGGCACGTGCAATTCACCGAGGCCGAGCTCACGGTGGCGCTGACCGCGGTCGCGAAGGCGACCTTGGCGGCGCAGTCGAAGGAGATCCGCAAGGGACGCGTGGACGTCGAGGACGTCTGGCGAGACCTGGATGGTTACGGGCGCTACCAGCTGCTGGACTCGCTCGGCACCCAGATCCTGCCGGTGCTGGTGTCCCTGCCGGACGTGCCGCGGGTCCATGGCGAACGGCCGGCCTACAAGGCAAGCCAGATCCGGGTCGCGGTCGAGGAACACCTCGACGGCGTCGAGGGAAGGCTTCGTCGCGTCGCCGTCGTGGCGGCCCGGACCGCCCTCGTGCAGAACGCGCTGGCGCAGCTGCCGACGTGGGTCGACCCCGAGAAGAGCCTCGGCGAGGGATGAGACGCCGAGAGCCGCAGGCCGATGACCTGCGGCTCTCGAGTGGTGGGCAGGGGCGGGGTCGAACCGCCGACCTTCCACTTTTCAGGCGGACGCTCGTACCAACTGAGCTACCTGCCCAACAGCCCGGAAGCATACAGGCCGTGGGAGGGTCGGCCGAATCGGGCCGCGACATCGAAACCGGTCGGGTTCTCGTGTCCCCACGGGTCGGCTCACGGTTCCAGCGGACCCAGCGACGGCCCGGCCACGAAGCGGGCGATCGGGTCGGCCATCACGTCGAGCTCGAGCACGACGAGCTCGTTGCTGCCCTCGTGCACGACCGGTCCGGGCACGAACAGAGTCTCTTGAGGGCCGCGCCGCCAGTAGCGGCCCAGGCAGAAGCCGTTGACCCAAACGATGCCCTTGCCCCATCTCGCGGTGTCCAGGAAGTGGTCGTTGGAGGCGCGCGCCTCGAAGGAGGCCCGCCAGGCGGTCGGCCCCGCCCCGGCGCCGCGCTCGCGGGTGCGGTCCCACAGCCGCGGAAGGCGGTCGAGATCGATCGCCCAGACCGTCCAGTCCTCGACCTCCTCCTCACCGAGCCGAACCGGGCCGATGAGCCCCTTGGGCTCACCGATCCGGGGGCCGTAGTTGACGCCGCCCTGGTCCTCGACGACCAGCTCGAGGCGCCCGCCTGCTGTCGGCAGCATCAACGCGCGCTCGTTGTGCTCCCGCTCGAGGACGCCCACGGGGTCGCCGTCCAGGAAGACCGCTGCGCGGTCCCGCACCTCGCCCACCGTGAGCATCGCGGGGACGTCGGGGCCCTCGAGGTCGACCCGGTAGACGGCGATCTTCGGACAGCCCTCGACCTCGTCCAGGACGGGCGCGAGTCCGTGGACGCTCGACTCTCCCCACGCGTCGAGGTCGGCGAGCAGACCCACCGGGTCGCCCAATGGCACGGTCAGCTCGGGCGCGGGGGCAGCCACTGCGGGGACGTCCTCAGGCACCGGCGCATGGCGCGAGATCACCTCGCGGAACGCGAAGTACTTCGGTGTCGGGTTGCCAGCCTCGTCGAGCGGCGCGTCGTAGTCGTACGACGTGACCGTCGGTCGATAGACGCCCTTGTCGTTCGCGCCGCTGGTCAGCCCGAAGTTCGTGCCGCCGTGGAACATGTAGACGTTGACCGACGCACCGGCAGCGAGCAGCGCATCGAGCTCCGCGGCGGTCTGCTCGACGGGCGTGGTGTTGTGGTGACCGCCCCACTGGTCGAACCAGCCGTCCCAGAACTCCATGCACATCAGCGGTCCGGTCGGCTGGTGCGCGCGCAGTGTCTGCAGGCGCTCGACGCTGCGCGACCCGAATGACGCGGTGCGCAGCACGCCCTCCAGGCCACCGGTCGCGAGCATGTGGTCGACCGGCTGGTCGACGGTCACCAGTGGCACCGTGATGCCGCAGCGCCGGGTGATCTCGGCGATCGCCTCGAGGTACGCACGGTCGTCCCCGAACGCGCCGTACTCGTTCTCGACCTGGACCAGCAGCACCGGCCCGCCGCGATCGACCTGCAGAGGTGCCACGATCCCGAGGACGTGGTCGAGGTACTCCTCCACCATGTCGAGGAACCGCTTCTCGTGCCGGCGTACGCCGACCTCCGGGTCGCGGAACAGCCACGTGGGTAGGCCGCCGCGATCCCACTCCGCGCAGATGAACGGACCGGGCCGGATGATCGCGTGCAGGCCGGCGTCGCCGATGGTGCGCAGGAAGCGAGCGAGGTCGAGCATGCCGTCGGCGTGGAACTCCCCGGGTCGCGGGCTGTGCGCGTTCCACGGCACGTAGGTCTCGATGGTGTTGAGGCCCATGAGCCGGGCCTTCTCGATCCGGTCCGCCCACGAGTCCGGGTGCACCCGGAAGTAGTGGAGGGCCCCGGAAAGGATCCGGACCGGTTCGCCGTCGAGCAGGAAGTCGGTGTCGCCGATCCGGAAGTCGGGCATGGAGGTCCTTTCGTGCACTGCCGGTCGTGGCGGCGGGTCGGGCCACCGCCTCGTGAGCGGTGGCCCGACCCGAGCTGTGCGAGGGCTACTTGTTGACCTCGAAGCCCTGCTCGTTGCCGTACTTGACCAGCGCGTTCTGCCACGACTCCAGGCCGGCGTTGAGGTCCGACTTCGCCAGGTAGGACTTGCCCACCGTGTCGCCGAAGATGTTGTTGGCGTAGAGCTCGTAGGGCAGGTAGCTCCAGCCGGGGACGACCGACTTGGCCGCCGCGGTCAGCACCTGGTTGACCGGTTGGCCACCGAAGTACGGGTCCGGCTTGTTCACGAACGACGGGTCGTTGAGGTCCTTCACCGTTGCCGGGAAGCCACCCTTCTCCAGGAACGGCTTGATGCCGTTGCCGTTGTTGAGCCACCGGACGAACGCAGCCGCCAGCGCAGGGTTCTTGCTCTGCTTGAGCACCGACTCCGTGCTGCCGCCGTTCTCAGCCGTGGCCGGCTGGCCGTCGTACGTCGGCATCGGTGCGACCCGCCACTTGCCCGCTCCGCCGGGGACGGAGGACTCGAAGACACCTGGCATCCACGCGCCGATGTTCATCGTCGCGATGGTGCCGTCGCCGAGCGCCTTGTACCACTCGTCGGTCCAGCCGGCGATCTGCCCGATGGAGCCGTCGCCGACCAGCTGGTTCCAGACCGACGTCCACTTCTTGCTGCCGTCGTCCTGGAAGTTGATCGTCACCTTCTTGCCGTCGGTCGTGAACGGCTTGCCGCCTGCCTGCCAGATCATGCTGGTGGCGAAGCCGGGGTCACCGGGGTCGTCGGTGATGAACTTGGTCGGGTCGGCCTGGTGCAGCTTCTTGGCCACGGCGATGTACTCGTCCCAGGTCTTCGGCACCGTGAGGTGGTACTTGTCGAAGACGTCCTTGTTGTAGAACATCGCCATCGGGCCCGAGTCCTGCGGCAGTCCGTAGAGACCGTCACCGACGTGCACGGCCGCCCAGGTCGACGGGGTGTAGTCGGACTCGAGGGAGTCAAGGCCGTACGCGCTCAGGTCGACCAGCGACCCGGGCAGCGCGAACTGCGGGAGCGCCTGGTACTCGATCTGGGCGACGTCCGGCGCACCCGAGCCGGCCTTGATGGCGTTCTGCAGCTTCTTGTAGTGGTCGTTTCCGGTGCCGGCGTTGACGTAGTTGACCTTCACGTTCGGGTACTCGTCGGTGAATGCCTTCACCTGGGCCTCGGCCGACGGCGTCCAGCTCCAGTAGGTGATCGTGCCGCCCTTCTTGAGCGCGGCGTCCAGCGCCTGGGGCGAGGCCTTCGCGCCGCTGCCGGCGCTGCCGTTGTCTCCCCCCGATCCCCCGCAGCCGGCGAGGATCAGCGACGACGCAGCCAGCGCCGCCGTGATGGCGCCGAGTCGCCGAAACCTCCGCCTGTGACCGATCTTCATGGTGTTCCTTTCGTTGGTTCCTCGTTGTTGTCTGCTGTCATTGCTTGACGCTTCCCGCGCTCAGGCCGGACTGCCAGAACCGCTGCAGGAGGAAGAACACGACGACCAGCGGCACGATCGTCAGCAGTGATCCCGTGATCACCAGGTTGTAGATCGGATCGGCGCCGGCACCCTGCGCCTGGTTGCTCCACTGGGTGAGGCCGACCGTCAACGGGTAGAGGTTCGGCTTGCTGAGCATGATCAGCGGCAGGAAGTAGTTGTTCCAGGTCGAGACCACCGCGAACAGCAGCACGGTGACGATGCCCGGAGCGAGCAGCCGGAGTGAGACGGTCCAGAAGATCCGGAACTCACCCGCTCCGTCGATGCGGGCCGCCTCGAGCAGCTCCTGGGGCACCGCCTGCTCGGCGTACACCCACATCAGGTAGAGGCCGAACGGGCTGACCAGCGAGGGCACGATGATGGCCCACACCGTGTTGGTCAGCCCCATGTCGGAGAACATCAGGAACGTCGGGACCGCGAGAGCGGTGTTGGGGATCGCGATCGCGCCGAGCACGACGGCGAACACGACCCGGCGGCCCGGGAAGCGGTACTTGGCCAGGCCGTAGCCGGCAACGGTGGCCAGCAACGTCGCGCCGCCCGCCCCGACCACGACGTAGAGCAGCGTGTTCCCGAGCCAGCGCAGGAAGATCCCGTTGCGGTAGGTGAGCGTCTCCTTGATGTTGGAGAACAGGGCGAAGTCGTGCCCGAACTGCAGCCCCGACGTCGACAGCAGGTCCGACTGCGTCTTGGTGGCACTGATGACCAGCCACACCAGCGGGACGAGCGTGTAGACGAGGTAGAGCAGCATCAGGCCGGTCAGCAGGCGGGACTTCCTGGGCCGCAGCGGGGAGATCCCCGCCGCCACCTTCCTGGTCCGCCGTGCGCTGACCACGTTGCCGGCGGTCACGGTCCCTTCCTGGATCACGGTCACAGCGCCTCCCGCGAACCGCGGAGCTGGACGACGTAGGCGATGATCGCGGTGATCACGCCCATCACGATCGCGACCGTCGCGGAGTAGTTGTACTGCTGGCCGCCGAAGGACAGGTTGTAGGCGTACATGTTCGGCGTGTAGTGCGTGTCGATCAGGTTGGGCGCCAGGTTGCGCAGGATGTTCGGCTCGTTGAAAAGCTGGAAGCTCCCGATGATCGAGAAGATCGTGGCGATCACGATCGCTCCGCGGATGGCAGGGATCTTGACCGAGAAGACTGTGCGGAGCGGACCGGCGCCGTCGAGCGCAGCGGCCTCGTAGAGGTCTTCCGGCACGGTGCGCAGCGCGGAGTAGAAGATCAGCATGTTGTAGCCGACGAACTCCCAGGTCACGATGTTCACGATCGAGGTGAGCATCCAGCGCTCGCTCAGCGGTCGGATCGCGGTGCCGAGGAGGTCGTTGACGTCGCCGGCCAGCCCGAAGTTGGTCCCGTAGAGGTAGCCCCACAGCAGCACGGCAACCACGCCCGGGACGGCGTACGGCAGGAAGATCACGAGCCGGAACGTCCTGGGTGCGCGGAGCCTGCCGCTGTCGATCGCGAGGGCAGCGACCAGGGCGAGGCCCAGCATGATCGGCACCTGGATCGCGAAGAACTCCAGCACGCGCACGGCCCCGTCCCAGAACCTCGCGTCGGTGACGACGTCGACGTAGTTGGCCGCGCCGACGAACGTGTTGCCGCCGAAGAAGGCCTGCTCCCGGTAGAGGCTGAGGTAGAACGCGTAGCCGATCGGGGCGAGGAAGACGAGCGCGAACACGACCAGGAACGGCGCGACGAACGCCCAGCCCCGGATCTCCCGGTGCGACCACCAGCGGCGGCGGTTGCTCACCGTGTGCAGGGCACTCACATGGACCTCCTGTGCGGCCGGGACTGGCGAGTCGGCCGTGTTTACGTCAACATGGAGTGTGACGCCGGTAACATGTTGACGTCAACATCTACGGACCAGGAGATTTTCGTTGGTGGCAGAGCTGAAGCGGGGCCCAGGTCCCCGCAGGCGCCGCGGTGCCTCGATGCTCGACGTCGCCCGGCTGGCCGGGGTCTCGGGACAGACCGTGTCGCGCGTCTCGAACGGGCACGACAACGTCGAACCGGCGACCCGCGAACGCGTGCTGGCGGCGATGCGCGAGCTGGGCTATCGCCCCAACCGAGCCGCCCGCGCACTGCGCAGCGGCCAGTTCCGCAGCATCGCGGTGATCGTCTTCGAGCTCTCCAGCTTCGGGACCACCCGCAGCCTCGACGCCATCGCCAGTGCGGCCGCAGCGCGCGGCTATGCCGTCGACCTGATCCCGGTGCTGAGCGCGACCGAGGAGCGCCTGTCGAGCACCTTCAGCGAGCTCGGCGAGCAGGCCGTCGACGGTGCGGTCATCCTCATCGAGGCCCACCTGCTCGACGAGATCCGCCTGCCCGACGGCCTCCCGACGGTGATCGTGGACTCCAGTGGGCTCTTCGACTACCCGATCGTCGACACCGACCAGGCCCAGGGTGCCCGTCAGGCCACCGAGCACTTGCTCGACCTCGGCCACGAGACCGTGTGGCACGTGTCCGGACCACCGAAGTCCTACTCCGCCATCCGGCGACAGGCTTCGTGGGAGGAGACGCTGACCGAGCGCGGCCGGCCGGTGCCTCCGGCGCTGGCCGGCGACTGGTCGGTGGGATCGGGCTACCGCGAGGGACTCACGCTGGCCCGCAACGACGCGGTGACCGCGGTGTTCGCGGCAAACGACCAGATGGCCCTGGGGGTGCTGCACGCGCTGCATGAGCACGGACGCCGCGTCCCGGTGGACGTGAGCGTCGTCGGCTTCGACGACATGGAGGAGTCGGCACACTTCTGGCCGCCGCTCACGACGATCCGTCAGTCCTTCGTCGAGGTCGGCCGCGCCACCGTCGACGCGCTCATCAACGAGATCCAGTCGGGCGAGCACCACCGCGACCCCGTGCACATCGGCACCGAGCTCGTCGTACGCAGCAGCACCGCACCTCCGAGGAGCACGAGTCGATGAGAGAGCATCCACGGCCCGGTTGGGTCCGGTGGCCCAACACGATCGAGGATGCCGAGGGTCCTGGTCCGATCGCGTACGGCGCCGACTACAACCCCGAGCAGTGGCCGCGCGAGACCTGGAAGGACGACGTTCGCCTGATGCGGCAGGCGGGCGTCAACATCGTCTCGCTCGGCATCTTCTCCTGGGCGAGGCTGCAGCCCACGGAGGACTCCTGGGATCTCGGCTGGCTGGACGAGGTGATGGATCTCCTCCACGACAACGGGATCGCGGTCGACCTCGCGACGGCAACGGCGTCGCCCCCACCTTGGCTGACGACCAAGCATCCCGAGATCCTGCCGGTGACCCACACCGGAGCCACCGTCTGGCCGGGGTCCCGCCAGCACTGGCGGCCGACGTCACCGGTGTTCCGGCGCTACGCGATGGGTCTTGTCGAGACGATGGCGCGAAGGTACGCCGACCACCCGGCGCTGGCCGCGTGGCACGTGTCCAACGAGCTCGGCTGCCACAACGTCTACGACTACTCCGACGACGCGGCGGCCGCGTTCCGGCAGTGGCTCCGCGCCAGGTACGGCACCCTCGACGTGCTCAACCACGCCTGGGGCACGGCGTTCTGGTCACAGCACTACAGCGACTGGGTGCAGATCCTGCCGCCGCGGCTGGCCGCGGCGAACCCGAACCCGACCCAGCAGCTGGACTTCAAGCGATTCTCCTCCGACGCGCTCAAGGACTACCTGAGCGCCGAGCGCGAGATCCTGCACCGTGTCACTCCCGATGTCCCGGTGACCACGAACTTCATGGTGATGGACGGTGCCAAGGGCCTCGACTACGCGGACTGGACGACCGAGGTGGACTTCGTCTCCAACGACCACTACGTGGTCACCGGCGACCGAGCCCTCGACGAGCTGTCCTACTCCGCGAACCTCACCAGCGGCATGGCCGACGGCCGCCGCTGGTTTCTGATGGAGCACTCGACCAGCGCGGTGAACTGGCGGCCGACCAACCCCGCGAAGCTGGACCGGGCGATGGTCCGCGATTCGCTCACGCACGTCGCGCACGGTGCCGACGCGGTGTGCTTCTTCCAGTGGCGCCAGTCCGCGGCCGGCGCGGAGAAGTACCACTCGGCGATGGTGCCTCACGCCGGCGAGGACAGCGAGATGTTCCGCAGCGTGAGGGCGCTCGGGAGGCACCTCCAGGATCTGGCACCGGTCTCGGGCAGTCGACGGAAGCCGGCCCGCGCCGCGATCCTCTTCGACCAGGAGTCGTGGTGGGCCGCCGAGCAGGACTCGCACCCGAACGCGTCCCTCGACTACCGGGCCGAGGGCCTGGACTGGTACACCGCGTTCCTGGACCTGGGTGTCCAGGTCGACGTGCTCCCGACCAGCCGGTCCTTCGACGAGTACGACGTCGTGGTGGCTCCGGTCCTGCACCTGGTCCCGTCGGTGATGCGTGACCGGCTCGTCCGGTTCGTGGAGCGGGGCGGCCACCTGGTGACGACGTACTTCTCCGGGATCGTCGACGAGAACGACCACGTCTGGCTCGGCGGCCACCCCGGCGCGCTCCGCGACCTGCTCGGCATCCGCATCGAGGAGTTCGGACCGTTGCTCGACGGCGAGCAGGTCGCGCTCGACGACGGCCGCGCCGGCACGCTGTGGACAGACCGGATCGCGGTCACCTCCGAGGACACCGAGGTGCTCGCGTCCTACAGGTCGGGTCCGCAGGCGGGACGCCCGGCGATCACGCGGCGGGTGCTCGAGCGCGGTTCGGCGACCTACGTGTCGACGCAACTGGGGCCCGCGGGCATCGCCCCCGTGCTGGCGACAGTGCTTCAGGCAGCCGAGGTCGAGAGCGCGCTTCCTGCGGCGCTGCGCGGCCGGGTCGAGCTGGCCATCCGGATCGACGGGGCATCGGAGTTCTGGTTCCTGATCAACCGCACCGACGACCCGGTCGACCTCGGCGAGCTCGGCGGGATCTCGGACGCGCTGCTGTCCACGCCGGCCGCCGCACCCGGGACAACGTCGTTGCCCGGTCGCGGAGTGGCGGTGCTCGCACGCGGATGACGGGTCCACAGGAAGCAGCCACGCGAGTCGTGCACCTGCGCCGGGGCGGGACGAGCGTCGTGCTTCGACTCGACCCGGAGGTGCTGCCGTGCGTGCTCCACTGGGGTTCAGACCTCGGCGACGTCCGGGCGAGTGAGCTCGACGGACTTCTCCTGGCGGCGCGGCTGCCCGAAAGCGACAGCGTGATGTACCGGCAGGAAGCGGTCTCGATCCTCCCGCAGCACTCGACCGGGTGGCTCGGACGTCCCGGGCTACTCGGCAGCCGTGACGGCACGGCGTGGTCCGTCGCCTTCGAGCACGTGACCCACCGGGTCGACGAGGCGGGCACCGATGGCTGGCCCGACGGCCCGGACGGTGCCGCGCGGCTGGTGAGCATCGGCACCGACCATGCGTGCAAGCTGCTGGTCACCACCGAGCTGCGCCTGCTGGCGAGCGGTCTGGTCGCGCTGCGGGCGACGGTCACCAACGAGGGCGCTGATCGCTACGAGGTGAACCACCTCGAGCCCGCGCTCCCCGTGCCGGATGCGGCACAGGAGCTCCTCGACATGACCGGGGCACACGCGCACGAGCGGGTGCCGCAGCGCCACCGGTTCGAGGCGGGCCAGTGGATGCGCGAGGCCTGGGGCGGACGGCCGGGGCACGACTCCGCGACCGTCCTCTGCGCCGGCACCGAGGGCTTCGGCTTCAGGCGCGGCACGGTCTGGGGCGTGCACCTCGGCTGGAGCGGCAACCAGGTGCTCTCCGCCGAGCGTCACACCGCCGGCTGGCGGTTGCTGCGGGGTGGTGAGCGCCTGCTCCCGGACGAGGGGACGATCGCGCCGGGCACGTCGTACTCCTCACCCTGGCTCTACGGCTCCTGGGGCCGGGGGCTCGACGAGTTCTCGGCCCGGTTCCACGAGTACCTGCGGGCCCGGCCGCAGCACCCCACGAGCCCACGGCCCGTGGTCCTGAACACCTGGGAAGCCGTCTACTTCGACCACGACCTCCCCAAGCTCCTGGAGCTGGCCGAGGCCGCTGCCGCGCTCGGCGTGGAGCGCTTCGTGCTCGACGACGGCTGGTTCCACGCACGCCGTGACGACACGGCCGGCCTGGGGGACTGGCACGTCGACGAGGACGTCTGGCCCGACGGCCTCAACCCACTGGTCGACAGGGTGCACGCGCTCGGCATGGAGTTCGGGCTCTGGGTCGAGCCCGAGATGGTCAACCTCGACTCGGACCTGGCCCGCGCCCACCCTGACTGGGTGCTGCAGACCGAGCACGGTCCCGGACTGCCTGCACGCCACCAGCACGTGCTCGACCTCGGCAATCCGGACGCGTTCGCGCACGTGGTCGACCTGATCTCCGGTCTGGTGAAGCAGTACGGCGTCGCCTACCTGAAGTGGGACCACAATCGGCCGCTCGTGGACGCGGGCCATGCGCGCACCGGCCGGCCCTCCGTGCACGCGCAGACGGCGGCGACGTACCGGATGATGGCGGAGCTGAAGGACCGCCACGACGGTCTCGAGATCGAGTCCTGCTGCGCCGGCGGAGGACGCCTGGACCTCGGCATCATGGAGTACGCCGACCGGGTCTGGGTGTCGGACTGCATCGATGCACACGAGCTGCACCGGCTGCTCCGATGGACCGGGCTGACCCTCCCGCGCGAGCTGTTGGGGACGCACGTCGGCGCGCCGACGGACCACACCACCGGCCGGCGGCTGAGCCTCGACTTCCGGGCCGGCTCGGCGCTCTTCGGGCACTTCGGTGTCGAGTGGGACCTCACCGCTGCCGAGTCGGGCGAGCTCGACCAGCTCCGCACGTGGATCGACCGCTACAAGCAGGAGCGGACCCTGCTCCACACCGGCACCGTGGTCAACGCCGACCTCGACGTCCCGGGGCTCGAGCTGACCGGCGTCGTGGCGCGAGACCGTGGTGAGGCTCTCTACCGCCTCTCGGCCCTCGAGCACACCGTGACGACTCCGCCAGGTCGACTGCAGCTGCCCGGGCTCGACCCCGACCGGCTCTACCTCGTGACCTGCGCTGCGACAACGCACGCCCCCGACGGCGTCGGAGTGCGACCGACGATGCCCTGGGCTCGTGAGGGCGTGCGGATGACCGGGAGACTGCTGGAGCAGGTCGGGGTCCAGGCTCCAGCACTGCCCGTGGACGCGCTCGTGCTGATCCGTGCCACCGCCATCTGACCATCTGGTACGACGCGCAGAAGGAGCCCCCGTGACCTCAGTCTCCATCCGCATCGACGCGACGTCGGCTGTCGGCCCCGTGAACCGGAGGCTCTTCGGCTCGTTCGTCGAGCACATGGGTCGAGGCGTGTACACGGGGATCTACGAGCCTGGACATCCGACCGCCGACGAGGACGGTTTCCGACGGGACGTCCTCGAGC
>JAEKKP010000181.1 GCA_019510315.1 Propionibacteriales bacterium
CGGTGCAGGTAGTCCTCGTAGGAGAACGTGCGCCAGGCCTTGACGTGCTCCTGCCAGTGCGAGGGCAGCACCTTGTCGAGCCTCCGGGCGACGTACACGACGTGCGTGCGCTCGGCACCGAGGTCACCGAGGATGCGGTCGACCGCGTCGTCCTCGGCCCGGGAGAAGTTCTCGTGGCTCAGGCAGACCAGCGGCAGGTCGGTCTGCCTGATCTCGTCGACGAGCGCGTGCCACTGCTCGATCCGTGGCCGCTCGCGACCGACCGCCGGCCCAGTGCCGAGGACCGCCGCGCTCGCGGACCGGGCGCGCCGGCGGGTACCGGGGTACAGGACGCCGTGCCCGGCGAGCGCGTCCCGGGACTCGTGCAGCGTCTGCTGGATCGCGGTCGAGCCGGTCTTCGGCGGACCGATGTGCAGCAGCAGCGAACCCGCCGGGAGCGCCGCGGACCCTGCGGTCATGCCCGGCGGACGCCGAGCCGGAGTGCGGCCCGGCGGGCGATGAGCTGCAGCAGCTGGCGACCGCCGAGGTTGTCGCGCTGCGCGTGCACGTCGACCTCGGGCCGGCTGCGCCGGCGCAGGTGCGCGGATCCGGCGCGGACGCCGCTGACGATGTCGGCCAGCAGGTCGAGGCTCACCGAGTCGACGTCAGGAGGAAGCGGGACCGGCTCGACCTGACCGCGCACCCGCAGCCGCTCCGGGTCGCCGACCACGTGCACGCCCGAGGACGCAATCGCCTCGACCTGGGCGTCGGCGAGCTCGGCGACGCGGTCGAACGCCTCGGGTGGGATCCCGCCGACCCGCGGACCCTGGCTGTCGCGCTCCTTCAACGTGCGGACGACCGCGCGCTGCACGATCTGGCGGTAGTCGCGCGGGCTCCACCCCTCGTCCAGTGCGAGCCGGTTGAGCCGGCGGACGGCCTCCGTCTCGGCGTACCCCATCGACCGGTTCGCCGGGCCGCCGGCCGGTTCGAGCAGCCCGGCGGGCAGGCCGAGCAGGGACTCGAAGGCTCGCGGGAGCGCGGTCCGGTCACCCTCGTCGGCCACCACCACGGTGATCCGCTCCTGCGGCAGGTGCTTGCCCCAGCGGGCGAGCACGAGCCCGACGTCCTGGGGCTCCATCACCAGTCGGGCGGTCCAGGAGGTGGCCGTCGGGTCGAGGACCTCGCGCAGGAAGTCCGGGTACGACGCCGTGACCCGTGCCTTGACCTGCTGCTGCCAACTGGAGGGCAGCACCTTGTCGAGCCGCCGGGCGACGTACACGAGATGGGTCCGCTCGGCACCCGTCGCGTCCAGGATGCGGAGGAGGGCCTCGTCGTCGGCGCGGCCGAAGTCCTCGTTGCTCAGGCAGAGCCGGGGGAGGGTCGCGCCGGCGATCTCGTCGACCAGGCGCTGCCACGCCTCGGGTCGCGCCGGCCGCCGGCCGATCGGTCCGCGGACGCCCAGCGCCACGGCGCCGGCCTCCTTCTCGTGGGGCTTGGTGCCGACGTAGTGCACACCCTGCTCGGCGAGCTTCTCGCGCGCCTGGAACATCGTGTGCTGGATCGCCGTGGAGCCGGTCTTCGCCGGCCCGATGTGCAGCAGCACCGAGCCTTCGGGCAGCACGTGGGAGGCAGTCGGCACCGGGCGATGGTAACGCCCGAGCCGCAGGTCAGAGCACTGCTACCCTCGGCCGTGATGTCCGACGACGCCACCGCCGAGCCGTCGACCGGCCGGCTGGTCCTCGTCACCGGCGCCGGGCGCAGCGGCACCAGCACGATCGCAGGCGCGCTCCACCACCTCGGGCTGCACGTGCCGTTGCCGGTCATCAAGCCCAACGAGTCCAACCCGCTGGGCTTCTTCGAGTCGAAGTGGCCGCTGCGCTTCCACCGCCGGATCATGGAGCGTGCGTTCGTCGAGCAGACCGACGGACGTCCCGAGGCCCAGCAGCTGATGGCCGACGCGGTCGACGAGGCCATCCGCGACGAGCTCCGCACCTGGCTGGCCGACGTCGCGCTCGTCGAGCGCCAGGTCGTCGTCAAGGACCCGCGCTCGATCTGGGTCCCGTGGCTGTGGCAGGAGACCGCCGTAGCGCTCGGGTACGACGTCGGCTTCCTGACGATGCTGCGCCACCCGGCCGAGGTGCTCGGCAGTCGGTCGACGTACTACCGCGGTTACCGGCCGGGCATGAACGACTGGCAGTTCTCGGTGATGAACCTCTGCGGCTGGATCAACGGCAACCTGGTCGTCGAGCGGCAGACCCGAGGCGACCAGCGCGTGGTGCTGCGCTACAACGACCTCGTCTCCGACTGGCGGCCGTGCCTGGAGCGCGTCCGCGACACTTTCGACCTCGTGCTCGACGACGACCTGCAGCCCGGCCACCACCACGAGGTCGACGACTTCATCGACCCGGGGCTGCGTCGGCACGAGCCTTCCTGGGAGGGCTGGGACCTGCCGCCGGATCTCGTCGCCATCGCCCAGGACGTGCACGACGCGATGGGCACCCTGGCTGACAAGGGCGGTCACGACGAGCAGGCGCAGGCAGTGCTCGACGGCGTGGCCGCCCGCTACGAGGACCTCGTGCGGGTCTCGCAGGCGATCGCGCACGACACGGCACTGTCGCGCGGGAAGTCGATGACCGCGGGACTCACCGCAGAGCTGGAGCAGGCACGGGAGCGGATCAGGTCCCTGGAGTCCCGGCCGGTCGAGGTGCCCGCGCCCATCTATCGACAGGTGTGGCGGCGCGTGCAGGCGCGGCTCGACGCCCGCAGCGGGAGATGACCGTGAGCCGGCCGGGCCGTCCGCGGGCGTTCCTGCACGTCGGGCTGCCCAAGACCGGCACGTCCTATCTGCAGAGCGTCGCCTGGGCCAACCTCGACGCGCTGCGCGAGCAGGGTCTCGTCGTCGTGCCCGACCCGACCGGGTCGCCGTCGAAGGCGCAGCCCGGCACCCAGGTGATGCTGGCAGCGCGTGACCGGCTGGTGCCCGGTCACGACCCGGAGACAGCGGCCGAGGTGCTCGACCGGTTTGCCGCCGAGGTGGCCGCGGCCGGTGACGCCGACGTGCTGCTGACCCAGGAGCAGCTGGCCGCGTGCACGCGACCGCAGCTGCGCACCCTGCTCGAGCGCCTCGCCGACCGGGAGGTCCACGTCGTGGTGACGGCACGCGCCCTCTCCCGGCAGGTGCCGTCGGCGTGGCAGGAGCGGGTGAAGACGCGCAGCACCACGTCGTACGCCGACTTCGTGGCTGCCGTGCGCGGGCGGACGGCACCGGCCAAGGGCTTCTGGCGCAACCAGGACCTGCCGGCCGTGCTCGCGCGGTGGGGCGAGTCGCTGCCGCCGGAGCAGGTGCACGTCGTCACGGTGCCGGCTCGTCGCGACGCGGCGCAGACGCTCGATGCTCGCTGGTTCGGCGTGCTCGGCGTCGACCACACCGCTCTGCAGGCGCAGCAGATCCGCAGCAACAGCTCCCTGGGCACGGTCCAGGCCGAGCTGCTTCGCCGTGTCAACGTCGCGCTGGGCGACCGCCTGCCCAAGCCGCGGCTCGGCTACGCCCGAGTGGCGAAGTGGTTCCTCACAGAGAGGTTCCTCGTCACCCAGGGCGGGGCGCCGCCACTGCTGCCCGCGTCCGCCGAGGGCTGGTGCCGTCAGCTCGCGCAGGAGTGGGTCGACGTCATCGGGTCACGGGGATACGCCGTCGCGGGCGACCCGGCCGACCTGCTGCCCGACCCGGCACACTTCGCACGCGACGTCGCCGAGCCGACGGAGGGCGAGCTGCTCGAAGCCGCCACGACGGCTCTCGCCGACCTGCTCGTCCACCGGCATGAGGAGCTCGCGCAGCTCGATGCGCTGCACGCCCGCCTGGTCGAGCTCGAGGAGGAGCGCGCCCGGCGTCAGGACTGACGCCAGGGCATCGACTCGTCGAGGAACGTCGCCACCACCCGCTCGGTCGCGTGCCCGTCGTTGAGCGCGTTGAAGCGCGCGTTGAAAGCAGCGACCTGGTCGCCGTACGTCGTCCGCAGTCGCTCGATGTCCGCGAGGTGGTCGGCGACCTCGGAGGTCGTCCGTGCCCAGGGACCGGGGGCGGACTCCTCGAACGGGAACAGCGGCGTGCGCAGCCCGAAGTAGGAGTCTAGGTCGGGCACGAAGAACACCATCGGCTTGCCGGTGATCGCCCAGTCGAAGCGCAGCGACGAGTAGTCGAGCACGGCGACGTCGGCCGCCAGCGTGAGCTCGTTGATGTCGGGATGGTCGGTCACGTCGACGACCGTCGCCGCCCGGCCGACCCGGTCGGCCTCGCGCTGGTTGTTGTTGTGGCCGCGCACCAGGACCACGAAGTCGGGGCCGAGCCGCTTGGTCAGCTCGTCGAGGTCGAGGTCGTCGAAGCGGCGCGCGGCGTAGACCCGGCACGACCGTCTTGTCCTGCGGTACGCCGATCCGGTCGAGCACGTCGCGGCGTACGCGGGCCGCGTCGGCGTTGACCAGCACGTCGGTGCGCGGGTAGCCGGCGGCGAGGACTGCGCCGGTGTAGCCGTACTGCTCGCGGTAGAACGCCTCGCACTCGGGGCTCGGCACCAGGATCAGGTCCCACTCGCCGCTCGCGCGCTGCGCGAAGTGCCGCACCTGACCCGGCGGGAAGCCCTTGCTCCGCCAGAAGTCGCGGCCCA
>JAEKKP010000046.1 GCA_019510315.1 Propionibacteriales bacterium
GTGTGCGGCGACACCTCGGCCGCGACACCGGCCCGCTCCGCGGAGCGGACGATCACGGTCCAGGCGCTCTGCCTGGACAGGCGGCCTCCACGCGCATTGAGGAACAGGGCTCCCTTGACCCCCGCGGTCGAACCCGTCGAGACCAGCTCCGGTCGTGCCCTGACCAGGTACGCCGAGATCGCGTCGCGCGCGTAGCGGCCGAGCGGGACGACCCGCTCCTTGCTGCCCTTGCCGCGGAGCAGGACGGTGCCGCCAGGCCCATCCGCGTCTCCCAGGTCGACGTCGTCGACGTCCAGTCCGACGGCCTCCGAGATCCGCGCGCCGGTGCCGTAGAGCAGCTCGAGCAGGGCACGGTCGCGCATCGACAGCACCGTGCCGGCGGCTCCGGCCGCCTCCAGGATCGCCTCGACGTCGGCCAGTGGCAGCGCCTTCGGCAGCCGCTTGGCCGGCGTCGGCGGTCGTACGCCGACCGACGGGTCGACCCGAGCGAGACCGTCGCGGACCGCGAACTTGTGGAACCCGCGCACCGCGACGACGGTGCGACCGGCCGAGGCCGCGCTCAACGGTGGATGGTCGGGATCGCCCTCACGCAACGCCATCAGGAAGCCGACGACGGTCGCCTCGGTGATGGCGTCGAGGTCGCTGATCCCCTCCGCGTCGAGGTACTCGGCGTACCGCCGCAGGTCCCGCCGGTAGGACTTCAGGGTGTTGTCGGCCAGGCCGCGCTCCACCCCGAGGTGGTCGAGGTAGGTGCGGATCGCCCTGACCAGGGCACTCGGACCGGTCGTCACCTGCGTCAGGACGGCCCTCCCGCGCTCAGGACCTCGTCGAGCGGCGTCGACGCCATCCCATGGGCCTCCGCGACCGGCGCGTTGGTCAGAGCGCCGGCGTGGGTGTTGAGCCCGAGGGCCAGGGAGTGGTCGTCGCGGCAGGCCTGCGCCCAGCCCTTGTCGGCCACCGCGACGACGTACGGCAGCGTGGCGTTGGTCAGCGCGTAGGTCGACGTGTTGGGAACCGCCCCGGGCATGTTCGCGACGCAGTAGAAGATCGAGTTGTGCACCTGGTACGTCGGGTCGGCGTGCGTGGTCGGGTGTGTGTCCTCGAAGCAGCCGCCCTGGTCGACCGCGATGTCGACGAGGACCGAGCCGGGCTTCATCTCGGCCACCAGGTCGTTGGTCACGAGCTTGGGTGCCTTCGCGCCGGGGATCAGCACGGCGCCGATCACCATGTCGGCCTCGAGCACCTGCTGGCGGATCGCCAGCTTCGACGACGCCAGGCCGTGCACCCGGTTGTTGTAGCGCCAGAACGACAGCCGCAGCTTGTCCAGGTCGGTGTCGAGCAGGGTGACGTCGGCGCCCATGCCGAGGGCGATGTTCGCGGCGTTCTGCCCCGAGACACCGGCGCCGATGATCACGACCTTGGCGTTGGCGACGCCGCCGACGCCGCCCATGAGGACGCCCCGGCCCCCCTGGGCCTTGAGCAACGAGTGAGCACCGACCTGTGGTGCCAAGCAGCCGGCGACCTCCGACATCGGGTAGAGCAGCGGCAGCCCGCCCGAGGGCAGCTGCACGGTCTCGTACGCGATGCCGGTGACCTTGCGGTTCACCAGCTCCTCGGTCAGCGGACGGTCGGCCGCCAGGTGCAGGTAGGTGAACAGCACCAGGTCCTCGCGCAGGCGGTGGTACTCCTCCGCGACCGGCTCCTTGACCTTCAGGACGGTCTCGGCATTGCCCCAGACCTCGTCGGCCGAGTCGAGCAGCTTGGCCCCGGCCCCCTCGTACTCCTGGTCGGGGATGGACGACCCGACGCCCGCGCCACGCTCGACGAACACCTCGTGACCGTGCTCGACCAGCTCGTGGACCCCGACCGGGGTGATCGCCACCCGGTACTCGTGGTTCTTGACTTCCTTCGGTACGCCGACCCTCACTGGCCCTCCACAGCTCGTCCGGCGCGCCGTTGCACCGGTCCCCGGGAGTCTATTCCCGCGCCAGTCCTCCGCCTCTCCCGGCGCCCCAGCGACGCCGAGCGGGCACTTGCGTGCGCACCAGGTACGCCGAGCGGGCACTTGTGCGCGGCCCGGATGCGCCGAGCGGGCAGTCGCGCACGCCGGAACTCATCTGTCCGTGCACCCAACCGCCCGCTCGACGTACTTCTCGTGCACCCAACTGCCCGCTCGGCGTCAGAGCCGGCCGCGGGACCTCAGGGCCTCGTAGGCGAGGACGGCCGTCGCGAGCGGGGCGTCGGCGACCCGGCCGTCCAGGACTGCCTCCACGAGCTCGGCCAGCGGCACCCGGGAGACGGCCATCTCGGCCTCCTCGTGGTGCGGGTCGAAGTCGCGCTCGATGTCCTCCAGCCCGCGCGCCAGGTAGAGCGCGTGCGTCTCCGCGGTGATGCCCGGCGAGGCGTAGGTCGTCATCAGGTGGGTCCACTCACGCGCCAGCAGACCCACCTCCTCACGCAGCTCGCGCTGGGCAGCGACGACCGGGTCCTCCCCCACCTGGTCGAGCTTGCCCGCCGGCAGCTCGACGAGCCGCATCTGCACGGGGTGGCGGTACTGGTGGATCACCACGACCCGGTCCTGCTCGTCCAGGGCGAGGACGATGACCGCACCCGGATCCTCGACGACCAGCCGCCGGAACGTGTCCTCGGGGTGGTCCGGCCGGTGGATCGTGTCCGAGCGGAACGCGACGACCCAGTCGTCCTTGTGCAGGTACGCCGAACCGACGACCGGCCAGCTCAGCGGCTCGTCCGCCAACGGGGGCTGCGCGTCGGCAGCCTCAGTCATCGATCGACACGCGCCGGAGCCCGGTCTCGTCGATCGGGATCCGCAGCTCGCGCTGCCGAGCGAGCGCGGCACCGACGAGGCCGGCGAAGAGCGGGTGTGGCCGGGTCGGCCGGGACCGCAGCTCAGGGTGGGCCTGGGTGGCGATGTAGTACGGGTGCACGTCGGTCGGCAGCTCGACGTACTCGACGAGGTTGTTGTCCGGCGAGGTGCCGGAGAACACGAGGCCCGCCGACTCGAGCTGCTCGCGGTAGCCGTTGTTGACCTCGTAGCGGTGCCGGTGCCGCTCCTCCACCCGGTCGGTCCCGTAGGCGGCGCGGGCGACGGAGCCCTCCTTGAGCAGGGCGGGGTACATGCCCAGCCGCATGGTGCCGCCGAGGTCGCCGGCACCGTCGACGTACGCGTGCTGCTCGGCCATCGTGGCGATCACCGGCTCCGGGCAGTCGGGGTCGAACTCCGTGGAGGCCGCCTTCTCCAGGCCGGCCATCGAGCGGGCGTACTCGATCACCATGCACTGCAGGCCGAGGCACAGCCCGAGGGTCGGGATGCCGTGGGTGCGCGCGTAGGTCAGCGCGCCGAGCTTGCCCTCGATGCCACGGATGCCGAAGCCACCGGGCACGCAGACCGCGTCGACGTCGGCGAGGTGCCGTGCGGCGCCCTCGGGCGTCTGGCACTCGTCGGAGGCGATCCACTCGACGTTGACGCGCGCACGGTGGGCGAAGCCACCGGCGCGGAGCGCCTCGACGACGGAGAGGTAGGCGTCGGGCAGGTCGATGTACTTGCCGACCAGCGCGACGGTCACCTCCTCGTCGGGGTGGTGCACGCGGTCGAGCAGGTCGTCCCAGAGGGTCCAGTCGACGTCGTGGAACGGCAGGTTGAGCCGGCGTACGAGGTAGGCGTCGAGACCTTCGCGGTGCAGCACCTTCGGGATGTCGTAGATCGACGGGGCGTCCGCCGCCGTCACGACGGCTTCCTCGTCGACGTCGCACATCAGCGAGATCTTCCGCTTCACCGAGGCCGGGATCTCGCGGTCGGCGCGGCAGACGATCGCGTCAGGCTGGATGCCGATCGAGCGCAGCGCCGCGACCGAGTGCTGGGTGGGCTTGGTCTTGAGCTCGCCCGACGGCCCGATCCAGGGCACCAGCGAGACGTGCAGGAAGAAGCAGTTGTCACGGCCGAGGTCATGGCGCACCTGCCGGGCGGCCTCGAGGAAGGGCAGCGACTCGATGTCGCCCACGGTGCCGCCGACCTCGGTGATCACGACGTCCACGTCGGGCCCGCCCATCGCCCGGATCCGGTCCTTGATCTCGTTGGTGATGTGCGGGATCACCTGCACCGTGTCGCCCAGGTAGTCGCCGCGGCGCTCCTTGGCGATCACCGTGGAGTAGACCTGCCCGGTGGTCACGTTGGCGATCTGGTTGAGGTCGGTGTCGAGGAACCGCTCGTAGTGCCCGATGTCCAGGTCGGTCTCGGCGCCGTCGTTGGTGACGAACACCTCACCGTGCTGGAACGGGTTCATGGTCCCGGGGTCGACGTTGAGGTAGGGGTCGAGCTTCTGCATCGTGACTCGCAAGCCGCGCGACTTCAGCAGGCTGCCGAGGCTGGAGGCGGTGAGTCCCTTGCCCAGCGAGGAGGCGACGCCGCCGGTGACGAACACGTGCTTGGTCGGCTGGCTTGATACCAAGGGAGCTCCCGTGGGTGTGGTTCGCGGTGGTGCGGATCCGGCTGACGCAGTGCCCAATTTCTGGGTCTCGTTCAGGACATCTCCACGGGGTTCTACCCTATCAAGAAGATCGGCCCGTCGTCGTACGACGCACCAGCGTGGGCACGGAGGCCCACGGGACTTCTCAGGGCTTGGCGCCGGGCAGCGGGCCGTCCGCGGCATTCACCGCGCCGTACTGGCCGACGGTGCCGCGGGCGCGGGCGGCGAGTGCGAGCACCGCGCAGACCCGTCCCATCGCCGTCTCGACGCTGTCGACGGTCGACACCGCCGGGTGTGCCCCGGGCGTGGAGCGCAGCGCGCCGATCACGCCCCGGCTGCTCGCCGCGCCCGTGGAGCCGACCACCACCGTGGGCACCTGGGCACCGAACGCCTGCAGGATGGTGACCGGTACGGCGTTGTCCGCCGCGGCCGCGTCGGACCGCGCCTCGGGCCCCGCCACGACGATGGCGAGTCCGGCACGCGCGGAGACGGGTTGCGTCAGCGTGACCAGGTCGGCGCTCTGCAGCCCGGAGACGATGCCGACGGCCGTCGTGTCGTACGCCGACTGGGCCGGCGTACCGCTGGTGCCCAGGGCGCGCGCGAGCAGGGCGCCGAAGCGCACGTAGCCGCCGGCGTCGGCCGGCACGGTCACACCGGGAGCCTGGGTCAGCATCTGGCTGGTGAGCGCGTCGACGAGCTGTCGGCTCGACGACTTGCCCATGGTCGCTGCCAGTGCCACCTGGGCGGTGACCTGTCCTTGGGCGGCGGCCACGTCGGCCTTCACCTGGTCGACGAGGGCCGGGTCGGCGCCGGGCAGCGTCACCAGTGCGACGGCGTGGCCGGCGAGTGCGCCCCGGGTCAGCGCCGGGCCGGTCGCCTTGGCGAACGACTCCGCGAAGGCCGTCGTCCGCTTGAGCGAGTCGACCTGGTGCTGCTTGCGCGTGACCTCTGCCTTCTGCGCGGCGAGCTCCTTGTCGCGCTCGCTGTTGCTGTGCTGGAGCGGGCCGGCGCCGAGGGCCATCCCGAGCGCCACGCAGAGCGCAGCCACGGCGACGCGGATCAGGCCGGGCTTCATGTGCCCGTCCCGGAGCTGCCGCCGAGCCAGTCGGGAAGATGGTCAGGCAGGTCGTGCCACCAGTCGTGGCCGATCGGCGTCGCGGCGACCGTGACGCCCAGCACGGCGAGCGCGACGAGCAGCACGAGCAGGAGGTGCCAGAGCCGGACGCGACCGGTGTAGAGCAGCGGGACCGCGCCGGCCTCGACCACCGAGGTGCCCAGGCGCATCCGGGTCAGCACCGTGCTGGCCTGGTCGCTGCGCTCCCGGTCGATCAGCTCCTCGAGCGTCGCCGGGTCACCGACCGGCACGACGAGTCGAGCGCCCGCAGCGTGTGCGAGGAGCAGACCGACGTCGGTGCTGGAGGCCGAGGTGGTCACCTCGTGCGTCGGGACGTTGAGCTTGGCGACCTGCCGACGAGCGCCGTCACCGGTGCCGTGCAGGACGATCTCTCGCGCCCGGCGCAGCACCTTGTCACTCGGTGCGGCGTCGCGGCCGAGCACCAGTACGTCGATGCGCCTGCGGCCGCGCACCAGGAGCTCGGCACCGCCGTCGACGGCCACGAGCACCGGTCGCTGCTCGCGCAGGAAGGTCCGGAGCCGTCGTACCTGGCGGTCCGTGGCCTGCGGTCCGACGACGACGACGGGGCGATCGCCGACCCTCGTCCGCAGCGTCGGGAGGCCGGTGCCGTGCAGGAGCACACCTTCCTCGCGGCGCAGGAACTCGCTGGCGGTGTGGGCGAACGTGTCGAGCTGGCTGGCCATGCCCGTGCGGGCCTGGTCCATCCGGTCGCGGATCTCCTCGATGGTCACGCGGCGCCCGTCGACGGCCACCTGCTCCCCGTCGTAGAGCCGGCTGCCGTCCAGGCGCAGCACACTGCCGTCCTTGAGGCCTCGAACCTGCGCCGGATCGGCTTCGAGGAGCACCACACCTGCGCCGTCGAGCACGGCCGGGCCGAGGTTCGCGAAGCGGCCGGAGACGAACTCAGTGGCGTTGAGGACCACTGCCGGTCGACGCTCGGCGAGCGCCTTCGCCGAGGCAGCATCCAGGTCGCGGCGATCGATCACGACGAGGTCACCGGGCTGCACGCGGCCCAGCAGCATCCGGAAGTCGCGATGAGCGCGAACGGTCACGTCGCCGGCCGCGGGGCGGGCACGGCCCGAGTCCCTCATGGCGCGACCTCCCAGCGGGGTCCGAGAGGGCGGTTCGGGGCAGCGTCGGCGCGAAAGTACATGACCACGGCATCGTTGCACGAGCCCGAGGCGTTCCCGCGGACGGTCGCATCCCTCGGCGTTGCCCGACCGCGCGAGGAGCTGATCAGGTGCCCTGGGACCGGGCTTGCTGGGCCACGTCGAGCAGCTCCTGGGCGTGCGCCATCGCCGTCTCGGACGCCTCGAGACCGGCCAGCATGCGGGAGAGCTCGCGGACGCGGCCTTCGTCGTCGAGCACCTCGAGCCCGGAGGTCGTCACCGTGCCGTCACTGGACTTGGCGACCACGACGTGCCGGTCGGCGAAGGCGGCCACCTGCGGAAGGTGGGTGACCACCAGCACCTGGGCCGACCGAGCCAGGGCGGCGAGGCGGCGACCGATCTCGACGGCCGCCTTGCCGCCGACACCGGCGTCGACCTCGTCGAACACGAACGTCGGCACCGGTGTGGTGCCGGCCAGCACGACCTCGATCGCCAGCATCACCCGGGACAGCTCACCGCCGGAGGCGCCCTTGTGCAGTGGCCGCGGCTCCGAACCGGTGTTGGCTGCCAGCAGCAGCTCGACCTGGTCGATGCCCGAGCCCGTGAACCGCCACGTCTCGCCGTCGACCTCGAGCCCGTCGGGATCAGGCGTGCGCCCGATCCGGATCTCGATGCGGGCGTGCGGCATCGCGAGAGCTCCGAGCTCTGCCGTCACGGCCTCGGCCAGCTCTCTGGCTGCCTCGTGACGAGCCTTCGACAGTCGCGCGGCCAAGCCGGACAGGTCAGCGCGGAGCTGGACCCTCTGCTCGCGTAGCTGGTCCGCCCGGCCCTCGGAGTTGTCGAGCTCGAGCAGGCGTGCGGCGGAGTCCTGCGCCCAGGCCAGCACCTCGTCGATGGTCTCGCCGTACTTGCGGGTCAGGGTGGTCAGCGCAGCCCGGCGCTCCGAGACGACGGCGAGCCGCGCCGGATCGGTCTCCAGGCCGGTGGCGTACGACGCCACGTCGGCCGCCACGTCGGAGAGGAGGTAGTTGATCTCTCCGATCCGGTCGGCGAGCCTGCCTGCCTCGGCGTCGTGGTCGCGCACGGACTCGAGTGCCCGGCGCGCGGCCCCGACGGTGCCGAGCGCGTCGGGGAGATCGGCGTCGGACGACAGCGCTTCGCGCGCCAGCTCGGCGGCGGCGCGCAGGGTGTCGGCGAAGCCCAGCCGGGCCTCCTCCTGCGCGAGCGCGACGTCCTCACCGGGCTGCGGCGTGACCGTCTCGATCTCGGCGAGGCCGAGCCGGAGCACGTCGGCCTCACGCGCACGTTCGCGGGCCGCACCGACGACCTCGGCCAGCTCGACCTCGACGTCCTTGAGAAGGGCGTGGGCGGCGGAGTACTCCTGCCGGAGCGTGGCGACGGTGGCGCCGGCGTAGCCGTCGACCGCATCACGCTGAGCCTCGGCCCTGAGCAGCCGGTGCTGGTCGGACTGCCCGTGCACGGCGACCAGCAGGCCGGCCAGCGACTGGAGCGCCGACACCGGCACCGACGCACCGCCGAGGAACGCCCGCGAGCGGCCCTCGGCAGACAGCTGTCGCGCCAGCACGAGGCTGCCGTCCTCGACCTCTCCCCCGAACTCGTCGACCTGCGCGGCGACGGCGTCGTCGACCGCCACGATGCCCTCGACCCGGGCACCCTTCGCGCCGCTGCGCACGGCGCCGGCGTCGGCACGGTCGCCGAGCAGCAGGCCCAGGGCGGTGACCAGCATGGTCTTGCCCGCGCCGGTCTCACCGGTGACGACGTTGAGCCCCGGGCCCAGCTCGAGGACGGACTCGTCGATCACGCCGAGCGAGCTGATCCTGATCTCCTCGATCATGATTCCTCCGCCTTGTGCGAGGGCGCGCCCTGGGCGTTGCTGCGCCGCCGCTCGGACGACCCGCGCCAGCCCTCGACGGGCAGGTCGAACTTCGCGACCAGCCGGTCGGTGAACGGTGCTTGGTGGAGCCGGACCAGGTGCACCGGATGCGTGCCCCGGCGTACCTCGATGCGGGCGCCGGGCGGCAGGTCGACGGTGCGCCGGCCGTCGCACCAGAGCACGCCCGCGCCCTGGGTCTGCGCCAGCACTTCGACGGCGAGCACCGAGTCGGGGGCCACCACCATCGGCCGGGCGAACAGGGCGTGCGCGCTGATCGGCACCATCAGCAGGGCGCTCACGCCCGGCCAGACGACGGGGCCCCCCGCCGAGAAGTTGTACGCCGTCGAACCCGTCGGCGTGGCGCACACCACGCCGTCGCAACCCCACCGGCTGAGCGGCCGTCCGTCGACCTCGACGACGACCTCGAGCATCCGCTGGCGCGCCGCCTTCTCGACACTCGCTTCGTTGAGCGCCCACGTGGACGCGACCAGCTCCTTGCCCTGGTGGACCGAGACGTCGATCGTCAGCCGGTCCTCGCTGGTGTAGCGCCGGGCGACGATCGCGTCGATCGTCGAGTCGATGTCCTCGCTCTCCGCCTCGGCGAGGAAGCCCACGTGTCCGAGGTTGACGCCGAGCAACGGTGTCGGCGTGCCGTGGGTGAGCTCGGCCGCGCGAAGGATCGTGCCGTCGCCGCCGAGCACGACGACCAGCTCGCAGCCCTCGACCGCGTCTGACTCGGAGACCAGCTCGACCCCTTCGGCGGCGTCGACCTGCAGGTCGGCCGCCTCGTCGGCAAGGACCCGGACGACGATGCCGTGGCTGCGCAGTGCGCCGATCACCTGGCGGGCCACGGCGATCGCGCCCTCACGCCCGGTGTGCGCGAGCAGCAGGATGCGGCGCACACCGTCGGCGGCCGGAGCCTGGTCGTCGGTCACGCGTCACAGCCTCTCATCAGCCACCCCCGCACCGGCGGAGCGGCGCACCTCGGCGGTGACGTCCTCGTCGGTGATGCGCGCGGGCCCGAGGCGCAGCCAGAGGAAGTACTCGACGTTGCCGGCCGGCCCGGGCAGCTGACTCGTCGCCACCCCGACGGTCCCCCAGCCCCGTGTGCTTGCCTCCGCTGCGACGGCGGTCACCGCTTCGGCTCGCTGAGCGGGATCGCGGACCACTCCCCCCTTGCCGAGGCGGTCCTTGCCGACCTCGAACTGTGGCTTGACCATCAGCACCAGGTCGCCCTCAGCGCGCGTGACACCGATGAGGGCGTCGAGCACGAGCCGCAGCGAGATGAACGAGAGGTCGCCGACGACGAGGTCGACCGGTCCGCCGATCAGCTGAGGCGTGAGGTCACGGATGTTGGTCCGGTCGTGGACGTCGACCCGGTCGTCGGACTGCAGTGACCAGGCGAGCTGGCCGTAGCCGACGTCGACGGCGACGACCTCGGCCGCTCCGGCCCGCAGCAGGACGTCGGTGAATCCACCGGTCGACGCTCCGGCGTCCAGGCAGCGCCGGCCGGCGACGACCAGTCCGAGCGGCGCGAACGCCGCGATTGCGCCCGCCAGCTTGTGGCCGCCGCGGCTGACGTAGTCCGGCCGGTCCGGGTCGGCGCGGACGACGAGGTCGGCGTCGACGGTGACCGCCGTCGCCGGCTTCGCGGCCCGCTGGCCATTGACGCTGACACGGCCGGCGGCGATGAGCTCGGCGCCGTGCTCGCGCGAGCGGGCGAGGCCGCGGCGTACGAGCTCGGCATCCAGCCGCAGGCGCCTCACGCCCACGACTCAGCCTCCGGAGCGGGTGGCCTCGTCGTCACCGGCGTCGGAGAGAGCGCGGCGCAGCCGGTCGTGGGCCTCCTCGAAGGCTGCCACGTGCTCGTCGACCGGCCTCGACTCGAGGTCCTCGAGCGATCGGAGCACCTCGTCGACCGCCGGGTGACCGGTCGGCTCCGGGCCGTCGGCGCGCTCGTCGTCGGGCTCCGCGACGGGATCGACATCAGGCTCGACATCGGACTGATCGCTCATGCGGCACACGCTACCGGGGCGACGTCGCGCCGGCCGGGTCGGCCGCCGCTCCGGTCGTGTCGAGGTGGGACCACAGCGCGCCGGCCACGGCACGCCACCAGTCGTGGCGGTCACCGTCACCGGTCACCCGGAGCCGGCCGTCGACGACCCGTGCGGTCCAGCCACCCACGGCCACGCCGTCGTCCCGCTGCTCCGGCGCCGTGACGCGGAGCGCCAGGCAGCCCAGGTCAGCCCCGAGGTACGTCGGCCGCTCACCGGCGGGCAGGGTCGCGAGGTCGGCCAGCGTCGTGACGCCGGTCATCACCAGAAGGCTGTCCCAGCCCACGTTGCGGGCGCCCTCGATGTCGGTGTCCAGGCGATCGCCGACCACCAGCGGACGCGCGCCGCCGACCCGGTCCAGGGTCTCGTCGAACAGCGGACGCTCGGGCTTCCCTGCGACCTCGGGTCGGCGCCCGGCGTACCCGGCGACGAGGTCGACCAGCGCGCCGTTGCCCGGGCCGGGGCCGTGGCGCGTCGGCACGGTGAGATCCATGTTGCTGGCGACCCACGGCAGCCCACGTCGGACCAGGATCGCGCCGTCGATCACCTGGCGCCAGGGCATCTCGGGGCCGTAGCCCTGGATGACCGCGGCGGGATCCTCGTCGATCCCGACGACCGGCTCGAGCCCGCGCTCGCGCAGGGCGGCGTGCAGGCCCTCGCCGCCGATGACGTACACGCGGCTGCCGGCTGGCAGCTGGTCGGCGAGCAGGTGGGCCGCCGCCTGGGCGCTCGTGACCACGTCGGACTCCTCCGCGGGTGCGCCGAGATCGCGCAGCTGCTTCGCAACGACCGCGGGCGGCCGGGAGGCATTGTTGGTGATGTAGGCCAGCCGCGTCCCGTGCCGCCGGGCCTCGTCAAGCGCCTCGATCGCCCCGGGCACGGCCGCGTCGTCGACGTAGACGACACCGTCGAGGTCGAGGACAACCAGGTCATACGCCTGGTCGAGGGGGAGGTCGACCGGACGGTCAGCTGTTGACGGCACGCAACGATTCTCGCCGACGACCATCCGCGTGACGCACCCGGCGTCCGGCGAGCATCTCCACCTCGACGCTCGTCCCGGACCGCTCCCCCGCGCGGAAGTACCGGCTGCGCAGCGCACCGCGGACCTCGACGAGGTCGCCGTCGTGCCAGCCGGACGCCTGCTTGCGCACTCGAGCACCCCAGGCTGAGCACACGACCCAGTCCGACACCTGCTTCGACGCCGCCGTCATCGGCGTCCTCTCGCGGGCCAGCACCAACCGGAACGACACCAGGGTCGTCCCGCTCGGCAGCTCCCGCACCTGCGGCTCACCGCTGACCCGGCCGCACAGGACCACCTCGTTGAGCGCACCGTCGTCTTCTGACTGCTCCACGCAGATCACCTCCGTGCCGAAGCCTGGAGCGTCGCCGGAGCGCGTGCCAGTGGCAACCTGACGGCCTGTGTGCAACCGCGACGTCGAGTGCCCTGTGGACGCCAGCCGGTCAGCCGATGACGTCACTCGGTGAGGCTGCGCTCGACCTCGGCCGCCCGCTCGGCGGCGTCGGTGATCTCCTCGGCGTCGACGGCCTCGGTGCGGTGGAACCACTCCAGAGCGTCTTGCGGACGGCCCGCTGCCAGCAGCGTGTCCGCGTAGGCGTAGCGCAGTCGCGTCACCCACGGCGCACGTGCCTGAGAGGTCAGCCGGGCGTTCTCCAGCGTCCGGAGGGCCGCGTCGATCTCGCCGCGATCGCGCCTCGCTCCGGCCTCGACGATGACCGTTTCGGCCAGCAGTGCCGGCGAGAACTTCTCGCGCGATGCATTGCGCAGCAGCGTGAGGGCACGGTCGGGTCGCCCCAGCGCCCGCTCGCAGTCGGCCATGATCGCGAGGTAGTCCTGGGCGCCGTTCATGCGCTTGGCGGCCCGCAGCTCGGCGAGCGCCTCCGCGTACTCCCCGGCTGCGTAAGCGGCCTCTCCCACGGCCTCGCGGACGACCGCGAGGCGTGAGGCGCGTGCGCGCGCGGCGAGGGTGTGCTGGTACGCCGTCTTCGGGTCCGACTCGAGCAGCTCGCCGGCGGCCACCAGGTGGCGCGCCACCCGCTGCCCTAGCTTCTCCGGCAGTGACTTCAGCTGGGCGAGCACGGAGCGGTCGAGCTCCTTGCCGGTGATCCCCTCGGGGATCTCGGGGCCGTCGTAGCGCTGCTGGTCGCTGGTCCGGTCGACGGCGCTCGTGCGCCGGTCGTCGCGACGATCGCGGCTGTACGGCGGCTTGCCGCCTCGCGACGTCGGCTTGCCGTCACGCGACGTGGGCTTTCCGTCACGTGACGCCGGCTTGCCACTGCGCGCCGCCGGCTTGCCGCGGGCGTCGCCGGGGCGGCTGCCCTCGCGGTTGCCGTCGCGGGTCCGACCCGTCCCGCCCTGGCCGCCACGGGCCGGCTTGTTCGGTCGGCGTTCCTGCGCCACGGTTTCTCCCTTGATCGTGCTTTGGAAAAGAGTAAGGGCCGCCCACGAGGGGCGGCCCTTACGAAAGTTATGTCCGGCGACGTCCTACTCTCCCACGACCTCCCGGTCGCAGTACCATCGGCGCTGAAGGGCTTGACTTCCGGGTTCGGAATGGAGCCGGGTATTTCCCCTTCGCTATGGCCGCCGAAACTCTATGGAGTTGTCAGTGCTAAAGCCTTGGTTAAAGGCTCCCGACCGTAACTCGGGAACCACACAGTGGACGCGCAACATCTTTGAGGGACAAGCCCTCGGCCTATTAGTACCGGTCGGCTAGGCATTACTGCTGTACACCTCCGGCCTATCAACCCAGTCGTCTACTGGGGGCCTTACCCGGTTAACCCGGTGGGAAACCTCATCTTGAAACGTGCTTCCCGCTTAGATGCTTTCAGCGGTTATCACTTCCGAACGTAGCTAACCAGCCGTGCTCTTGGCAGAACAACTGGCACACCAGAGGTTCGTCCATCCCGGTCCTCTCGTACTAGGGACAGCTTTTCTCAAGTTTCCTGCGCGCGCGGCGGATAGGGACCGAACTGTCTCACGACGTTCTAAACCCAGCTCGCGTGCCGCTTTAATGGGCGAACAGCCCAACCCTTGGCACCTACTCCAGCCCGAGGATGCGACGAGCCGACATCGAGGTGCCAAACCATCCCGTCGATATGGACTCTTGGGGAAGATCAGCCTGTTATCCCCGGGGTACCTTTTATCCGTTGAGCGACCACGCTTCCACTTGCCGTGGCCGGATCACTAGTTCCGACTTTCGTCCCTGCTCGACATGTCTGTCTCGCAGTCAAGCTCCCTTGTGCACTTACACTCGTCACCTGATTGCCAACCAGGCTGAGGGAACCTTTGAGCGCCTCCGTTACATTTTAGGAGGCAACCGCCCCAGTTAAACTACCCATCAGGCACTGTCCCTGGCCCAGATCATGGGCCTAGGTTAGACATCTAATACGACCAGAGTGGTATTTCAACGTTGACTCCACACCCACTGGCGTGGATGCTTCACCGTCTCCCACCTATCCTACACAAGCCGTACCAAACACCAATACCAAACTATAGTAAAGGTCCCGGGGTCTTTCCGTCCTGCCGCGCGTAACGAGCATCTTTACTCGTACTGCAATTTCGCCGAGTCCATGGTTGAGACAGCGCCCAAGTCGTTACTCCATTCGTGCAGGTCGGAACTTACCCGACAAGGAATTTCGCTACCTTAGGATGGTTATAGTTACCACCGCCGTTTACTGGGGCTTAAGTTCAACGCTTCACCCAGCCGCTCCGAAGAGCGGGTGCGGGCTGACGTGTCCCCTTAACCTTCCAGCACCGGGCAGGAGTCAGTCCGTATACATCGTCTTGCGACTTCGCACGGACCTGTGTTTTTAGTAAACAGTCGCTTGGGCCTGGTCTCTGCGACCCTCCCCGCTTCGCCCAGCTAGTGGGTTGACGGTTCGGGTCCCCCTTCTCCCGAAGTTACGGGGGCATTTTGCCGAGTTCCTTAACCATGGTTCTCTCGATCGCCTTGGTATTCTCTACCTGATCACCTGAGTCGGTTTGGGGTACGGGCGGCGCATGGCTCGCTAGAGGTTTTTCTTGGCAGCATAGGATCACCCACTTCGCCCGTTGGGCTCCGCGTCAGATCTCACACTCCACATTGAAGTGAGGGCGGCGGATTTGCCTACCACCCGTGCTACGTCCTTGCCCGTGGTCTACCATCGCCACGGTTGGGCTACCTTCCTGCGTCACCCCATCGCTTGACTACTACCGGTTCGGATCCCACGCTCTGCCACACCGCCTCGCCCCGAAGGGTCCGGTCGGTGTGGTTTCGGATGGTTAGCATCACCGGGTTCGTCAGGGGCGCCATGTTGCCGGTACGGGAATATCAACCCGTTGTCCATCGACTACGCCTGTCGGCCTCGCCTTAGGTCCCGACTTACCCAGGGCAGATTAGCTTGACCCTGGAACCCTTGATCATTCGGCGCCGATGTTTCTCACATCGGATTCGCTACTCATGCCTGCATTCTCACTCGTGCCGCCTCCACCCCTCGATCACTCGGGGACTTCACTGCCGGCACGACGCTCCC
>JAEKKP010000182.1 GCA_019510315.1 Propionibacteriales bacterium
ACGGCGCGGACGTCCTGCACGCAGGTGACCTGGCCGCGGTGGTGGCGGCTCTGGCGGAGGTCGCGGAGATCTCCTGGATCGAGGCGCCTGCGCTGGGCAGGCGGGTCCGCGACGAGGCCGACCTGCCGGACCTCGAGGCGCTCAGCCGCGCGTCATCGTCCTGACGGACCGGCGAGCGCGACCAGCTCCTCGGCGAGACGGAGATCCTCGGGGAAGGTGATCTTCAGGTTGCGACGCTCCCCGGCGACGGCCCGGATCGGAGTGTCGGCGTACCTCTCGAGACAGGCGGCGGTGTCGGTGCCGACGAAGCCGTCGGCGGCCGCGGCGTCGTACGCCGTGAGCAGGACCCGCGCGTCGAAGGCCTGCGGCGTCTGCACGGTGGCGAGGCCGTCAGCCGCGAGCCGACCGTCCGCGGTGCTCAACCGGGGGGCGACGACCGCGGGCACCGCGGCCCCGTCGCTCGCGGCGGCGTCGATGAGCGCGCGAAACAGGGCCGGGGAGGCGAGCGGCCGCGCGCCGTCGTGGATCGCGACCACGTCGAGCTCACCGTCCTCGATGTCGCGGCGCAGGGCCTGGAGTGCCTGGTACTCCGAGTCGTGGCGCTCCGCACCGCCGTCGACCAGCCACGCATCGTGGCTGCCGAGATGCGGAGCCAGCGCCGCGGTGACCTCCTGCCGGTCCTCGCTGCGGACGACCACGACGACGCGATGCACGCCGTCGACCTGGAGCGCCGTCCGCACGCTGTGCGCGAGGACGGGGATGCCGGCGAGGGGGAGCAGCACCTTGTTGCGCTCCGCGCCGACCCGGCGTCCCGACCCGCCGGCGAGCAGCACGATCGCTGCGCGTGCGGTCGAGGCGCCGGTGGTCACAGGTGCGGGCGGATCAGGTCGGCGAGGGTCTCGGAGACGAGCTCGTCGCGCTCGAGGGGCAGCATGTGCCCGGCATCCGGTACGACGGTCAGCGTCGCGCCCTCGACGTGGTCCGCGATCCGGCGGGCGTGCGCGGGCGGGGTGAGCACGTCGCGGCTGCCGACCAGCACTTTCGTCGGGACGCCGTCGAGCACCTTGAGGGCGTCGATCCGGTCGTGCTCCATGAAGTCCTCGTAGAAGCCGACCATCGTGGCGGCCGAGCAGCTGATGATGCCGTCGACGGTCAGCGCGGCGTCCGCGAGGCGCAGCGGCCGACCGAACAGGAAGCGGCTGACGACCCGCCGCTCGATGATCGGCGCCCGGCGTCGCGCGCGCTTGGTCAGCGTCCGTGACCGAAAGGCGAGCATGCGGGGGATCTGCGCACGCAGGAAGGAACCCATCTCCGGTAGGCCCAGAGTGACGGTGTCGAGCTCGCCCGAGCTCGTCGCCACGAAGACAGCACCCACGACCCGGTCGAAGAGCTCGGGCCGCTGCTCGGCGAGCGCCATCGTCGTCATCCCGCCGATCGAGTGCCCGGCGAGGACCAGCCGGCCCTGCGGCGCGTGCTGCTCGATCACGTCGGCCATGTCGCGGGCGAGGTTGTCGATCGTGCAGCTGCTCTTCGGGGCCAGCTCGGAGGCGCCGTGGCCGCGGTGGTCCCAGGTGACGATCCGGATCCGGTGGCCGAACTCCCGCTGCAAAGCCCGCACCTGGTAGTGCCAGTCCTCCTGGTTGAGGGTCCAGCAGTGGGCGAGCACGACCGAGACCGCAACGTCCTCGGGGCCATAGGTGCGGACGTCGAGCTCGAGTCCGTCGAAGGTCCTCATGGATTAAGTGTGCCCTCCGGTAACAGAAAAATGCCGCGGCATGTGACCCAACCGACACCCTCAGCCGAGGTGGCCGGGGCGGGTGACCAACGCCGTGGCGATCGCGGCCACGCCCTCGCCGCGACCGGTGAGACCGAGCCCGTCGGTGGTCGTCGCCGAGAGGGAAATGGTGATGCCGTGCCTCTCGGTGAGCGCGGCCTCGGCCTCGGCGCGGCGAGTGCCGACGCGCGGCCGGTTGCCGATCAGCTGGACGGCGACGTTGCCCACCGACCAGCCCGCGTCGTCGACGCGGCGCAGGGTCTCGGCCAGGAGGGCGTTGCTGTCGGCGCCGGCCCACTCCGGGTCCGACGTACCGAAGGTGCTGCCGAGATCGCCGAGGCCCGCGGCCGAGAGCAGCGCGTCGCAGATCGCGTGCAGCACGACGTCACCGTCGGAGTGGCCCTCCGGCCCGGCCGGCTCGTCGGGCCAGTCGAGGCCGGCCATCCGCATCGGGCGCCCCTCGACGAGCCGGTGTACGTCGGTGCCGATGCCGATGCGCAGGTCCACGTGACGATCATGCCCGACCGGTCGACGGCGCGGCGTCAGCGAATCGTAAGGCGGGCGCTGGGCGTCATGCGCCACGATGGGTTGGTGAGGAACGAGCGCTCGACTGCCTACCTTGCGCTCGCCGGCATCCTGACCGGGGTCGCGGGCGTCGTGACCAGCCAGGCGACGGTCTGGGCCCTCCGGGCGACGAACTCCCCGGTGGTCGCCGTCGCGAGCGCGGTGCGTGACTACACGCCGGGCTGGCTGGCGCACCGACTGATCGAGCGCGTCGGCCATCTCGACAAGCCGCTCCTGGTGACCGGCACGGTCGTCGTCCTGGTGATCGTCTGCGGAGCAATCGGCTGGCTGTCGGCGCGGCACCCGCTGCTGCCGGACATCGCGTTCTTCCTGCTCGCCGTGGTGGGCCTGGCGGCCGTCGTCCGGCTCGACGACTCGGGCATCGCGTCCGGCCTTGCCGTGGTCGTCGGGCTGGTCACCTGGATCGTGACCCTTCGCTTCCTCGCCGCTCCGCTGCTCGCCGAACGACCGGCCGGCACGGTGGAGTCGGTCGACGGAGGCTTCGGCAGCACCCGGAGAGCCTTCCTGTCGCGGGCCGGCGGAGTGGCCGTGGTCGTCGCGTTCGCCGGGGCAGCGGGTCGGTTCGCGAGCCGCAGCCGGCGGCAGGTCGAGCAGGCTCGCAAGCTGCTCCGACTCCCGGTCACTCGCGGCGCGATGCCGGCCGGCGCGGAGGTGAAGGTGCCGGGCATCGAGCCGTGGCGTACGCCGAACGACGACTTCTACCTGATCCACACCGTCCTCGCCGCGCCCTCGATCTCGCCGAAGGACTGGCGTCTCCGCATCCACGGCATGGTCGACCGCGAGCTCCTGGTCACCTACGACGACCTCGTGCAGCGACAGCTCACCGAGGCATGGGTGACGCTGTGCTGCGTGTCCAACGAGGTCGGCGGCGACCTGATCGGCAACGCGTGGTGGTCCGGTGTCGCGATCCGCGAGCTCCTCGCCGAGGCGGGCGTGCAGGGCGATGCCGATGCGGTGAAGCAGACCTCGCACGACGGCTGGACCTGCGGCACGCCGCTCGTCGCGCTCACCGACGACCGCAACGCCATGCTGGCGATGGCGATGAACGGCCAGCCGCTGCCGATCGACCATGGCTTCCCGGTGCGGATGGTGGTGCCGGGGCTCTACGGCTACGTCTCGGCGACGAAGTGGCTGGTCGACCTCGAGGTCACGCGGTTCGACCGGTTCGACGCCTACTGGACCGACCGGGGCTGGTCGGAGAAGGGCCCGGTGAAGACGCAGTCCCGGATCGACGTGCCCCGCGACGGCAGCAGCGTCGCCGCCGGCACCGTCCGGGTCGGCGGGAGCGCCTGGTCGCAGCACACGGGCATCGAACGCGTGCAGTACCAGGTCGGCGGCGGGCCGTGGCGCGACGCCGAGCTGGGCGTCGTACCGGATGCCGACACGTGGGTGCAGTGGACCGGCAGCGTCGAGGTCGAGCGCGGCGACCACGTGCTCGTGGTGCGCGCGACCGACAAGTCCGGCTACACCCAGACGTCGGCGCGGACCGACGTGGTCCCCGACGGCGCGACCGGGTGGCACTCGGTGTCGTTCAACGCACACTGACCGCGTCGCGGCCCTACGCTGCGCGGATGGACCAGGACTTCGCGGACCGCGCCGGCGCAGCGCTCGTGATCGGCGGCAGCGGCGGTATCGGCCGGGCGATCGTGCGGATGCTCGGGGAGCGCGGCAGCGCCGTGGTCGCCACGTACCGCTCGTCGCCCGAGAAGGCGCTCGCAGCGGTGGCGGAGGCGACGGCGTACGGCGTGCGTGGTGAAGCCCTGCAGCTCGACCTGCAGGACGACGACGCGTGTGCGGCCGCGGTCGCGCAGGTGGTCGAGACGTACGGCGCGCTGCACACGCTGATCTACGCGGCCGGTCCACACGTGCCGATGCGACACCTGAGCAAGGTGGCGCCGGCCGACCTCGCCGAGCAGCTCGACGCGGACGCGGCCGCGTTCTTCCGGGTCGTCGCCCCGGCGCTCCCGGCGCTGCGGGCGGCCGGCGGCAACGTCGTGGCGGT
>JAEKKP010000047.1 GCA_019510315.1 Propionibacteriales bacterium
CGTCGGAGAAGAGCATGGCGCCGACGGGTTCGCCGGCGTACGTCGCGAGCAGGCCGCCGTGCTCTGCCAGCGTCTTGCCGACCGAGTCGACGGTCTCCTCCAGAGCGGTCGAGGGAGGGTCGAGCGTCGGCCGGCCGGCAAACGCCTCGTGGATGACGGTGAGCACGTCGTCCGCGCCGGACGCGTCGACCTCGACGATCTGCGTCATGCATCGTCTCCGTCGACCCACCGGCGGTGCTGCCGGCCGCGCATGCGGGTGACGATCTCGTAGGAGATCGTCCCGCACCAGTCGGCCCAGTCCTGGGCCGTCGGCTCGCCGTCCCGACCAGGTCCGAAGAGCACCACCTCGTCGCCCGCGCGCGCATGTGGCGCGGCCACGACGAACTGGTCCATGCAGATCCGGCCCAGCACCGGGGCGCGCTCCCCCGCGACCTGGACGGCGGCGGTCGACGAGGCGTGGCGCGGGACGCCGTCGCCGTACCCGAGCGGCACGAGCGCGACCCTCATCGGCTCCTCGGCGACGAACGTGTGGCCGTAGGAGACGCCGGCACCGGCCTCGATGTCCTTGGCGATGACCACGCTGCCGCGCACGGTCATCGCGGGCACGAGCCCGAGCTCCTCGCTGGTGACCACGTCGGGTGCCGGTGTCAGGCCGTACGTCGCGATGCCGACCCGGACGAGGTCGAACCGAACGCGACCTCCTGGGCGTCGTTGGCCGGATGGTCGGGCACGTCGGAGCAGGCGAGGTGCGACCAGACGCCGACCACCTCGACGTCGCCGGCGACCTCGGCCTTCCGGGCCGCCTCGAAGAGGGCCGACCACTGGTCGCGGGGTGCACCGCCGCGGGAGAGGCCGGTGTCGACCTTCAGCTGCAGCCGGGCCGTGCGGCCGACGCCCCGGGCGAGTCCGACGACCTCGTCGAGCTGGGCCACCGAGTACGCCGACACGTCGATGTCCGCCGCGATCGCGGACGCGAGGTCCTCGCCGGGCACCGCGAGCCAGCAGAGGATGCGGCCGGTGTCGCCAGCGGCGCGCAGGGCGACGGCCTCCTCCGCGGTCGCGACGCCGAGCCACTCGGCGCCGGCCTCCCTGGCAGCACGGGCGGACTCGACCATGCCGTGGCCGTAGCCGTCGGCCTTCACCACGATCATCAGCGCGGGTGGGCGCTCGCCGGTCGTGGAGCCTGTCGAGACCAGCTCTCGCAACCTCCGCACGTTGTGCCGGATCGCGCCGAGGTCGACGACGATCTCGGCCCGGGGCGTGCTGGCGGGGGCGGTCATGGCAGCCCCCATCCTTCCACCCGCGGCGTCAGGCGATGAGCGAGCGCACCACCTGCGGGACGGCGTCGGCCACGGCCTCGGGGGTGACCGGCCCGCCACGGCCGGCGAGCGTGGCCGCCGCGCCGTGGAGCCAGGAGCCGACGGCCGCTGAGTCGAACGGCGACAGGCCGGTCGCGAGCAGCGAGCCGATCACGCCGGAGAGCACGTCACCGGCGCCGGCGACGGCGAGCCACGGCAGCCCGCTGGTGGTCACGGCGACGCGGCCGTCCGGCGCGGCGGTCACCGAGTGGCGGCCCTTGAGCAGCACCACGGCGTCGTACTCCTCGGCCGCGCGGCGGGCGTGGGCCAGCTGGGCGGCCTCGACCGCCTCCCGGTCCACGTCGAGCATCCGGGCCAGCTCGCCCGCGTGCGGTGTCAGCACGAGGCGACGGCCCTCGCCCCGGTTGACGTGCTGCAGGCCGTCGGCGTCGACCACGACGGGTACCTCGTCGGCCAGCGAGAGGCCGAGCGCAGTCGCCGCCTGGTCGTCGCCGCCGGAGCCGACGACCCAGGCCTGGACGCGTCCTTCGCCCACGACGACGCCGGGATGGCGGGCCCGGACCGCGTCGGCCGCCTCGCCGGCGTACCGGACCATGCCGGCCAGTCCGGACGACGCGCCGGAGGTGCAGAGCACGGCGGCGCCCGGGTACATCGCGGAACCGGCGCGGATGCCGACGACGCCGCGGGTGTACTTGTGGTCGAACGGCCGGGGCACCGGCAGCAGCCGTGCGACATCGTCCGCCTGCAGCGCCACGACCGAGGGCTCCGGGAGCTCGAGACCGATGTCGACCAGGGTCACCACGCCCGCCGCCTCGGCCGCGGGGTCGAGGAGGTGGCAGACCTTGTGCGTGCCGAACGTCACCGTGACGTCGGCGCGGACGTGCGGCCCGTCGAGCTCTCCGGTGTCCACGTCGACCCCCGACGGCACGTCGACCGCGACCACCGCCGCACCCGGGAAGCGCGTGACCGCTGCCTCGGCGTCCGGTCGGAGCCCGGGCTTGCCGCCGATGCCGACGATGCCGTCGACGACGACGTCGGGCTCGTGCGCGGCCTCGAGGCTCACGACCCGGCCGCCCCTGGCCCGCAGCTCGGCGAGGCCGCCCTCGTGCGTCCGGGAGCCGAGCAGGACAGCCTCCACCTTCGCACCCCGACGGGCGAGCTGGGCGCCGGCGTAGAGCGCGTCGCCGCCGTTGTCGCCCGACCCGACGAGCAGGAGCACCCGCGCGCCGTACGTGCCGTCCAGGAGCTCGGCCACCGCCGTCGCGAGCCCGTACGCCGCCCGCTGCATCAGCGTCCCGGGAGGCACACTCGCCATCAGCGCCTTCTCCGCCGCCCGCACCTGCTCGACGCTGTGTGCTGCCCGCATCCCCCCATTATGTTGAGTTGCCAGTCCGGACCGCTCGAGTTGGGGGTTCGTACCCCGCCGTCGGGCACGGACTGCCTACTCGACGGGGACGAACACCGAACTCAACGCTCGAGGACGACGACGGCGCTGGCGATGCCGCCGTCGTGGCTGAGGGAGAGGTGCGTGCTGGTCGCACCGAGCGCGGTGGCCCGGGCCAGGACCGTGCCGCGGAGCTCGAAGGTGGGGTCGCCGGAGGGGAGAGAGACCACCTCGGCGTCGTGCCAGTGCAGGCCGCCGGGGGCGCCGAGCGCCTTGGCGAGCGCCTCCTTCGCGGCGAAGCGGGCCGCCAGCGACTGCATCGGCAACGTCGACTCGGCCGGGGTGAACAGCTTGTCGCGCAGCGCCGGTGTGCGGGTCAGGGAGGCCTCGAAGCGCACGAGCTCCACGACGTCGATGCCCAGGCCGATGATCATCGGCGCCTACTCGACGGTGACGGACTTGGCCAGGTTGCGTGGCTGGTCGACGTCGTGGCCCATCCGCGTCGCCAGCTCGCAGGCGAACAGCTGGAGGGGCACCGTCGCGACGACGGGCTGCAGCAGGGTCGGCACCGTGGGCAGGCCGATCAGCACGTCGGCGTACGGCGCGACCTCGGGATCGTCCTCCTCGGCCAGCACGATCGTCAGTGCCCCCCGCGCCCGGACCTCCTGGATCGCGCTGATCATCTTGTCGTGCAGCTGGTCGCGCCCGCGAGGCGGGACGACGCAGAAGACCGGCAGGCCCTCCTCGATCAGGGCGATCGGGCCGTGCTTGAGCTCGCCGGCGGCGAAGCCCTCGGCGTGGATGTAGGCCAGCTCCTTGAGCTTGAGCGCACCCTCGAGAGCGACCGGGAACCCGGCGTGCCGGCCCAGGAACAGCACCGACCTGGCGTCCTGGAACCGCTCGGCGAGCCCGTAGATCGTCTCGGCCTGGTCGAGCACCGCCTGCACCTTGTCGGGCATCTGCGCGAGCTCGCGGACGAGCGCGGCGATCTCGTCGCCGTACTTGTTGCCACGCACCTGGGCCAGGTAGAGGCCGAGGAGGTAGCAGGCGATCAGCTGGGTCAGGAAGCCCTTCGTCGAGGCGACCCCGATCTCCGGCCCGGCGTGGGTGTAGATCACGGCGTCGGACTCGCGGGGGATCGTCGACCCGTTGGTGTTGCAGATCGCCAGCACCTTGGCGCGCTGGGTGACCGCGTGCCGGATCGCCATCAGGGTGTCCGCGGTCTCGCCGGACTGGCTGATCGCGACCACCAGGGTGTTGCGGGTCAGGATCGGGTCGCGGTAGCGGAACTCGTGGGCGAGCTCGACCTCGCACGGGATCCGGGTCCAGTGCTCGATCGCGTACTTGGCGACGAGACCGGCGTAGTTCGCCGTGCCGCAGCCGACGATGATGATCTTGTCGATGTCGCGCAGCTCGCCGTCGCTGATCCGCACCTCGTCCAGCTGCAGCTGGCCGTCCTCGTCGTGGCGGCCGAGCAGCGCGTCGGCGATCGCGCGCGGCTGCTCGAAGATCTCCTTGCGCATGAACCAGTCGAAGCCGCCCTTCTCGGCGGCGGCGAGGTCCCAGTCGACGTGGTAGCGACGGCCCTCGGCCTCGTTGCCGTCGAAGTCGGTGACCGCCACGCCCTCGCGGGTGATCGTGACCACCTGGTCCTGGCCGAGCTCGAGCGCCTCGCGGGTGTGCTCGATGAACGCCGCGACGTCGGAGCCGATGAAGTTCTCACCCTCGCCGATGCCCACGACGAGCGGCGAGTTGCGGCGCGCGGCCACGACCCGCGACGGGTCCTCGGCGTCGATCGCCACGAGGGTGAACGCCCCCTCCAGGCGGCGGCAGGTGCGCTGCATGGCGGTGGTGAGGTCGTGGCCGGACTCGACCTCGGTCTCGAGCAGGTGGGCGGTGATCTCGGTGTCGGTCTCCGACAGCAGCTCGTGTCCCGCGCGCTCGAGCTCGTCGCGGAGCCGCGCGAAGTTCTCGATGATGCCGTTGTGCACCACGGCCACCCGGCCGTGGGCACCGAGGTGCGGGTGGGCGTTGACGTCGTTGGGCGCGCCGTGCGTGGCCCAGCGGGTGTGCCCGATGCCCGTGGTGGCCGGCGGCAGCGGGTGCTCCTCGATCGCCTTCTCGAGGTTCGTCAGCTTGCCGGCCCGCTTGTCCGTGCTCAGGACACCGTCGGCGGTGCCGATCAGCGCGATGCCGGCGGAGTCGTAACCGCGGTACTCGAGGCGTCGCAGCCCCTCGATCACGACGTCGCGTGCCTGCTGCTCGCCGACGTATCCCACGATCCCGCACATGGGCGCCAGTCTAGGGCGTGGCGGGGGTCACCTCCGGCCGCCGCTGCCCGGTCGACCTGCTGCTGGAACAATCGTCGCCATGGCCAACGGCGGGCACCTCAACGAGGCCTCGCCGTACGTCGAGCTCGACCGCGACGCGTGGGCCGAGCTGGGCGCCAGCACCGACCAGCCGCTCTCCGAGCTCGAGGTCGAGCGCGTGCGCGGGCTCGGCGACCAGCTCGACGTCGACGAGGTGCAGAAGGTCTACCTGCCGCTGTCCCGCCTGCTGAGCCTGTACGTCGAGGCGGCGGGCTCCCTGCACCGGGCCCAGGAGTCGTTCCTCGACCGTCCGCAGCCGCCGCGCACGCCGTTCGTGATCGGGCTCGCCGGCTCGGTGGCGGTCGGCAAGTCGACGACGGCTCGCGTGCTGCAGCAGATGCTCGCCCACTGGCCGGCGCATCCCGAGGTGGCGCTGGTGACGACCGACGGGTTCCTCTACCCCAACGCCGAGCTCGAGCGCCGCGGACTGATGCACCGCAAGGGCTTCCCGGAGTCCTACGACCGCAAGGCGCTGCTGAGGTTCGTCATCGACATCAAGTCGGGCCGCGACGAGGTCGAGGCGCCGGTGTACTCACACCTGACCTACGACGTGACCGACGAGAAGGTCATCGTCAAGCGACCGGACGTCGTGATCGTCGAGGGGCTCAACGTCCTGCAGCCGCCGAAGACCAGCCCCGACGGTCGCAGCGGGCTCGCGGTCAGCGACTTCTTCGACTTCACCATCTACGTCGACGCCGCCACCAACGACATCCGGCAGTGGTACACCGACCGCTTCCTGCGGCTGCGCGAGACCGCGTTCCGGGACCCGGCGTCGTACTTCGCGAAGTACGCCGGCCTGTCCCACGACGACGCCGTCGCCGAGGCCAACCGGATCTGGGACGAGATCAACGGCCCCAACCTCGCCAGCAACGTCGCGCCGACCCGCTCGCGCGCGACGCTCGTGCTGCGCAAGGACCACGACCACTCCGTGCGCTGGGTGCGGCTGCGCAAGCTCTAGCCCGCGGGTGCGCCCTCTCCTACGCTCGGGCCATGGCCGTCCAGATGCGCAAGGCACTCGCAAACCTGAATGACGAGCTGCGCTACGAACCCGTGAGCCAGCGGATCCGGGTGTTCCACGGCGACGTGCTCGTCGCGGAGACGACCGGCGCGATGCTGGTGTGGGAGCCGCGCCGAATCGTCCCGTCGTACGCCGTGCCGCGGGACGACCTCCGGGTCGACGTCGTCGAGCTGGACGTGCCTGCCGACGACCCGGCGACAGCGCCACCGATGCTTCCGCCCGGGCGGTTCGCACCCCACCTGTCGGCCGGCACCGTGGTCAGCCTCCGCGCCGGCGACACGGTGCTCGAGCAGGCCGGCTACGCACTCTCCGACCCTGATCTGGCCGGCCACGTGCTGCTCGACTGGAACGCCTTCGAGTGGGTCGAGGAGGCGGCCGTGATGACCGGCCACGCCCAGGACCCGTTCAAGCGGATCAAGACCCTGCCGAGCGACCGCCATGTGCAGGTCTCCTTCGAGGGACGGCTGCTCGCGGACTCACGCCGAGGGGTGCTCCTCCTCGAGACGAGTCTGCCGCCCCGCTGGTACCTCCCGACCCAGGACGTCTCGATGGACCTGCTCGAGCCGAGCAGCCACCACACGGTGTGCGCCTACAAGGGCCGGGCGTCCTACTGGTCGCTCGCCGACCCGGAGCTCGGCGAGCGCGGCCGCGACATCGGGTGGTTCTACCCCGACCCGCTCCACGACGCCTTGCCCGTCAAGGACCTGCTGTGCTTCTGGGTCGAGCGCACTGATCTCACGCTCGACGGCGTCGAGGTCCCGCGACCCTGGTCGCCGTTCACGGGGTTCTCATGAGCGACCTTCCGGCCACCCGGTGGGAGGCCGCCGACAACAGTGGGTTCGCCGCCTACTTCGCCGGGCTGATCGAGTCGGGCGCGGACATCGAGGGCGAGGCGCGCTTCGCAGACGCCATGCTCCCCCGCGGCAGCACCGTGCTGGATGCAGGCGCGGGCTTCGGCCGCATCGGCGCGGCGCTGCAGGCTCGCGGCCACCGGGTGGTGGCAGCAGAGAAGGACGCCGACCTGGTCGCCATGGCCGCCGAGACCTATCCGGACCTGCCGATGGTGCGCAGCGACATCCTCGCCCTGTCTCCGGAGCTGCTCGCCGCGGCCGGTCACCCGACGGCCTACGACCTGATCGTGGTCGTCGGCAACGTCATGGTGCTGCTCGCTCCCGACACCGAGCGCCGGGCCCTCTCGACGCTCGCCGGCCTCCTCGCAGAGGGCGGCCGGATCCTCGTCGGCTTCCACCCGCAGGACAGTCCTGCGGCCTCGGCGCGCGCCTATCCGGTCGAGGAGTTCAGGGGCGATGCCGAGGCGGCCGGGCTGAGGGTGCAGCACCGCTTCGGCAGCTACGAGCTGGCGCCACCGAGTGACGAGTACTGCGTCGCCGTACTGGCCCGCTGACCCGACGAGCAGTCAGCGGCTGTCGCGGAAGCGCGGCGGCCGCTTCTCCTTGCGGGCGCGGGTCGCCTCCTCGAAGTTGTCGGTGAGGATGCGCAGGTACAGCTGCCCCAGACCCTCGGCCTGCATGTGCCCCTCGAGGGACGATGCGTCCAGTCCGGCGACGAGCGTCCGCTTGGTCAGCTCGACGCCCGGCTGCGAGAAGCCGGCGATGGTCCGGCCGAGCTCGACCGCCGCGTCGACGACGTCGTCGGAGACCCTGCTGACCAGGCCGATCCGCTCGGCCTCCTCGGCGAGCACGTCACGTCCGGTGAGCATGATCTCGGCGGCCCGGGACTAGCCGACCGCGCGCGGGAGCAGGTAGGAGAGGCCCAGCTCGCTGGCGGTCAGGCCGTTGTTGATGCCCGCCGCGCGGAAGTACGCCGCAGGCGCCGCCACCCGGATGTCGCAGGCCAGCGCCAGGCACAGGCCGCCCCCGATCGCGGCCCCGTTGACCGCGGCGATGACCGGCTGGTGCAGTCGGCGCAGGGTCAAGGTGATGTCCTCGAGCATCTCCATCGAGCGCAGCGCGTACGTCGGCCGGGTCAGCCCGTCGACGTACGGCGGCGTGCCGGCCGACTCCTGGTCGGCCCCGGAACAGAAGCCGCGCCCGGCCCCTGTCACGACGACCGCGCGCACCGAGTTGTCGCGGCCCAGCGCGACCAGCTCGTCGCGGAACGGCACCATCACGTCGAACGCCATCGCGTTCATCCGCTCGGGCCGGTTCAGCGTCACGACCGCGACCTCCGGCACCGGCCGGGAAACCAGAATGAAGTTCACCCGACGAACCCTAGGCGGTCGCCGGGCGGGCACAATCGATTCGTCTCGCGTCTGCCGACCCCAGTACGCTGCCGCTCATGTTTGCTGCCCTTGGACGTTTCGTAACTCGGTTCCGCTGGTACGTCATCGCGGCGTGGGTGCTCCTCGCGGTGGTCGTCGTCTCGCTCGCACCGGCGCTGACCTCGACCCAGGACGAGTCGGAGTTCCTGCCGAAGCACTACGAGTCGATCAGGGCCGCGCAGATCCAGGAGGACGAGTTCCCCTCGCAGTTCCAGCCCGGCGCGATCATCGTCTTCGACCGCTCGGACGGCGGCAAGCTGACCGCCGCTGACTCGGCCAAGGTGACCGAGGTGGTCGGCTCGCTCGACGCGGCGATCAAGGACAAGCCGGTGCTGCACAAGGTGTTCTCGACGGCAGCGGCGCAGCCGCCGTCGAAGAACCAGCTGGTCCAGCTGGGCGTGGTCGGGCTGGCCAAGGACCAGAGCGGCTTCGACACCCCAGCCATGGACGCTGCGAAGGAGCTGCGCAAGGACGCCAAGCCGCTCGTCGCCGGGACCGGCCTGCGGGTGCAGATGACCGGAGCGGCACCCCAGCAGCTCGACTCGCAGGAGTCGGGCAACAAGACCCTCGCGATCGTCGGCGCGGCGACGATCCTGCTGATCATCGTGCTGCTGGCGCTGATCTTCCGCAGCATCATCATCTGCCTGATGCCGGTGGTCCTGGTCGGTCTCGCCGGCACCATCGCGACGGGGCTGATCGGCTGGGCCAACCAGGCCTTCGACCTCAAGGCCGACTCCTCGATCGAGGTCATCCTGTTCGTCGTGCTGTACGGGATCGGCACCGACTACATCTTGTTCTTCCTCTTCCGCTACCGCGAACGCCTGCGCACCGGCGACGACATCCGGGGCTCGGTGGAGCACGCGCTCGAGCGCGCCGGCGAGGCGATCGCGTCCGCCGGAGGCGCGGTGATCGTCGCGTTCATGGCGCTGGTGCTCTCCTCGCTCGGGATCTTCCGGTCGATCGGACCGGCGCTGGCCATCGCCGTCGCGGTCACGCTCCTCGCCGCGCTCACGCTCGTCCCGGCGGTCGTCACCGTCCTCGGCAAGGCGCTGTTCTTCCCGTCCAAGCGCTACCTGCGGGCACCCGAGGGCGCCCGTTTCGCCGCCGTCGGGCGCCAGCTCGGTCGTCGGCCGGTTGTCTTCGCCGCCGCGTCCGGGCTGGTCCTGGCCGTGCTCGCGATCTTCGCCCTCGGCTTCAACCCGACCTTCGACTTCAACTCGAGCCTGCCCAAGAACGTCGAGTCCACCAAGGCGCTCGACACGCTGCAGAAGGGCCTTCCGCCCGGATCGACCGACCCGCTGACGATCGTGCTGCGCTCGCAGGGATCGCTCTCGGAGAGCGCACTGGCGCCGTTCCGGCAGAAGCTCGAAGGGGCCAAGGGCGTCGCGAAGGTCGAGCCCGGAGTCCTGTCCGCCAACGGGAAGGCGGCGACCTTCAGCGTCACCCTCGACCACGATCCCGGCTCGGATGCCGCGATCGCGGACGTGAAGGGACCGATCCGCACGACGGCACACGAGTCAGCGGGTCCCGGCAACACGGCGTACGTCGGCGGCACGACCTCGGTCTTCGTCGACATGAACAAGGCGATGAACCGGGACTACGCGGTGGTGTTCCCGATCGCCGCGCTCGTGATCATGGTGATCCTCGCGCTGCTGCTCCGCAGCCTGGTGGCGCCGTGGTACCTGATGATCTCGGTCGGCCTGGGCTTCGCGGCCACGCTCGGCGCCACGGTGATCGTGATCCAGCACCTCAAGGGCGACAGCGGGCTGATCTTCCTGCTGCCGATCTACATCTACCTGTTCGTGGTCGCCCTCGGCACCGACTACAACATCTTGATGATCGCGCGACTGCGCGAGGAGGCTCGCGAGGGCCGCAAGCCGACCGACGCGGCTGCCGAGGCGGTGACCCACGCCGGGCCGACGATCGCCGCGGCGGGGGTGATCCTGGCCGGCACCTTCGCCTCGCTGATGCTCGGTGGCAACTCGCTGATCGTCTCGATGGGCTTCGCGTTGTCGTTCGGCATCTTCATCGCGGCGTTCGTGATGGCGATGTTCTTCACGCCGGCGCTCACCGCGCTGATCGGGCACGCCGCGTGGTGGCCGGGACACGGCGACGAGACAGCCGAGGAGCACGACGCCCGGGTCGGGCACCCTGACCGCTCAGAGGTCTCGGCGGGCTCCACCACCGGTGGTTGACCCTTCGACAAGCTCAGGACAGGCCAACCTCAACCACTGAAGCTGCGGTCTCGCAAGCTCAACCGCACCTTCGATGGTTGAGCCTGTCGAAACCCGGTGACGTCGCCTAGGCCTAGAGAGCGAGCTGCTCGCGGACGACGTCCGCGAGCCGGTTCGCCACGGCCGCGGCGTGGTCGGCGGTCTCGGCCTCGACCATGACCCGCACGAGCGGCTCGGTGCCCGAGGAGCGCAGCAGCACCCTCCCGGTCTCGCCGAGCTCAGCCTCGGCATCGGCGACGGCGGCCAGCAGAGTCGCGTCGCTGTCGGCACGGCGCTTGTCGACGCCGGGCACGTTGACCAGCACCTGGGGCAGCCGCACCATCACGCCGGCCAGGTCGGCGATGGGCGACCCGGTGGAGGCCATCCGGTCGAGGACCTGCAGCGCCGTCAGGATGCCGTCGCCGGTGGTGGCGTGCTCGCTCATGATCACGTGGCCGGACTGCTCGCCGCCCAGCGTGTAGCTGCCGGCCTTCATCTCCTCGAGCACGTAGCGGTCGCCGACCGCGGTCTGGCGCACGACGATCCCGGCGGCCGTCATCGCGTGCACGAAGCCGAGGTTCGACATGACCGTCGCGACGACCGTGTCGTCGTGCAGGTGCCCCTGCTCGGCCATCGCGATCGCGAGGATCGCCAGGATCTGGTCGCCGTCGACGACGTTGCCCGAGGAGTCCACGGCCAGGCAGCGGTCGGCGTCACCGTCGAGCGCGAAGCCCACGTCGGCGCCGTGCTCGACGACCGCCTTCTGCAGGACGTCGAGGTGCGTGGAGCCGCAGCCCTCGTTGATGTTCAGACCGTCCGGCTCGGCGCAGATCGCGATCACGTCGGCACCGGCGTCGCGCAGCGCCTTCGGCCCGGCGACCGAGGCCGCGCCGTGGGCGCAGTCGAGCACCACCTTCAGGCCGTCGAGCCGGTGCGTGATGGTGCCGTCGAGGTGGGCGGCGTACTCGGCGATCGCGGTCGCGTGCATGCGGACCCGACCGACGTCACCGCCGGTGGGCCGGTCCCAGGGCTCCTCGAGGCGCTGCTCGATGACCGCCTCGATGGCGTCGTCGAGCTTGACGCCGCCGCGCGCGAGGAACTTGATGCCGTTGTCGGGCATGGCGTTGTGCGACGCGGAGAGCATGACGCCGAGATCGGCGCCCAGAGAACCGGTGAGGTAGGCGACCGCCGGCGTGGGCAGCTCACCGAGCAGCAGCACGTCGACGCCCGCCGACGCCAGCCCGGCAACCACCGCGGCCTCCAGGAACTGCCCGGAGATGCGGGTGTCGCGGCCGACGACGGCGAACGGCCGGTGCCCGGAGAACGTGCCCCGTTCGGCGAGCACGTGGGCAGCGGAAACAGAGAGGTCCAGGGCCAGCTCCGCGGTCAACAGACCGTTGGCCAGGCCCCGGACCCCGTCCGTGCCGAACAGTCTCGTCACAGCTGCGCCATGTCCGATCCTGCGATGTCGATCAGCGCTTGCTGAACTGCGGGGCCTTCCGGGCCTTCTTCAGACCGGCCTTCTTGCGCTCGATCACGCGGGCGTCGCGGGTCAGCAGCCCGGCCTTCTTCAGCGACGGGCGGTTGGCGTCGACGTCCAGGGAGTTCAGCGCACGGGCCACGCCCAGGCGCAGGGCGCCCGCCTGGCCGGTGATGCCGCCACCGTGGATGCGGGCGATCACGTCGAACCGGCCCTCGAGCTGGGTGGTCACGAACGGCTCGCTGACAACCTGCTGGTGCAGCTTGTTGGGGAAGTAGCTCTCCAGCGTGCGGCCGTTGACCGTCCACTGGCCGGTGCCCGGGACGAGCCGGACGCGGGCCACGGCCTCCTTGCGCCGGCCGGTGGCGGCGGACGGCGCGATGGTGGCGGGGCGGGCAGGGGTGTCGGCGCTGGGTGCGCTCTCGGAGGAGTAGGCGATGCCCTCCTCGTTGGCCACGTAGGTCTCCTCGACCCCGGTGTCCTCGGTGGCGGTGCTGTCTTCGGTCACGTTCTCGGTCACGTCAAAGTCCTCGATCTCGTCGGATGCTTACTGGGAGATCTGGGAGATCTCGAACGGCTGCGCCTTCTGGGCCTGGTGCGGGTGCTCCGGGCCGGCGTACACCTTCAGCTTCTTGATCATCTGGCGGCCGAGGCGGTTCTTCGGGAGCATGCCCCACACGGCCTTCTCGATGGCCTTGCGGGAGTCCTTCTCCAGCAGCTCACCCATGGGGGTGGCGCTGAGGCCGCCCGGGTAGCCGGAGTGCCGGTAGGACATCTTCTTGGTCGCCTTGTTGCCGGAGAGCGCCACCTTGGAGGCGTTCACGACGATGACGAAGTCACCGGTGTCGACGTGGGGGGCGAAGATGGTCTTGTGCTTGCCGCGGAGCAGGTTGGCGACCTGGACGGCGAGCCGTCCGAGGACGACGTCGGTGGCGTCGATGACGTGCCACTCGCGCTGGATGTCCGCGGGCTTGGGGCTGTACGTACGCACGTGTCTGCCTTGCTTCCTCGTTCGTGGACCGGCCAGGGACCTGGACGGTGGTGGTGCTGCGGCTTCTGACGAACACTGCCCGGCCTTGCCCTCGTGAGAGGGAGTTGTCCGGGTCTGCACCGGGCCCCGTGCAGGAGGCTTCGGCGCGGCAGGAGTCGCGACAGACCAGATTACCGGCGTACGCCCGCCGAGGTCAAAACGAGAGACGCCGTTGGCGACCCTCACGGCCGGAGGCATAGGTTGGACCGGGACCAGCATCACCCCCCGCCCCCGGAAACGATGCCGAGCAGATGCTCTGACCGAGAGCGAAGGAGCCCTTGTGTCCGACGACGCCGCCACACAGGCCAACCAGACACTGACCGTCCGGGACAACCGGACCGGCAACGAGTACGAGATCGCGATCGCTGACGGCACCATCAAGGCCGCCGACCTCGCGCAGATCAGGACCTCCGAGGAGGAGCCCGGGCTGGCGACGTACGACCCCGGCTTCGTCAACACCGCGTCCTGCAAGAGCGCCGTGACCTTCATCGACGGCGACAAGGGCATCCTCGAGTACCGCGGCTACCCGATCGAGCAGCTGGCCGAGAAGTCGAACTTCCTCGAGGTCGCCTACCTGCTGATCCACGGCGAGCTGCCGAGCAAGCAGCAGTACGACAGCTGGGTGCACGAGATCACCTACCACACGTTCGTGCACGAGAACGTCAAGGGCTTCATGCAGGGCTTCCGGTACGACGCGCACCCGATGGGCATGCTGATGGCCTCCGTCGGCGCACTGTCGACGTTCTACCCGGAGTCGGGCAACATCTCCGACCCCGACAACCGGCACATCCAGATCGTCCGGATGATCGCCAAGATGCCGACCCTCGGCGCCTGGGCGTTCCGGCACGCGCAGGGCAAGCCCTACATCTACCCCGACAACGAGCTCGGCTACACCGCGAACTTCCTCTCGATGCTGTTCAAGATGAGCGAGCAGCGGTTCGAGGCCGACGAGCGGCTGGTCAAGGCCCTCGACGTGCTCTTCATCCTGCACGCCGACCACGAGCAGAACGCCTCGACCAACGCCGTCAGGTCCGTCGGCTCGACCCAGGTCGACCCCTACTCCGCGGTGGCGGCCGGCGTGGGCGCGCTGTTCGGCCCGCTGCACGGCGGCGCCAACGAGGCGGTGCTGCGGATGCTTCGCCGGATCGGCTCGAAGGAGAACATCCCGTCGTTCATCGAGGGCGTGAAGAACGGCAACGAGCGGCTCATGGGCTTCGGGCACCGCGTCTACAAGAACTACGACCCGCGCGCCAAGATCATCAAGCAGGCCGCCATGGACGTCTTCGAGGTGACGGGCACCAACCCGCTGCTCGACATCGCCCTGGAGCTGGAGAAGATCGCGCTCGAGGACGAGTACTTCGTCAAGCGCAAGCTCTACCCCAACGTCGACTTCTACTCCGGCCTGATCTACGAGGCCTTCCAGTTCCCGCCCGAGATGTTCACGGTGCTCTTCGCGATCGGGCGCACGCCCGGGTGGCTCGCGCAGTGGCTCGAGCTGGTGCAGGACAAGGAGCAGAAGATCGCCCGTCCCAAGCAGATCTACACGGGGCCGCGCACGCTCGACTTCACGCCCGCCGCCCAGCGCTGGGCCTGATTCTCTGACTCAGCGGAGCACGCCGCCGATGACCCGGGCCGTGGTGTTCGACCTCGGTGGCGTGCTGATCGACTGGGACCCTGTCCCGGCGCTGGCTGTCGCAGTCGGTGAAGAGCAGGCTCGCCAGCTGATGGCGGCGGAGGACTTCGACTTCTATGCGTGGAACGCCCACCAGGACGCAGGCCGATCCTTCTCCGAGGGAGAAGCAGAGGTCGCCGCGACGCACCCGCACTGGGCCGAGCACGTCCGGGGGTACTTCTCGCACTACGCCCACTCGCTCGTCGGCGAGCACCCGGCGACCGTCGAGATCCTTCGCGAGGTGGTCGCAGCCGGGTGGCCGACGTACGCACTGACGAACTGGTCGGCGGAGACCTTCCACCACGCCGAGCGGCAGTTCTCCTTCCTGGCGGAGTTCAGGGCGGTGCTCGTCTCCGGCGAGCTCGGGCTCGCCAAGCCCGATCCGTCGATCTACCAGGCGCTGCTGCGGCGGACCGGCACCCGGCCCGAGGAGACGTTCTTCACCGACGACAGCGCGCGCAACGTCTCCGCCGCACGGGAGGTCGGTCTCGATGCAGTGCAGTACGCCGACGCCGGCCAGCTGCGCCGAGAGCTGGTCACTCGCGGGGTGCTCTGACGTCACCCATGGCGGAGGATCAGAGGCTGCCGAGCTGCTCCTCGAGCCACGCACCCTCGCGCTCGAGGTCGAAGGTGAAGTCCGAGGCGTAGGCCTTCTGCGTCCACCAGCCCTCGGGGTGCGGCAGCAGCGGCTCGCTCCAGGCGCTGATCACCCGGTGGCCGCGCACTGCGGCGATCAGGTGCTCGTTGCGCGCCGTGTAGGTCGTGGGCGCGACGGTGACGACGGTCTTCGGCGTCGTGCAGAGCGCCGAGGTGAAGACCGCGCTGCCGCCGAAGCC
>JAEKKP010000183.1 GCA_019510315.1 Propionibacteriales bacterium
GCGAGCCGCCGCACCGGCGCGACGTCAACACCGTCTTCCAGGACTACGCACTGTTCCCCCACATGAACGTCGTCCAGAACGTCGAGTACGGCCTGCGGGTCAAGAAGGTGCCCCGGGCCGACCGGCGCAAGCGTGCGGCCGAGGCGCTGGAGACGGTGCGGCTCGGCGACCACGCCACGCGCAGCCCGCACCAGCTCTCCGGCGGCCAGCGGCAGCGGGTCGCCCTGGCCCGGGCCCTGGTCAACCGGCCCAAGGTGCTGCTGCTCGACGAGCCGCTCGGCGCGCTCGATCTCAAGCTCCGCCGCGAGATGCAGATCGAGCTCAAGCAGATCCAGCGCGACGTCGGGATCACCTTCGTCTTCGTCACCCACGACCAGGAGGAGGCACTCACCATGAGCGACCGGATCGCGGTCTTCCGCGACGGCCGGGTCGAGCAGGTGGGCACGCCGGTGGAGCTCTACGAGCGGCCGGCGACCCCGTTCACGGCCGGCTTCGTCGGCACCTCCAACCTGCTCTCCGGCGAGCTCGCCCAGCGACTCGTCGGTCGTGCCGGGAGCTTCGGCATCCGGCCGGAGAAGATCCGGCTCTCCTCCACGGGCGAGCCGGCTCCCGACCACACCTCCGCCCGGGGCGTGGTCCGCGAAGTGGTGTACCTCGGCGCCGCCACGCACGCGATCGTCGACCTCGACGGCGGCGGCACGCTGACGGTGCTGCAGCAGAACCTCGAGTCGACGGTCGACCAGATGCTCGCCTTCCGGGGCGAGGCAGTGGTGCTCAGCTGGCACCCGACCAGCGTCGTCACCCTCGCCGAGGAGCCCCCGGCCGAGCACCACGACGACGTCCCACCCACCAAGGAGTTCGCATGAACCACAACTGGAAGCTGGTCGCCGCGACGGCTGCGGTGCTGCTCACCGCGGTCGCCTGCGGCAGCAGCAGCGGCGGCGACAAGACCGCGGGCGGCAGCGGCTTCAAGGCGCCCGACGTACCGATGGCGAAGAAGCTCGGCACCAAGGAGGGCTCGGTCAGCATCCTCGCGTGGCCCGGGTACGCCGAGGACGGCACCAACGACCCGAAGACCGACTGGGTGACGCCGTTCGAGCAGGCCACCGGCTGCCAGGCGACCGTGAAGTACTTCGACACCTCCGATGCCGCCGTCACCCTGATCAAGACCGGCGACTACGACGTGGTCTCGGCATCCGGCGACGCCACCCTGCGACTGATCGCGGGCGGGGACGTGGCGCCGGTCAACACCGACCTGCTGACCCACTACGCCGACATCCGCAGCTTCCTCAAGGACAAGCCGTACAACTCCGTCGATGGCCAGATGTACGGCATGCCGCAGGGCTGGGGCGCCAACCTGCTCACCTACAACCCCGACGTGGTGAAGCCGGCGCCGACGAGCTGGTCGAGCGTGTTCGACGCGAACTCGCCGTACAAGGGCAAGATCACGCCGTACGACTCCCCGATCTACATCGCCGACGCCGCGCTCTACCTGATGAACACCAACCCCGACCTCGGCATCAAGAACCCCTACGCGCTCGACAAGCACCAGCTCGACATGGCCGTCAACGTGCTGAAGACGCAGCGCGGCGAGGTCTCGGAGTACTGGTCGGACTACCTCAAGCAGCAGCAGGCCTTCGAGAGCGGCGACTCGGTGATCGGCACGTCGTGGCAGTTCATCGTGAACCTGATCGACGCCGACAAGAAGCCGATCAAGGCGATCCTGCCCGACGAGGGCTCCACCGGCTGGTCGGACACCTGGATGATCTCCTCGAAGTCCAAGCACCCCAACTGCGCCTACGCGTGGCTGGACTACATCGGCGGACCTGACGGCAACGCGGCGTCGGCGTACTACTTCGGCGAGGCCCCGGCCAACACCAAGGCGTGCGACGTGATCGCGACGACCGACAATGACGCGTCGTTCTGCGACACGTTCCACGCCGGGGACGAGGCCTACGCCAAGAAGCTCTGGTACTGGACGACGCCCGTGTCGGCCTGCCTCGACGGTCGGACGAACGTCAAGTGCACGACGTACGCCGACTGGACGCAGGCCTGGACGGCGATCAAGGGCTAGCCACAACAGATGTCGACGCGCTCAGGGCCCTCCCCCGCGAGGACGGGTCTGCTCCTGCTGCCACCGCTGCTGTGGCTCGGAGTGGCCTACCTCGGGGCCCTGGGCGCGCTCTTCCTCGCCGCGTTCTGGACGACGAACGAGTTCACCGGCGACCTCGTCAAGGTGTTCACGCTCGACAACTTCCGGAGCCTCCTGGACCAGCCGGTCTACCGCACGATCACGGCGCGCACGCTGGGCGTCGCCGTGCTGGTGACCCTGGTCGACGCGGCCCTCGCCCTGCCGGTGGCGTTCTTCATGGCGAAGGTCGCGCGTCCGGGGCTGCAGCGGCTGCTGGTGATCGCGGTGCTGATGCCGTTGTGGGCGTCGTACCTCGTGAAGGCCTACGCCTGGCGCGGGATGCTCTCGAAGTCCGGCCCGCTGGAGTGGCTGGGCATCTCGCCGGGCTACGGGCTGACCGGGCTGGTGATCACGCTGGCCTACCTGTGGCTGCCCTACATGATCCTGCCGGTGTACGCCGGCCTGCAGAAGCTGCCGGGGTCGTTGCTCGAGGCGAGTGCCGACCTCGGAGCGCCGGCGCTGACGACGTTCCGCCGCGTCGTGCTGCCGTCGGTGTTCCCGGCTCTGGTGGCCGGGTCGATCTTCACGTTCTCGCTGACGATGGGCGACTACATCGCGGTCAAGATCGTCGGCGGGCCGACGCAGATGCTCGGCAACGTCGTCGCCGACAACTACGGCGTCGCCAACAACCTGCCGTTCGCGGCGGCGTACTCGGTGGTGCCGGTGCTGGTGATGCTCGGCTACCTGGGCGTCGTCCGCCGCACCGGCGCGTTGGAGAACCTGTGAGGCCCGGCCGATGACGATCAGCCGACGCCTCAAGGCGTTCCTCGTGGCGTGCACCTCCGTGGTGCTGCTCGTCGTCTACCTGCCGCTCGCGCTCGTGGTGCTCAACTCGTTCAACGTCAGCAAGTCGTTCGCCTGGCCGCCGAGCGGCCTGACGCTGCGCTGGTGGCACGCCGCGGCGCACTCCTCGGGTGCGCGGCACGCTCTCGTCGTCAGCATCGAGGTCGGCCTCCTGGCCACCGCGATCTCCCTGGTGCTGGGCACGATGGCGGCGATGGCGCTGCAGCGGACGCGGTTCTTCGGCCGCAACGCGATCTCGCTCTTGATCATCCTGCCGATCGCGCTGCCCGGCATCGTCACCGGACTGGCGCTGAACAACGCGTTCACGTCGATCTTCGGGCTCGAGCTCGGGTTCTTCACGATCGTGGTGGCGCATGCGACGTTCTGCATCGTCACGGTGTTCAACAACGTCCAGGCGCGGCTGCGGAGGATGTCGGCCAGCCTCGAGGAGGCCTCCGCGGACCTCGGCGCCCGGCCGTTCATGACGTTCCGGCTGGTCACCTTCCCGCTGCTGCGGTCGGCGCTCCTCGCCGGCGGTCTGCTGTCGTTCGCGCTGTCGTTCGACGAGATCATCGTGACGACGTTCACCGCCGGCGGCCACGAGCAGACGCTGCCGATCTGGATCTTCCAGAACCTCTTCCGGCCCAACCAGACGCCGGTGGTCAACGTCGTCGCGGCCGCCCTGATCGTCCTCTCCGCCGTCCCGATCTGGCTCGCGCAGCGGCTCGGGGGCGACGCGGAGGCGATGGGGACGGCCGCGCCCTAGCCCGGCTCCTTGACCGCAGCCGTCACGGTGCACATGCTGGATCATGGGAATCCGCGTAGGTCCGGGAGTCTGGCGCAGGACCCACGAGCCCGCGGACGGCGCGCAGATCCTGCCGCCCTACTTGAGCGCGACCGAGGTCCTGCACCCGCGAGCGGCGGCGCCCACCGTGCTGATGGTGATCCTCAACCTGCCGGCGATCGCCCCGCCGGACGCCGACGACATCTATCGAGGCCTCGCGCCGCTCTCTGCCGCGCTGGCGGTGCTCGGGATCGCCGCGACCGTCGGCCTGCTGCGGCGGGTCGACTGGGGTACGCCGATGATCCTGGCCGTGGCCGTGCTCAACGTGCTCGTCGGCGAGGTCGCGGTCGCCAGGGGGCTGGACCACGGCCTCGTCGGGATCGCCCTCGGGCTGCTGACGCTGGCGCTGGCGACCCCTGCGCCCCGGCACGAGCCGCGACTCTGAGACTTGGTGGCCGCGCCACAAGCTGGTCGAGCAGCGAGCGGGCAGCGAGCGGACAGTCGAGACCAGCGGACCTCTCGCGCAGAGCCGGCCACGGCCTCATCGACCTCGGCCGTCGTGGTTGCGTACCTGCGCACCTCACC
>JAEKKP010000184.1 GCA_019510315.1 Propionibacteriales bacterium
CCGCGCCAGCAGCACGCGATGGCGTTCTACGAGGGCGAGGGCTACGCGCCGATCGGCAACTTCAACGCGAACCCGGCAGCGAGCTGGTGGGGCGAGAAGGCGCTGGTCTGAGACCCTCCTGCTCGCGCACGGCCAGCAGGGCCCACGTCATCGTCGCCGAGATCAGCGCGGCGCCGAGCATGTGGAAGCCGACGAGCACGACGGGCAGGTCGGTGAAGTACTGCACGAACCCGATGGTGCCCTGGCCGAGCTCGACCAGCAGGAGCACTCGCGCTGCACGCACGGCCTCGGCCGAGGCGTTCACGGCCGGGAGCGCGAAGGCCAGGCCGAGCGTCAGCCCGACGAACAGGAAGACCACGTCGGCGTGGAGCTGGGAGAGCTGCAGCGGGTCCAGGCCGTTGCGTGGCGCGTCCACGTCACCGGCGTGCGGTCCCGAGCCGGTGACGACGGTGCCGACGTACAGGACGACCCAGCCGGCGGCGAACGCGGCCCAGGCAAGCGCCACGACGGGACCGGACACGGGTGTCGGGGCGGGCCGGTCGAGGCGGCGCAGGAAGACCACGGAGAGGCCGATGATCGCGAGCGACGAGAGCAGGTGGAACGAGACCACCCAGGGGTTCAGGTCGGTGAGGACGGTGATCCCGCCGATCACCGCCTGGGCGGGGATGCCGAGACCGAGCACGAGTGCCAGGCGCCGCAGGTCCGTGCGGCCGGACTGCCACGCGGCCACGAAGGTGGCAACGGCGATCGCGGCGAGCACGAAGGTCAGGGTGCGGTTGCCGAACTCGATCGCGGAGTGCATCGACAAGGAGCCGTGCGGCGTGAATCCCTTGTCCGTGCAGCGCGGCCAGGTCGGGCAGCCGAGCCCCGAGGCGGTCAGCCGGACGGCGCCTCCGGTGACGACGAGGACGCAGTTCGCGATCAGGGTCGCCCAGCCGAGGGAGCGCAGGTGCGGCTCGAGGCGGAGGCTCACTCCCACGTGAACGTCTTCGCGGTCAGCACCGTGCCGAGCGTTCCCCAGGCGACGAGAACCAGCAGGCTGCCGGCCGCGACGTGGCCGTCGGTCAGGGCCGCCCGCATCGCCTCGCCCAATGCGCCGGACGGCAGCCAGGTGAGCGCGTGGCCCGCCCCGCCGTACGCGTCCGCCGGGAGCACGACTGCGCCCCCTGCCATCAGCAGGAGGTAGACGAGGTTGGCCGCCGCCAGGGTCGCCTCCGCACGCAGGGCACCGGCGAGGAACAGCCCGAGTGAGGCGAAGGCGAACGTGCCGACCAGCAGTGCGATGACGGCACCCAGGACCGCCACGACGGAGGTCCGTGGCTCCCAGCCGAGCGCCAGTCCGACGCCACCGAGCACGACGACCTGCATCGCCTCGACGACGAGGAGGCCACCGGTCTTGCCCATCAGCAGGCCGGACCGGGGGAGCGGGGAGGAGCCGAGCCGCTTGATCACGCCGTACCGGCGCTCGAAGCCGGTCGCGATCGCCAGCGAGGTGAACGCGGTCGACATCACCGCGAGCGCCAGCACCCCGGGCGTCAGTGCGTCGATCGCGCGCTCGTCGAAGTGGATGCCGACCCGGTGCGCACCCGCCACGCCGCCGACGAGCACGAGCACCGGGATCACGATCGCGAGCAGCAGCTGCTCGCCGTTGCGGACCATCAGCCGCGCCTCCATGGAGGCCTGGGCCAGGACCTGGCGCACGAGCGGTGCGGCACCCGGCATCGGCGTGAAGGTGCCGGCCGCCGGTCGGACCGCGGACTCAGTCATGCGCGAGCCCCCGACCGGTGATCTCGAGGAAGACGTCCTCGAGGTTGCGCTGTCCCAGGTTGAGCGACTCGGGGAGCACACCCTGCTGCTCGCACCACCGGGCGACGGTCGCGAGGGTCGTGCTGTCCGCCGGTCCGGCGATGAGCAAGCTGACCTCGCTGATCGGAGTGACGTCGACCTGCGGGCCGAGCTCAGCCTGCAACGAGGCCGGGGCGCCTTCGGGGAACGGCTTGGTGACGACCAGCCTGATCGTGGCGGTGCCCCCGCGGGTCAGCTCGGCTGGCGAGCCGGACGCGATCATGCGGCCCTCGTCGATGATGTGGATCCTGTCGGCGAGCCGCTCCGCCTCGTCCATGTAGTGGGTCGTGAGCACGACCGTGACGCCGTCGCCGCGCAGCTCCTCGAGCAGCTCCCAGGTGGTCCGCCGGGCGAGCGGGTCCATCCCGGCCGTCGGCTCGTCGACGAAGACGACCTCGGGCCGCCCGACGACCGCCAGCGCGAGGCCCAGCCGTTGCTGCTGACCACCGGAGAGCCGCCGGTACGGCGTCCGGCCGCAGTCGTGCAGCCCGAGACGGTCGGCGAGCATGCCGACGTCGAGCGGGTGCGCGTGCAGCCGGGCGATGTGTCGCAGCATCTCGAGGGCGCGGACACCCGACCAGGCACCCGAGCCCTGCAGCATGACGCCGATGCGGGGGAGCAGGTCGCGCCGGTCGGCGACGGGGTCGAGTCCCAGCACCCGCACGGTGCCCTCCCGCGGCCGGCGGTAGCCCTCGCAGGTCTCGAGGGTGGTGGTCTTGCCGGCGCCGTTGGGTCCGAGCACCGCCGTGATGGTGTGCCGCGCGACCGTGAGGTCGAGGTGGTCGACGGCCACCTTGTCGCCGTACCTCATCACGAGGCCGGAGACCTCGACGGCAGGCTGGTCGGGCACCGGGACAGTCTAGGAACGCCGCCGCGCTCACCGTGCGGCGGGCCGCTCAGGCGGCGCCGGGAGGATAAGGGGAGCCTTACTTGAAGGCCCTCCACCATTAACGGCACACTGGTGTTGTGGAAATCGACCAGACCACCGCCCCGCGGCACGACGCGGGTGACGCGCCGACGCGGCAGCGGGTGGCTCAGTCGATCCTCGACAACGGTCCCTCGACCGCCGCGGCTCTCGGTGAGCGACTGGCGCTGACGCCGGCGGCCGTGCGCCGCCACCTCGACCACCTGGTGGCGGAGGGTGCCGTCGAGGCCCGCGAGCCACGTGTCGCGTCCGGCCGCGGTCGGGGAAGACCCGCCAAGGTCTTCGCGTTGACGGAGAGTGGCCACGCCTACTTCGACCAGCAGTACGACGACCTCGCGGTCCAGGCGCTCCGGTTCCTCGCGGAGACCGGCGGCGAGGAGGCCGTGAAGGCGTTCGCCGAGCGCCGGGTGGCCTTCATCGAGGACCAGTTCGACGGCGTGCTCGCCGCTGACCCGGAGCTGACCCCTGCGCAGGCGCTGGCCCGGGTCTTCACGAGGGCGGGCTACGCCGCCTCGGTGCGCGACCTGCCCCTGCTCAACCAGCAGAGCGTGGGGGAGCAGCTGTGCCAGCAGCACTGCCCGGTCTCCCACGTGGCCCACGAGTTCCCGCAGCTGTGCGAGGCCGAGACCGAGGCGATCAGCCGCGTGCTCGGCAGCCACGTGCAGCGGCTGGCGACGATCGCCCACGGCGACGGCGTCTGCACGACGTGCATTCCGCACAACCAGGTTTCGACAGGCTCCACCACCGACAAGAGGAAGGTCTCGACGTGACCTCCATCGAAGAACTGAACCCCGAGCTCAAGGGCATCGGCCGCTACGAGTTCGGCTGGGCCGACTCCGACGTCGCCGGCGCCGGTGCCCGGCGCGGCCTCAACGAGGAGGTCGTCCGCGACATCTCCTCGAAGAAGAGCGAGCCGCAGTGGATGCTCGACCTCCGCCTGAAGGGGCTCAAGCTCTTCCACCGCAAGCCCATGCCCAACTGGGGCTCGGACCTCAGTGGCATCGACTTCGACAACATCAAGTACTTCGTCCGGTCCAGCGAGAAGCAGGCGGCGACGTGGGACGACCTCCCGGCCGACATCAAGAACACCTACGACAAGCTCGGCATCCCCGAGGCCGAGAAGCAGCGCCTGGTGTCCGGAGTCGCGGCGCAGTACGAGTCCGAGGTCGTCTACCACTCGATCCGTGAGGACCTCGAGCAGCAGGGTGTGCTGTTCCTGGACACCGACACGGCGCTGAGGGAGCACGAGGAGCTCTTCAAGGAGTACTTCGGCACCGTCATCCCGGTCGGCGACAACAAGTTCGCCGCGCTCAACACGAGCGTGTGGTCGGGCGGGTCGTTCATCTATGTGCCCAAGGGCGTCCACGTGGACATCCCGCTGCAGGCCTACTTCCGGATCAACACCGAGAACATGGGCCAGTTCGAGCGCACGCTGATCATCGTCGACGAGGGTGCCTACGTGCACTACGTCGAGGGCTGCACCGCGCCGATCTACTCCAGCGACTCGCTGCACTCCGCGGTCGTCGAGATCATCGTCAAGAAGGGCGGCCGCTGCCGCTACACGACCATCCA
>JAEKKP010000185.1 GCA_019510315.1 Propionibacteriales bacterium
CGAAGCCTGGCCGGCGCAGTCCGCCCAGGGCGGAGCCGAACCGCCCCATCGGGGTCATCACCTCGAGGCGGTCTCCGACGCGCAGGTCCTCGAGGACCTTCTGGCTGAACATCCCGCCGGGCAGCCGCTTGACGCCGATGCGGAGGCCGGGCGCAGTCGGAGGCACGCACAGGGAGTACGACCGCCGGATGTCGTCGCCCGGGACCCGAATGGCGACGTGCTGCCCGGGTGCGAAGGCGTAGTCCGCGCGCAGGTCGTCGGGCACGGCGAGGCTCAGCGCGACCGAGTCGTCGGTCAACGGCTCGATCGCGGCGACCTCGAGGGTGTGGAACTCCGGCATCTCGTCGAGCTCCTCGTCAGTGGGCCTTGAAGCTGTCGAACGGCTCGGCACACGCGTTGCAGACCCACAGGGCCTTGCACGCCGTCGAGCCGAACCGGCTGAGCTCGCGGGTGTCGGGCGAGCCGCACTGCGGGCACCGGACGGAGAGCGCGAGCGCGACCAGGCCGCGCCCGTTGGTTGAGCCCGTCGAAATCCCCGGGGGCGCGATGCCCGCCTCCGCGAGCCTGCTCCGGCCGGCGTCGGTGATGTCGTCGGTCGACCAGGCCGGGGCCAGCACCGTGTGCACGACCACCGGCTCGCCGGGAAGGGCTGCTTCGATGTCGGCCCGGATCGCGTCCATCGCCGGACACCCGGCATAGGTCGGGGTGATCGTCACGTGCACCGTGCCGTCGTCGACGCGCACGTCGCGCAGGATCCCCAGGTCCTCGATCGTGACCATCGGGAGCTCGGGGTCGAGGACAGCCGCGACGCGCGCACGCGTCTCGAGATCCGCGGTGGTCGTCGTCACCAGGTCGCTCCGGGGTGCGAACGCGCGAGGTGCTGCAGCTCGGCGAGCAGGCGGCCCATCTCCTCCGTGTGCCGGCCGACGCGACCGAAGCTCACCGCCGGGCGCACCTCGGGCTCGGCGAGGGTCGCCTCGGCCACGACGGCTCGCACCCACGCGAGCGCGGGCTGCGCGAGCGCGGCCGGGTCGACAGCCAGGCCGCCGGCCACCAGCTCCGGTGCCAGCCAGCCGGCCTCGAACAGCTCGGCCGTCCAGGGCCACTCGGCGTCGAGGGCCGTCTGCATCCGGGCGTGGGACTCCGCGGTGCCGTCGCCGAGACGCAGCACCCACTGCCGGGCGTGGTCGCGGTGGTAGGCCACCTCCTTCACGGCCTTGGCGGCGATCGCGGCCAGGGTCGAGTCCGTCGACTGCACCAGCCGGGAGTACAGCTCGAGCTGGTACGCCGAGAACACCAGCAGCCGGGCCATCGTCACGGCGAAGTCGCCGTTCGGTCGCTCGACGAGCGAGACGTTGCGGAAGGCGCGCTCGTCGCGGAAGTAGGCGAGGTCGTCCTCCCCCACCGGTGGGTCGAGCAGCGACCCGGCGTACTGGAAGAGGAGGCGAGCCTGGCCGAGCAGGTCGAGAGCGATGTTGCCCAGGGCGACGTCCTCCTCGAGCTGCGGCGCGAGGGTGATCCACTCGGTCAGCCGCTGGGAGGCGATCAGGGCGTCGTCGCCGAGCGCGATCGCGTAGTGCGCGACGTCGGTGACGGCAGCTCCGGCGATGCCGACCGGCTCAGATGTGGAGACCATCGGGGACCTCGTAGAAGGTGGGGTGCCGGTAGGCCTTGTCGGCGGCCGGGTCGAAGAAGCTGTCCTGCTCGTCGGGACTGCTCGCAGTGATCTCCGCGGACGGCACGACCCAGAGCGAGACACCCTCCTGGCGACGCGTGTAGACGTCGCGAGCATTGCGCAGCGCCATCGCGGCGTCGGTGGCGTGGATCGAGCCGACGTGCACGTGCGCGAGGCCGCGCTTGGGCCGGACGAAGACCTCCCAGAGGTCACCCATCACGCCGCGCCTCCCCCGGTGGTTGAGCCTGTCGAAACCATCACGCGACCTCCCTCGCAGCACGCTTCTCGGCGTACGCCGAGGCCGCCTCGCGCACCCAGGCGCCCTCCTCGTGCGCGCGCACACGGTGAGCGAGCCGCTGTGCGTTGCAGGGCCCGTTGCCCTTGACCACCTCGAACAGCTCGGTGAAGTCGATCTCCCCGAAGTCCCACGACGACCGTTCCTCGTTCCAGCGCAGCTCCGGGTCCGGCAGCGTGAGCCCGAGCGCCTCGGCCTGCGGCACGGTCATGTCGACGAACCGCTGCCGCAGCGTGTCGTTGGAGAACCGCTTGATCCCCCACGCCATCGACTGACCCGTGTGCGTCGAGGCGTCGTCGGGCGGGCCGAACATCATCAGCGACGGCCACCACCAGCGGTCGACCGCGTCCTGCGCCATGGCGTGCTGGGCCTCCGTGCCGTGGCTGAGCGTGTGCAGCAGCTCGAAGCCCTGCCGCTGGTGGAACGACTCCTCCTTGCAGACCCGCACCATCGCGCGGGCGTACGGACCGTAGGAGCAGCGGCACAGCGGCACCTGGTTGACGATGGCAGCACCGTCGACGAGCCACCCGATCGCGCCGATGTCGGCCCAGGTGAGCGTCGGGTAGTTGAAGATCGAGGAGTACTTCTGCTTGCCCGCGTGCAGCGCGTCGAGCAGCTCGTCGCGGGACACGCCGAGCGTCTCCGCCGCGGCGTACAGGTAGAGGCCGTGGCCGGCCTCGTCCTGCACCTTCGCCAGCAGGATCGCCTTGCGCCGCAGGCTCGGAGCACGCGTCAGCCAGTTGCCCTCGGGCTGCATCCCGATGATCTCGCTGTGGGCGTGCTGGGCGATCTGCCGCACCAGGGTCGCGCGATAGGCATCGGGCATCTCGTCGCGGGGCTCGACCCGCTCGTTGGCCGCGATCAGGTCGTCGAAGGTGCTCACGACCCGAGGGTAGCCCACCGGTGTTACAGATCACACGTCGCGCGACGCCCGAAGTGTCACACCGCTCGCCTGCTTGGATGGGGCCGTGAGCTCCGATGTCTCCTGCCGGGTCGCCTGGGCCGACGATGCGCCCGCGATCGCGGCCGTCCAGGTCCGCGCCTGGCGCACCTCGTACGCCGACCTGCTGCCCGCCGACCTGCTCGCCGAGCTCGACGTCGAGGAGATCGCGGGCGGCTGGTCGCAGGCGCTCACCAAGCCACCGGATGCGCGCAACCGCGTGCTCGTGGCGCTCGAGCGCAACCTCGTCACCGGCTTCGCCATCACGAGTCCGGCCGACGACCCGGACTGCGACCCGGTCGCCGACGGGCAGGTCAGCGACCTCACCGTCGACCCGCACAAGCGGCACGCCGGCCACGGTTCGCGCCTGATGCAGGCGTGCGTCGACACCCTCAAGGCCGACCGGTTCACCCGGGCGGTGACGTGGCTGACGGCCCAGGACGACGAGACTCGTGCGTTCCTCACGGCGGCGGGCTGGGCGGCTGATGGCGCGCACCGCACGCTCGACCTCACCGGCGACGGCGGTGTGCAGGTCAAGCAGATCCGCCTGCACACCGCCCTCGGCTGAGCGGCTACGACACGCTCACGGCGCTCCACGCCGCGGCGACCGCGTTGTACTGCACGCTGCCGGCGCCGTACAGGTCCCGAGCCGCGTTGAGCGTCGCCGTGCGGGCACCGGAGTAGTTGGTGCTCGAGGTCATGTAGACCGTGAGCGCCCGGTACCAGATCGCGGCGGCGGCGTCGTGGCCGATCCCCGTCACGGTCGAGCCGTTGCAGGTCGGGCTGTTGTAGGAGACGCCGTTCAGCGTCTTGGCGCCTGAGCCCTCCGACAGCAGGTAGAAGAAGTGGTTGCCGACGCCGGAGGAGTAGTGGACGTCGAGGTTCTTCGTGCCCGTCGTCCAGCAGTTCGCCGAGTTGCCGTCCGCGGCCGGGTTGTCCATCCGCCGGAAGCCGAGGTGGTTCTTCAGGTCGAACTGCTCACCGATCAGGTAGTCGCCCGGGTCCTTCGCGTTGTTGGCGAAGAACTCCACCATCGTGCCGAAGATGTCCGACGTGGACTCGTTGAGCCCGCCGGACTCGCCGCTGTAGGTCAGACCCGCGGTGTGCTCCGTGACGCCGTGGGACATCTCGTGGCCGGCGACGTCCAGCGACGTCAGCGGTCCGTAGTTGGTGCCGTCGCCGTCGCCGTAGGTCATCTTCGTGCCGTCCCAGAAGGCGTTGTTGTAGTTCTTGCCGTAGTGCACGCGGTTGTAGGAGCCGGTGCCGTTGCCGAAGATCCCGTTGCGCCCGAAGGTCGTCTTGTAGAAGTCCCAGGTCTCGTTGGTGCCGTACTGCGCGTCGACCGCTGCCGACTCCCGCGAGCTGGTGGTGCCGTTGCCGAAGCTGTTGTCGGGGCTGGTGAACA
>JAEKKP010000299.1 GCA_019510315.1 Propionibacteriales bacterium
TGGCCCGGTACGAGAAGGAAGCCGACCGGATCGACAAGCAGTACCAGCGCGGTCTGATGACGGGTGAGGAGCGCCGCGGCGAACTCATCGAGATCTGGACCAAGGCCACCAACGAGGTCGCGAAGGAGATGGAGCTCAACTTCCCGAAGGACAACCCGGTGTGGATGATGGTCCACTCCGGTGCCCGAGGGAACATGATGCAGGTCCGTCAGATCGCCGGCATGCGTGGCCTCGTCGCCAACCCGAAGGGCGAGATCATCCCGCGCCCGATCAAGACGAACTTCCGTGAGGGCCTCACCGTTCTCGAGTACTTCATCTCGACGCACGGTGCCCGCAAGGGCCTGGCCGACACGGCGCTTCGTACGGCGGACTCGGGCTACCTCACCCGTCGCCTCGTGGACGTCTCGCAGGACGTCATCATCCGCGAGGAGGACTGCGGCACCGAGCGCGGCGTCGTCATGGCGATCGGCACCGCCAACGCGGAGGGCGTGGTCACCAAGGCGGCCAACGTCGAGACCTCGGTCTACGCGCGCACGCTGGCGGCGGACGTCGAGAAGGGCGGCAAGGTGGTCCTCGAGGCCGGTGCCGACCTGGGCGACGTCAACATCCAGTCGCTCATCGAGGCGGGCGTCACCGAGGTGAAGGTCCGCTGCGTGCTGACCTGCGACTCCAAGGTCGGGACCTGCGCGGCGTGCTACGGCCGCTCGCTGGCCACCGGCAAGGCGGTCGACGTCGGCGAGGCCTGCGGCATCATCGCGGCGCAGTCCATCGGCGAGCCCGGCACCCAGCTCACGATGCGCACCTTCCACACCGGTGGTGTGGCCGGTGACGACATCACGCAGGGCCTGCCCCGCGTCGTCGAGCTGTTCGAGGCGCGCACCCCGAAGGGTGTCGCCCCGATCAGCGAGGTCGAGGGCCGCATCCGCATCGACGACACCGACAAGACCCGCAAGGTCGTCGTGGTCCCCGATGACGGCAGCGAGGAGATCGCCTACCCGGTCTCCAAGCG
>JAEKKP010000209.1 GCA_019510315.1 Propionibacteriales bacterium
GCTCCGATCACGAGTCCACCACACACGCCGAGCATGTTCACCGCGCCGACCCGGCCCTGCAGCGCGACCGGGACCGCGCGCTGCCGCACCGTCGCGGAGGTCGTGCCCCAGACGAACGCGTGCGCGCCGAAGACGAAGAAGATGCCCAGGGCCACTGCCGGCGCCGTGGTCAGCGCGAGCGAGAGATGGGTGAGCGTCTCGATCACCAGGCCGATCCGCATGATGTTGCCGAGACTCACCCGCCGCGTGATCCACCCGTACGACGCGGTCCCGGCGATGCCTCCGAGGGCTGACGTCGTGGTCAGCAGGCCGAAGCCGACCGGACCCATCCCGAGCCGCTGGGTCGCGTAGAGCACGAGCACCGACCAGGCGGCTCCGAAGGTGATGTTGAACGTGAAGATCGTGAGCACGAGGGTGCGCACGGCGGCGTGGTGCCGCACCCACCGGAAGCCCTCCGCGATGTCGGCCCGCACGTGGCTTCGTTCGTCGGGAGCCCGGCCGTGCGGCGGGAGGGCCAACCGCGAGGCGAGTCCGGCCCCGGCCACGACGAGCACCGCCTGGGTCACGAACGGCCAGGCCGAGCCGGCCGCGAACAGAGCAGCGCCGAGGGCCGGCCCGGCGAGCTGGTTGAGCGTGATGAAGCCACCCATCAGCCGCGCGTTCGCGAGTGCGAGGTCGCGACGCTCGACCAGCATCGGCAGCAGGGTGCTCGAGGTGTTGTCGGCGAACACCTCTGCACAGCCGAGCAGGAACAGCGCGCCGAGCACGACCGGCGCGGAGACCACCTCCGAGACGATCGCGACCGTGAGCGTCGCGAGCACGACGGCCCGGACGAGGTTGACCGTCATCACGATCAGCCGCCGGTCGAGGCGATCGGCGAGCACGCCGGCGTACAGGCCGAGGAGCAGCTGCGGCAGCCAGCCGAGCAGCGCCGCGAGGGACACGACGTACGCGTCGTGGGTCTGGGACGCGATCAGCAGCGGACCGGCGGCCACGGCGATGCCGTCGCCCAGGTTGGTCGCCCAGGACGAGGCGATCAGCCAGCGGAACCCGACGCCGAGCCGACCAGGAGCGATCGTCTCGACGAGCTTGGCCACCGCGGCACCCTAGGCGGACGCAGCCGCCGTCGCACCCCGGTTATTGCTTCGAGCCACCCTTGGCCTTGAGCCCGCCGACCAGCAGGTCGACGCCGAAGGCGAACCGGTCGTCGGCGGAGCCGGTCGTCATGGATTCGGCCATGGCCGACAGCAGCGGGAAGTGCTCGGCCGGCAGGCTCTGGAACACGCGCCGGACCTCGTCGACCACCGCTTCCTCCGTCTGGTGCTGGACCGCAGCGGCCTCGTCGGGGTCCTGCCCGCGATGCCGCTCGCGCCAGATGTCCTCCTCGACCGCGACCGACGCCACGTAGAGCGCGGCCACGTCGACGAACCAGGCGCAGTGCTGGTCGGAGACCTTGCCCGCCTTGAGGAGCGCGATCAAGCGCTCGGTGACCAGGAGCAGGCTCGGCTGGAGCGGGATCATCCCGAGGGTGCAGCGGGCGACGCCCGGGTTGGCGCGGTAGAGGTCGAGCATGTCGATCAGGCACGCGCGCAGCTGGTCGTCCCAGTGCTCTGGATCAGGGTCGGGGATCTGCCACTGCCCGCAGACCCAGCCGACAACGAGCTGGTCGAGCTCGGCACGGTTGGCCACGTGGGCGTAGAGCGAGGCCGGCCCGGTGCCGAGCTCGCGGGCGATCGAGCGCATCGTCACGGCGTCGTAGCCGTGCTCGCGCATCTGGTCGACAGCGACGGCGACGATCCGGTCGGCCGAGAGCCGCTCGTTGGGTGCCGCCTTGCGCGCGCGGCCCTTCGGACCGCCCAGCATCCGGGAGACAGCGGCGGCCACCTGCTCGGTGATCTCCTCCGGAGCGGTCACGGTCACGCTCTTCCCCAGCTTGAAGGACCTGGTCTCACCCGCCATGGCACGAGTGTAACCACATTCAACGAACGTTGTTCTTGACTCACGAACAGTGTTCGCGATAGAACAGCGTTCGTCAACTTCGAACACTGTTCGTCAGGAGCTTCCATGTCCACCACCACCTCTCTCGCGCCGCCGACCGGCCTCGTCGGTCCGGACGGCTACCGCCACCGCTGGATGGTCCTCGTCGTCGTCATGGTCGCCGACGTCATGGATCTGCTGGACGCGACCATCGCCAACCTCGCCGGGCCGTCGATCCGGCACGACATCGGCGGCAGCGAGACGACGCTGCAGTGGGTGCTGGCGGCGTACACGCTCACCTTCGCGGTCGGGCTGATCACCTCGGCCCGCGCCGGCGACCTGTTCGGCCGCCGACCGCTGTTCCTGATCGGGATGATCGGGTTCACCGCCGCGTCGCTGCTGTGCGGGCTCGCGCCGGGCGCCGGACTGCTGATCGCGGCCCGGGTCGCCCAGGGCTTCTTCGGCGCGGTGATGATCCCGCAGGGCCTGGCGATGGTGAAGTCCTCCTTCACCGAGGCCGACCTGCAGAAGGCCTTCATCCCGTTCGGTCCCGTCATGGGTCTCTCGGCAGTGCTCGGGCCGATCCTGGCCGGGTTCCTGCTGCACGCCGACCTGTTCGGCAGCGGCTGGCGGTCGATCTTCTGGATCAACGTGCCGGTCGGCGTCGTGGCGTCGTACCTGGCGATCCGCTACCTGCCCAAGAACCTGCACACCCATCTCGAGCGCGACCGCAACGCGCGGCTCGACCCCGTCGGTACGGCGCTGCTGACCGCCGCCTCGGTCACGCTGATCTACCCGCTGGTGCAGGGCCGCGAGCAGGGCTGGCCGGGCTGGATGTTCGCCCTGATCGGGCTGAGCGTCGTGCTCTGGGCGGCCTTCGCGATCTCCGAGCGCCGGGCCACGCACCCGGTGATCGAGCGCTCACTGCTGTCCAACAAGGCGTTCCTCGGCGGACTGGTGTTCCTCGGCACGTTCTTCACCGCGATGACCGGCTTCATGCTGACCATCAACCTGTTCCTGCAGTACGGCCTCCACTTCGGCCCCATGCACACCGGCCTCACCTTGGCGCCCTGGGCGTTCGGGATGGCCGTGGGCGCGGCGGCGTCGGGCGCGGCGCTCGGCCCGAAGTTCGGCCGCCGCGTGCTCCACGGCGGCCTGCTGGTCCTCGCCGCCGGGCTCGTGGTGGTCTGGCTGACCATCGGCGCCCAGGGCATGGGCACGACCGGCTGGGACCTCGCGCCGGGGTTCTTCGTCACCGGCGTCGGCAGCGGCGCGATCTTCGCCCCGCTCTTCGACATCATCCTCGCGGGGCTCGGCGACAACGAGATCGGCTCGGGCAGCGGGGTGCTCAACGCAGTCCAGCAGTTCTGCGGAGCGCTCGGCGTCGCGGTGCTCGGCTCGGCGTTCTTCCAACTGCTGCCGGGCCACGGGTTCGCGGACTCCATCCGCGACCTGGTCCTGATCGCGATCGGTTGCTACGCAGTCAGCTTCGCGGCGGTCTTCCTGCTGCCGCGGGCAGCGCGGAGCGACACCGAAGTGGTGCACTGACCCGTGGGTCGGGCAAGCGGCTCAGGCGAGCTCGAGGACTTCTTCGTCTGCGGACTCGGTGGCCATCGAGGCGAGCGTGTCGTTCTCCATCTGGAGCCGAAGGGCGACGGCCTCGAGGTCGGCGATGCGCTGCCTGAGGAGGTTGTTCTCACGAGCGAGGCGGGCTGTCACGCGGGGGTCGGCGCCGCCCATGTAGCCGAGGAGAGCCTTGGCCATGGGCGCGCCCGCGGCGGCGGCTGGCAGGACGGGCAGAAGAAGGACGACCGGTTCATGAAGCTGATCCGCCTGATCGGCGTACCGCACCGGGTGCAGGGGGCGCCCTCGCGGCCGTAGACCTGCAGCGACCGGTCGAAGTACCCGCTCTCCCCGTTCACGTTGACGTAGAGCGCGTCGAACGACGTGCCGCCCTCGCCCAGCGCCGCGGTCATCACGGCGCGGGCGGCGGCGAGCACGAGGGCGACGTCGACAGCGCGGAGCCGGTCGCCGCGGCGGTCGCCGTGGAGCCGTGCCTGCCAGAGAGCCTCGTCGGCGTAGATGTTGCCGACCCCGGAGATGATCGTCTGGTTGAGCAGGATGCGCTTGATGCCCGAGGAGCTGCGGCGGACCCGGCGGACGAACTCCGCGTCGTCGAACTCCGGGTCGAGCGGGTCGCGGGCGATGTGCCGCAGCTCGGACGGGAGCTCCGCGCCGCCCTCGGAGAACGAGAGACCGCCGAACATCCGCTGGTCGACGAAGCGCAGGTCGAGGTCACCCAGGTCGAAGCGGATGCGCAGGTGCCGCTCGAGGGGCGCGTCCGGCCGCTGGACGAGCAGCTGACCGCTCATCCCGAGGTGGCCGAGCAGGGCATCGCCAGTGTCGAGCGGCAGCCAGAGGTACTTGCCGCGTCGGCGGGCCGCGGTGAAGACCCGTCCGGTCATCCGGGCCGCGAAGTCCTCGGGACCGGGCAGGTGGCGGCGTACCGGGCGCGTGTGCAGGACCTCCACGGACTCGATCGTGCGGTCGAGCACGTGGGCCTCGAGCCCGCGTCGGACGACCTCGACCTCGGGGAGCTCAGGCACCGGCGACGTCGGCGGAGGCGGACAGCTCCTCGGCCAGCGTGCGGTACGCCGACTCGGCGGCCTGCTGCTCGGCCTCCTTCTTCGACCGGCCGACACCGTGGCCGTGCAGGCGGTCGGCGACCCGCACCTGTGCGGTGAAGGTCTTGAGGTGGTCGGGACCGGCGTCCTCGATGACGTACTGCGGCACGCCGAGGTCGTGCTCGGCGCAGAACTCCTGGAGGCTGGTCTTCCAGTCCAGGCCGGCGCCGAGGGCGGCCGCGGCGTCGAGCAGCGGGTCGAAGAGCAGGTGCACCAGCCGCCGGGCGTTCTCGAAGCCCCCGTCCGGGCCGTTCTCCGGACCGGCCGAGAGGTACGCCGCCCCGATCAGCGCCTCGACGGTGTCGGCGAGGATCGAGGACTTGTCGTGGCCGCCGGTCGACTCCTCCCCCTTGCCCAGTCGGATCGAGGGGCCGAGGCCGATGGTGCGCGCGACCTCGGCGAGCGCGCGGGCGTTGACCACGGCCGCGCGCAGCTTGGCGAGCCGGCCCTCGGAGAGATCGGGGTGGGTGCGGTAGAGCGTCTCGGTGATCACGATGCCGAGCACGGAGTCGCCGAGGAACTCCAGGCGTTCGTTGGTCGGCAGGCCGCCGTTCTCGTAGGCAAACGACCGGTGCGTCAGGGCAAGCTCGAGCAGCTCGGGATCCAGGATCGGATCACCGAGCGCGGCACGCAGGTCGGCGTACGGCTGCTCCGTCACGTCGGAGGACGTGTCAGATGACCTGGCGACGGTCGGCCCGGGCGCCGTACTGGCCGCACTCGGGACAGGCACGGTGCGGCAGGTGCTTGGAACCGCAGGCGGGGTTGGCGCAGGTCACCAGCGAGGGCGCAACGGCCTTCCACTGCGAGCGACGGTGACGCGTGTTGCTGCGCGACATCTTCCGCTTCGGGACAGCCACGGTGTTCTCCTTGTCCGGGCCAGCTGCAGCTGACCGGTCGGTCGTTCGGGTCTCAGTCGTGCTCGGTCTGTGCGTGCGGGGCGCTCAGGTCGACCAGGGCGGCCCACCGGGGGTCGACGGGGTCGTCGTGCCGGTGGTCCGGGTCGTCCGCCAGGCGCGCGCCACACTCGACGCACAGTCCCGGACAGTCGTCCTGGCACAGCGGCTGGAACGGCAGTGCAAGCACCACCGCGTCCCGCAGCACCGGTTCGAGGTCGAGCAGGTCGTCCTCGAGCCGGTTGACATCGTCGTCCTCGTCGTCCCGATCGGCGGGTTCGTAGAGGTAGAGCTCCTGGATGTCGACCGTGACGGCGTCCTCGATCGGGTCCAGGCACCTCGCGCACTCGCCCTCGAGCTCGGCCGAGGCCGTGCCGGTGACGAGCACCCCGTCCATGACCGCCTCGAGCCGCAGGTCCAGCTGGATCTGCGAGCCCTCGGGTACGCCCAGAACTTCGATGCCGAGCTCTGCAGGTGCCTCCGCCGTGAGAGACATGGTGCGCTGGGACCCCGGGCGGCGGCCGAGCTCGCGTGTGTCGAGCACGAGCGGCGCTCTCGGGTCGAGCTTGCTGCGCACGATGTCACTTCCGGTTGAGGCTCTGCAGAACCTACGGGAGTCTATCCGCAGGCCCGGCTCGCCGCCAAAACGGCGGTCAGCGCTCGAGGTGCTCGGGGAGGACGATGGAGTCGACATCACTGTCGTCGCCGAGGCGGTGGGAATGGCCCCCGGACAGCTTGGCGCGGCCCCGGCGGACGAGCTCGAGGGTGCGCTCGAGCGTCAGCTCGAAGTTGGCGAGCTTCTCCTCGACGTAGCGGTCGGTCTCGGCCTGCAGCTCGAACGCCTCGTTCTGGGCGGCCTCGGTGATCTCGGCGGCGCGCAGCTCGGCGAGGTGGTAGACGTCGGTCTGCGAGACGAGGCTGTCGCGCTGCATCTCGGCCGCGCGGATGATCTCCTCGGCGTGGCTCATGCCCTCGGCGACGACGGCCTCCCGGTCACCGACGACCGCGGAGGCCTGGGACAGCGTCTGCTCGAGGGCCGCCTCGAGCGCCTCGATCAGGTCGAGGAACTCGCTGCGGTTGATCATCACCGACGCCGACATCGGCACCGACCGCGCCTCCTCGACGGCGGCCCGCAGGTCGTGCAGGCGCGCGTCGATGTCGGCCCTCATCGCGTTCACTGCCCGGCTCCGCCCTCGGACTCGGCCCGCTTCTCCGCCAGCCGCGCGAGCAGGCGCTCGAGCACGAACGGCGGCACCAGCGCCGAGACGTCGCCGCCGAACATGGCGACCTCCTTGACCAGCGAGGAGGCGAGAAAGGAGTACTCGGGGCTGGTCGGGATGAACACGGTCTCCACGTCGACCAGCGAGGAGTTCATCTGCGCCATCTGCAGCTCGTAGTCGAAGTCGCTGACGGCGCGCAGGCCCTTCACGATGGCCCGGATGCCGTGCTGCTCGCAGAAGGTCGTGAGCAGGCCGTCGAAGCCGGCGACCGTGACGTTGGGGAACTCCGCGCAGGCCTTCTCGAGCATCTCGAGACGCTCCTCGGCGGTGAACAGCCGGGCGCTGGCCTTGGCCTTGTTCACGCCGATCGCGACGACGACCTCGTCGAAGAGCTGCGACGCCCGGGAGACGATGTCGATGTGCCCGTTCGTCACCGGGTCGAACGAACCGGGACAGACCGCTTTGCGCACTGCCTTCTCCTGTCACGTCTCGGCAGAGGTACCGCCGTCCCCAAACGTGTCCGGATCGGTGTCCGAATCGCGCCGAAGGTACCAGATCACCGTCTCGCCGTACTTCTTCTTGCGCCGAAGAACCAGCCCGACGGGCCACGCCGGTTCCACGCTACGCGCCGAACGTTCCACCGCGACAGCACCGCCGGGTTCGACCCAGTCGTGCGCCACGAGCAGCGAGAGCACGTGTGCGACCTCCTCGGAGGGCAGTGGGTACGGCGGGTCCAGGAAGACCACGTGGTACGGCGCACCGGGGGCCATCGCCAGCACGGCGGCGACCGGCTGTGCGCGCAGGTCGAGGTCGAACCCGAGGGCCGCCGCGTTGGCCGCGACGATGCGGGCCGTCCGGCGATCGGACTCGACGGCGGTGACCGCCTCGGCGCCGCGCGAGGCGGCCTCGAGAGCGACGGCACCCGAGCCGGCGTACAGGTCGAGGAGGCGGAGGCCGCGAAGGGTCCCGAACTCCTGCTCGGACTCCTCGATCGTGAGGACCGCCGACCTCAGGCCGGGCGTCCCCTCGAGTCCCGGGTCGCTCTCGAGATACGCAGTGGCGGCCTCGCGGGCGGAGGCGATGACGTCCTCGTCGCGGAGCACGGAGAGGAGCTTGAGCTCGGAGCGGCGGCCGCTCTGCTCGACGCCGAGCACGTTGCCCTCACGGCGCTGCTCGAGGTCGATGCGCGAGAGGGCGAAGCCGTCGCGGGTGCCGGCGACCGCGGTCAGGCGCTCCATGCTCGGGCTCTCCGGCGAGGTGGCGGTGACCAGCAGGCACAGGCCGGCATGGCCGCCGCGGCCGATCCGGCCGCGCAGCTGGTGCAGCTGGGAGACCCCGAAGCGGTCGGCGTCGAGGATGACCATCACGGTCGCGTTCGGCACGTCGACGCCCACCTCGATGACCGTCGTGGAGACGAGCACGTCGACGTCACCAGCGGCGAACGCCTGCATCACGCGGTCCTTGTCGTCGGGCGACATGCGACCGTGCAGCATCTCGACGCGAAGGCCGCTCAGGGCTCCCGCAGCGAGCTCGGGCGCGAGGTCCTCGACGGCGAAAAGCTCGGGCCCCTCCTCTGGACCCTCCTTTGTCACCGGCTCGTCACCGATTCGCGAACACACCACGTACGCCTGATTGCCTTTGGCAATGTCCTCACGGATCCGCTGCCAGGCGCGGTCGAGCCAGGCAGGCTGCGCCCGGATCGGTACGACGGTCGACTGCACGTCGCCCCGCCCGGCCGGGAGCTCGGAGAGCGTCGAGGTGTCGAGGTCGCCGAAGACGGTCATGGCGACCGTGCGCGGGATCGGTGTCGCGGTCATCACCAGCACGTGCGGCGGGGTGCCGGCCTTGCCGGTGAGCGCCGCGCGCTGCTCGACGCCGAACCGGTGCTGCTCGTCGACCACCACCAGACCGAGGTCGAAGAACTGCACCTTCTCCTCGAGCAGGGCGTGGGTGCCGATCACGATGCCGGCCTCGCCGGACGCGGCGTCGAGCATCGCCTGTCGACGAGCTGCCGTGCCCATCGACCCGGTCAGGAGGGCCACGCGGGTGGCGCTCTCTGCCGCCCCGAGCTCTCCGCCCTGGCCGAGGTCGCCGAGCATCGACCGGATCGACCGGAGGTGCTGCTGGGCGAGCACCTCGGTCGGTGCGAGCAGTGCCGCCTGGGCCCCCGCGTCGATCACCTGCAGCATCGCGCGCAACGCCACCAGCGTCTTGCCGGAGCCGACCTCGCCCTGGAGCAGCCGATGCATCGGGTGCCCGGCCCCGAGCTCGGCGGCGATCTCCTGACCGACACGGACCTGGCCCTCGGTCAGCGTGAACGGGAGCCGCGCGTCGAAGGCCGCGAGCAGGCCGTCGTCGCGACCGGGCCGTGGCGTGGCCGGGAACTCCCGCAGTGCCGCCCGGCGCCGGGCCAGCACGGCCTGGGTCACGAACGCCTCGTCGTACTTCAGCCGCTTGCGGGCAGCGCCGAGCTGCTGGTGGTCGTCGGGCCGGTGGATCCAGCGCACGGCCTGCTCGAAGCCGATCAACCCCTGCTCGGAGCGGACCGCATCGGGGAGCGGGTCGGCGAACTCGTCGAGCAGGTCGAGCGCGAAGCCCACCGTCTCCTCGATCTGCCAGGTGGTCAGCTTGCCGGGCGTCTTGTAGATCGGGATCAGCGCCGGCATCCGGTCGAGGGCGTCGCCGTCCTCGACGTACATCCGCGAGTCGGGGTTGGTGAGCTCCCAGCGGTCGCGGAACCACTTGAGCTTGCCGGAGAACATCCCGACCCGGCCGACGGCGTACTCCTTGGCGTGCCAGTCCGACGCACCCTTGGTGCGGTCGAAGTAGGTGAGCGCGAGGACGCCGTCCTCGGCCTTGACGCGCACCTCGAGCCGGTACGCCTGCCGCTTGGTACGCCGGTCCTGGTAGGACTTCTGCTCGCAGTGGACGATCCGGCCGACGAGGGAGAGGTAGTCGCCCTCGGTCAGCTCGCCGAGGTCGCTGAGCCGGCCGCGGTCGACGTACGCGCGCGGGTAGTGGCTGAGCAGGTCGCCCACGGTCGCGAAGCCGGTCTCCTTGACCACCTTCGTCGTGGCCTTGCCGGTCACGGTCGTGAGCGGCGAGTCCCAGGACACGCGCACGGTCAGCCCGCCTCTGCCGTCACTCGACCGCCACCAGGAGCGGGTAGCGCGCCTGGCCGCCGTCGTAGGTGAGGACGTCCACGCCCGGGTGGTGGGCCTCGACCCAGGCCTGGCAACGCTCCGCGAGGTCGGCGCCCTCCTCGCCGGTCACCAGGGTCACCAGCTCGCCGCCGCCGGTCAGCAGCCGCTCGAGCACGAGAGTGCCGACCTCGAACAGGTCGTCGCCGACGACGGCGAAGTCGCCCTGGAGCACGCCGAGGACGTCACCGGGCTCGCACGGGCCGGCCGTCGTCATCGCCTGCTTCGAGGCGATCGTCACGGCGCCGTGCCGGGTGCTGCGGGCGGCGGAGGTCATGTGCACGACGTCGGAGTCGAACGGGCGCCCCGGTTCGTGCACGGCGATCGCCGCGATGCCCTGCACCTGGGCCCGAGTGGGCACGACCACGACGCGGACGTCGTCGTGCTCCTCGGCGGCGGCGGCAGCAGCGCTCGCCACGCCGACGGAGTCCGGATCGTTGGGAAGGACGACGACCTCCTGTGCGTGGGTCTCCTCGATCGCCGCCAGGATCTCGCCGGTGCTCGGTCGCCGCCCGGGCATGCTCTCGATCACCACGGCGCCGGCGTCACGGAAGATCGCGGCGAGCCCGTCGCCAGCGGCGACCGCCACCACGGCGCGGCCACGACGCTCGGCGCGCTTCTCACGTGCCCGGGTCACCTGCTCGGCGAAGTGGGTGACCCGGATCCGGCGCGGCGTGCCGGCCTCGATGCCCGCCTCGACCGCACTGCCGACGTCGTCGGTGTGCACGTGGACGTTCCACAGGCCCTCGCCGCCGACGACGACCAGGGAGTCACCCAGGCCCTGCAGCCGTGACCGCAGGCCAGGAATGGCGTCGTCGTCGGCATCGAGCAGGTACATCACCTCGTACGCCGGACCGTCAGGCGTCAGGTCACCGGTCGGGAGCGGCTGCGGGATCAGGTGCCGGCCCATCGTGGCGGGCGCCCCGACGGCGCGGTGGCCGGTCACGGCGGTCTCGGCCGCGTCGAGGATCACGCAGAGGCCACGTCCACCAGCGTCGACCACCCCGGCGTCACGCAGCAGCTTCATCTGGTCGGGCGTGCGGGCGAGCGCCTCGCGGGCCTCGCTCGCCGCGGCCGCCAGCACGTCGCCGAGGTGTGCCTCGGGGTCGGAGGCGCGCTCGACCGCGGCCGTCGTCGCGGCCTTGGCGACGCTGAGGATCGTGCCCTCGACCGGCTCGCCGACCGCCGCGTAGGCGGCCGCGGTGGCCAGCTCCATCCCCTCGGCGAGGAGCTCGGCGGACCGGTCGTCCGGGCCGCCCTGCCCCATCCGGCGCAGCAGCGCGCCGACGAGCTGGCTCAGGATCACTCCGGAGTTGCCGCGGGCGCCGAGCAGGGCTCCGCGGGCATAGGCGTGCAGGGCGCCCCGCAGATCGGGGTCGTCGCCCGCGGTGGCGAGGTGCTCGTCGAGGGCGTCCTTGGCGGCGTCCATCGTCAGGTACATGTTGGTGCCGGTGTCGCCGTCGGGCACCGGGTAGACGTTGAGCGCGTCGATCTCCTCGCGCGCCTCGGACAGCCCCTGGACCGCCAGGGTCGCGAACCGGCGTACGGCGGCGAGGTCGAACGTGGCGATCTGGTCGCCCGCCCTGGTCCCGCTCCCGGTCTCCGCGCCCATGTTCGTTCTCGGGTCCTGTCCTCGCTCGACGATGCGGGTCACACGCTAGACGCTCGGTGCTCGATTCGCGTGGAGGGGCGTCCGTCGTCTATTCTTCTTCGGTTGCCCGAGTCGCAGGCGCGGTCCCTGACCCGCCCGCCGCCGGGCCCGTGACTTCGAGACCCGAATCAGAACCCAAGGAGTGCCCGGTGGCTGCCGTCTGCGACATCTGCGCGAAGAAGCCCGGCTTCGGTAACAACCGGCCGTGGTCGCGCAAGATCACCAAGCGCCGTTTCAACCCCAACATCCAGCGCGTCCGGGCGACCGTCAACGGCTCGCCCAAGCGCCTCAACGTGTGCACCGGCTGCCTGAAGGCCGGCAAGGTCACCCGCTGACCCACGACTTCTCAAGGGCGCGTGTGCTGCGGCACACGCGCCCTT
>JAEKKP010000210.1 GCA_019510315.1 Propionibacteriales bacterium
CCGTTGAGCTCCAGGCGCAGGGTGCCGCTGAGGGCGTGCAGGCCGTGCTTCGCCGCGGCGTAGCCACCGCCGCCGACGTAGACGCCCTGGCCCGCCGTCGACCCGACGTTGACCACGATCGCGTCGGCCGCGGCACGCAGCGCCGGGAGCAGCGCCCGCGTCACCCGCAGCACGCCGAGCACGTTGACGTCGTACATCTGCTGCCAGACCTCCGGGGCCGCGCCCTCGATCCGGTCGATCCCGACCGCTCCGCCGGCGTTGTTCACGAGCACGGCGACCTCTGGGCCGGCCGCGTCCGCGAGCGCCTGCACGTCGGCGTCCGACGTGACGTCGCAGGTGACCGCCGTGCCGCCGATCTCCGACGCGAGCGCCTCGATCCGGTCGGTGCGCCGGGCGGCGCAGACGACCCGGAAGCCCGCGCCGGCGAGTGCTCGCGCCGTGGCGGCGCCGATGCCGCTGCTCGCGCCGGTGACCACCGCGACCCGGCCCGATCGCCCGCCTCCGGACGTGCTGGGAGCGGGCACCACGCGGCCTCCTGTGGCGGTTGACGGGCTGGCGGGCCATCATCCTTGCATGAGTCCCCGAGTCCTGGCCGCCCTGCTGGGCGTCGTCGGTGGCCTGCTCCTGGGCGTCGCGGGAGGGCTGTCCTTCCTCGCGCGCGAGTACGCCGACCTCCACCACACCCTGACCGTCGCCGGGTACGCCGTGACGCTCGCCGCACTCGTCGTGGTGGGCTACGCGATGGTCTCGCACGCGCCCGTCTGGCTCCGGATCATCGTGATGGTGGCGTTCCCGCTGCTGGCCGCCTCGGTCTGGCAGGTCGTCGACCAGGCGATCGACGACCGGGTCGACGGCTGGAGGTCCGCGGCCGAGACCCATCTCCTCGGCGGCGTGATCGTGCTCGTGGTCGCGCTCGTCGGCTTCCGGCGACAGGCCCGGGACCACGAGGAGCGCTATCAGCCCAGCCACCGCTGAGACGACGCCCGCGTTCGGGGTACCGGGGCGGGAATGGACGACGAGCGGCCGTGGTTGTCGCTCACGGAGGTGTGCGCGTGAAACCACTGGACGATCCCGGCACGAGCCCGGGCGAGCACCAGGAGGCGGTGACCTCCGGCGGCCGTGACATCCGCCGGCTCGCGATGATCTCGCTGCACACCTCACCGCTCGACCAGCCGGGCACCGGGGACGCCGGCGGCATGAACGTCTACGTCACCGAGCTCGCTCGCCGTCTTGCCGACCGCGACGTCGAGGTGGACATCTACACGCGCGCGACGGCGTCGAGCCAGCCGGTCGACGTACCGATCGCGCCGGGCGTCCACGTGCGGCACATCGTCTCCGGTCCCTTCGAGGGCCTCGCGAAGAACGACCTGCCTGGCCAGCTCTGCGTGTTCGCACGTGAGGTGCTCCGCACCGAGGCTCAGTTCGAGGTCGGCCACTACGACGCCGTGCACAGCCACTACTGGCTCTCCGGTCAGGTAGGGGCCCTCGCGCGCGACCGCTGGGGCGTGCCGCTCGTGCACACGATGCACACGATGGCGAAGGTGAAGAACGACCTGCTCGCCGAGGGTGACATCCCCGAGCCGCAGGTGCGCGTGATCGGCGAGGAGCAGGTGGTGGCCGCCGCCGACATGCTGATCGCGAACACGGTCGACGAGGCGAAGGACCTGATCAACAGCTACGACGCCGATCCCGCCCGGGTCGAGGTCGTCCACCCGGGCGTCGACCTGGACGTGTTCCGGCCGGTGCCGATGCTCGACGCTCGCGCGCGGCTCGGCCTGCCGCTGGACGCCGACGTGCTCCTCTTCGTCGGCCGGATCCAGCCGCTCAAGGCCCCCGACATCCTGCTGCGTGCCGCCGACGCCCTCCTGCGTCGTGACCCGACCCGTCGGTCGCGGCTGGTCGTGGCCGTCGTCGGCGGCCCGTCCGGCACCGGGCTGGAGCACCCCACAGCGCTCGCCGACCTCGCCGACGCACTCGGCCTCTCCGACGTCGTGCACTTCGTGCCGCCGGTCCATCGCGACGAGCTCGTCGACTGGTACGCCGCGGCGACGCTGGTGTGCGTGCCGTCGTACAACGAGAGCTTCGGGCTGGTCGCCGTCGAGGCCCAGGCCGTCGGCACGCCGGTGGTCGCCGCCGCGGTCGGCGGCCTCACCACCGCGGTCGCCGACGGTCGCTCGGGGATGCTCGTGGTCGGCCACGCGCCCGAGGACTACGCGAGGGTCTTCGAGAAGGTCATCGACGCGCCCGGTCTGCGGGCGGCGCTGTCGGTCGGTGCGATCGCACAGGCGGCCGACTTCAGCTGGGACCGCACGGCCGACGCCACGCTCGAGGTCTACACCCGCGCGGTCGACCTGATGTCGGCCGAGGTGGTGCGGTGAGCACCCCGCTTGAGCGCGCCGCCGAGGTCATCCGGGCGGCCCTGGCCGACGGCGACCTCGAGTGGGACGAGTCCCGCGACGGCGTCTTCGACGTGGTGCTTCCCGGCCAGCGCAAGCTGAAGACTCCGGTCCGGCTCGAGGTCGGCACGCATGCCCTCAGCGTCCACGCCTTCGTGTGTCGCAAGCCCGACGAGAACTTCGAGGGCGTCTACCGCTGGCTGCTCGAGCGCAACATGCGGATGTACGGCGTCGCGTTCGCACTCGACGCGGTCGGCGACATCTTCCTCGACGCGCGACTGCCGCTCGACGTGGTCACCCCGGACGAGGTCGACCGGCTGCTCGGGTCGGTGCTCACCTACGCCGACGAGTCGTTCAACACCATCCTCGAGCTGGGCTTCGCCTCCTCGATCCGCAAGGAGTGGGAGTGGCGGCTGGCGAACGGAGAGTCCACCGCCAACCTCGAGGCGTTCCGCGGCTGGCTCGACGTGGAGTCCTGACCGGCCGCACGTTGGCAGGAAGTCGGCGCACGACGGCCGAAAACCGCGTGCCGCCATGGTCGTCGTCCGCGTAGGTTCCAGCAGTGACCAGCACGCAACCGACCGTCGCTCCCGCGCCCGCCACAGCGCCGACGCCGTGGCTGCCCGTGGCGGCGATCGCGGTGACGCTGGTGCTCTGGTCCTCGGCGTTCGTCGCGATCCGGCACCTCGGCCACGACGTGACGCCCGGTGCTCTCTCGCTGGGCCGCCTCCTCGTCGCCTCTCTCGCCCTCACGGTGCCGCTGCTGCGCAGCCGCCGGTCGCGGATGACGCGCAACGAGGTGCTCCTGCTCCTGCTCTGCGGCATCACGTGGTTCGGGATCTACAACATCGCCCTCAACGACAGCGAGCGCCGCATCGACGCAGCGACCGCCGCGATGCTCGTGCAGGTCGGCCCGATCGTGGTCGCGCTGCTCGCAGCGCTGTTCCTCGGTGAACGACTGACCGGCTGGCTGCTGGCCGGCATCGCTGTCGCGTTCGGCGGTGTCGTCGTGATCGGCTCGGCGATGCGCGGCGAGGGTGGTTCCAACGTCAGCGGTGTGGTCCTCGCCCTCCTGGCCGCGATCACGTACGCCGTCGGGGTGGTCTCCCAGAAGGTCCTGCTGCGCCGCCTCTCCGGCCTGGAGGTGGTCTGCTACGCCTGCTGGATCGGCGTGGTCGTCTGCCTGCCCTGGTCGGGTGATCTCGTCGACGTGGTGCGTCATGGCGACGCCGCCGACCTGGGCTGGATCGGCTACCTCGGGCTGTTCCCGACCGCGATCGCCTTCAGCCTGTGGGCGTTCGCCCTGCGGCACGCCGACGCCGGCAAGCAGGCGATCACGACGTTCCTCGTGCCGCTGATCACCGCGGTGATGGCCTGGGTGCTGCTCGACGAGGTGCCACCGGCGCTCGCCTTCGCCGGAGGGGCGCTGTGCATCGTCGGCGTACTGGTCACGCGGCGCAAGCCGCGGGCCATGCCTCCACCCGTTCGGGGATAACGGACCACCCGTTCGGGCCAGACCGGGCGAGTTCGCCCCCAACGAGCTCCGCGCATCGCCACAATGGAGGTGTGGGGGTCCGCCAGACCTGGTGGATCACGGACGGGGGAGTCATGGCAACCGGTAGCTCGATGCAATACACCATCGGCACCGCACTCGATCGCGCTCGCGAGGGCGGACTCGAGGTCGAGGTGCTGGTCGAGAACCAGTGGCTGACCGGCAAGGTTGCTGCAGCCGACGGTCTCGGCGTCGTGCTCGACCGCGACGGGGTGGAGCACTTCGTCGTGCGTCTCGAGCGGATCTCCGCGGTCCGCGTCGGAGCGCACGCGCCCATGCTCGGCAACGTCGACGAGCCCCGGCGCGACGGGCCCGCGGTTCACGATCACCACCGGAACGCCGCGCGCGTGTGCCTGCTTGACGAACCGGCGGCCGCTGAAGACCTGCAACGACGACCCGAGCACGACGAGCGCCTCCGCGCTCTCGACCAGTGCGGTGCAGTGGGCCACCCGGTCGGGAGGCACGCTCTCGCCGAAGAACACGACATCCGGCTTGAGCGCACCGCCGCATCCCTCGCACGCCGCGACGACGAATCCGCCGGTCGCGTCCAGGTCGACGTCGCCGTCCGGCAGCATCCGGACCTCACTCGCCTTGAACGTGCGGTTGAGCGCGACCAGCCGCTGCTGCAGCGCGGCGCGGCTCGACCGGTGGCCGCACTCGAGGCAGACCACACGGTCGATCCGGCCGTGGAGCTCGACGACGTCGCGATGCCCGGCGGCCGTGTGCAGGCCGTCGACGTTCTGGGTGATCAACCCGCTGAGCCGGCCGCCGGCCTCCAGGTGCGCGAGGATGCGGTGTGTCGGGTTGGGCTGTGCCGTGCCCATCGCCGACCAGCCCAGGAAGCTGCGCGCCCAGTACCTCTGCTGCGCCGCGTGGCCCGAGCGGAACCTGGCGATCGTCATCGGCGTCCGCGTCGGTGCTCCCGGCCCGCGGTAGTCCGGGATCCCGGAGTCGGTGGAGACGCC
>JAEKKP010000211.1 GCA_019510315.1 Propionibacteriales bacterium
GACCGACTCCATGCGGGACTTCGACAGCACGGTCATGCCGCGCCGGGTGAGCACCTGCTGGAGCACCTCGGCGGCATCCGCGTCCTCGCCGGGCAGCACACGGTCGCGGGAGGACACCAGGACGACGTCGATGCCGAGCGCCATGTAGGCGCTCGCGAACTCGGCCCCGGTCACGCCGGACCCGACCACGATCAGCCTCGTCGGCATCTCGGTGAGGTCGTAGACCTGTTCCCAGGTGAGGATCCGCTCGCCGTCGGGCTGCGCTGTCGGCAGCGTGCGCGGGGCCGCTCCGGTCGCGACCAGCACGGCGTCGGCGTCGAGCGTCTCGGTGCCGCCGCCGGGGAGGTCGACGGCCACCTGCTGCGGCCCGGCGAGCCGGCCGTGGCCCACGACCACCTTCACACCGTCGCGCTCGAGCCGGCGCCCGATGTCGCGGGACTGCTCGGCAGCGAGCCGCAGCACCCGGGCGTTGACCCGGGCGAGATCGACCTGCACCTGGGACCCGGGGCCGTCGGCGAGCCCGATCCCCAGCTCGGGAGCAGTGGACAGGTCGGTCATCAGCTCGGCGGTGGCGATCAGGGTCTTGCTCGGCACGCAGTCGGTCAGCACCGCGGACCCACCGAGCCCGTCGGAGTCGACGACGGTCACCTCCGCACCGAGCTGCGCCGCCACGTGCGCCGACTCGTAGCCGCCGGGTCCGCCACCGATGATCACCACAGACGTCACCGGCTCATTGTCGCGTACGGCGCGCCTCGGTCCGGCGGGGCCTGCGGCGGTGGCGGTTGTCCTACCCTTCTCGGGTGACGTTGTACGCCGCCTACGGGACCAACCTCGACCCGGCCCGGATGGGCGAGCGGTGCCCGCACTCCCCCTTGCGCGGCACGGGATGGCTGCAGGGCTGGCGGCTCACCTTCGGCGGCGAGGACCACGGCTGGGACGGCGCCCTGGCCACGGTCGTGCAGGACCCGTTCGAGCAGGTCTTCGTCGCGATCTACGACATCACCGAAGAAGACCTCACCGCCCTGGACAGCTGGGAGTCGGCCGACACGGGCCTCTACCGCAAGACCAAGGTGCGGGTGTCCACGCTGACCGACGAGTGCGTCGCCTGGATCTACGTGCTCGACGCCTTCGAGGGCGGACTGCCGTCCGCGACGTACCTGGGGGTGCTGGCCGACGCCGCCGACGCCGCCGACGCACCGGCCGACTACGTCTCGGCGCTGCGCCAGCGCCCGTGCCGGAGCACCTTCGGGGGCTGACGCCCCCGGTGGTTGAGCCTGTCGAAACCACTACAGTCACCCCGTGACCAGCACCCCCCAGGACGCGGCCGCCGACGCCGCACGCGTCCTTGCCGACCTGACCGGAGTCGCCCAGCACGACGTCGCACTGGTGATGGGATCGGGGTGGCTGCCGGCCGTCGACGCGCTCGGTGAGGCCACGGCGGAGATCAGCACCACCGACCTCCCGGGCTTCGCCGCACCTGCCGTCGCGGGCCATGCCGGCCGGATCCGTTCAGTGCGCGCGGGCGACAAGCGGCTGCTGGTCTTCCTCGGCCGCACCCACTTCTACGAGGGGCTCGGTGTCCGGGCCGTCGTGCACGGGGTCCGCACCGCCGCGGCTGCCGGCTGCCGCGCGATCGTCCTCACCAACGGCTGCGGTGGTCTGAAGGAGACCTGGACTCCCGGGACGCCGGTCCTGATCAGCGACCACATCAACCTCACGGCGACGTCACCGATCGAGGGCGCCCACTTCGTCGACCTGACCGATCTCTACAGCCCGCGGCTGCGCGCGCTGTGCCATGCCGTCGAGCCCGACCTCGACGAGGGCGTCTACGTGCAGCTGCCGGGACCGCACTACGAGACCCCGGCCGAGATCGGCATGGTGCGGGCCATCGGCGGCGACCTCGTCGGGATGAGCACGACGCTCGAGGCGATCGCCGCGCGCCAGGCCGGCCTCGAGGTCCTCGGCATCTCCCTGGTCACCAACCTCGCCGCGGGGATCAGCGGTGAGCCGCTGAACCACGCCGAAGTGCTCGAGGCAGGGAACGAGGCGGCCGGCAGGATGGGCTCGCTGCTGGCCGCCATCGTCCCTGGGATCTAGCGTCCTGACAGGTCACGCGGTCTTGCGCAGCTCGGCCTCGTGGACGAGTGCACGGAAGTACGGGTCCTCGGCGTGCAGCCGCTCGAACTCGTCGCTGGCCAGGTGCAGCGCCATGACGTCGGTCGCCGTCACGACGGTCGCCGACCGGAGCCGGTGGTGCAGGATCCCGAGCTCACCGAGGATCTCGCCGGGGCGGCAGTAGCCGAGCTGCTGCCCGTGGCGGCGTACCTCGACCTCGCCCTTGAGCAGGACGTACGCCTTGTCGGAAGCGGTCTGCTCGGCGAGCATCGTCCAGCGCGGCGGCACGTGTACGACGCGGCCGACGCCGACGAGGTGGCGCAGCAGAGCCGCCGGCGCGTCGGTCAGGGTGGGTGCGGCGCCCACCAGCCGGAGCTGGGCGCGGACGTCGCCGCGCGGCACGGAGCCGCCGGAGGTCATCGATCGGTTCACCATGGGAGGGGCTCGCCTTCTGGAGAGGTGGTGCGGGAGGGTGCAGCTCCCCGAGATCGGTCACCGGCAGAGAGGCCCGGGGTCCGTGGTCTGATACCTGGCCGCGCTTGACTTCGAGCCGACTCGAAGTGTGCACTGGTCCGATGACGGCCCTGACGATCTCCGAGGCAGCGGCCCGCTCCGGGCTCAGCGCCCACACCCTTCGCTACTACGAGCGCGACGGCCTGATGCTCGCCTCGGTCGACCGGGCCGTGTCGGGACACCGCCGGTACACCGACCGCGACCTCACCTGGATCGAGATGATCACCCGGCTCCGCGCCACGGGCATGCCGATCCGCGACGTACGCCGCTATGCCGCGCTCGTGCGCGCCGGTGACGGCAACGAGGCCGAGCGGCTCGAGCTGCTGATGGCCCACCGCGAGCGCGTCGAGGCCCAGCTCGCCCAGGTGACGTCGCACCTGCGTGCGATCGACCACAAGATCGGGATCTACGAGGGAAAGCTGGACCAGACGGCTTGACTTAGAGCGCACTCGAGGCTCAAGGCTAGATACATGACTGATTCCCCCATCGAACACCGCACTCTCGGGACCGCTGCGCCGCTGGAGGTCTCCGCACTCGGACTCGGCTGCATGGGCATGTCGGAGTTCTACGGAGCTCCCGACGAGGGCGAGGGCATCGCGACGATCCAGCGTGCGCTCGACCTCGGCGTGACGTTCCTCGACACCGCCGACATGTACGGCCCGTTCACGAACGAGCAGCTCGTCGGCAAGGCGATCTCCGGACGCCGTGAGGAGGTCCAGCTCGCCACGAAGTTCGGCAACGAGCGCCGCCCCGACGGCACGCGGGTCGGCATCAACGGCCGGCCGGAGTACGTCCGGGCCGCCTGCGACGCATCCCTCGAGCGGCTCGGCGTCGACCACATCGACCTCTACTACCAGCACCGCGTCGACAAGACGGTCCCGATCGAGGAGACCGTCGGCGCCATGGCCGAGCTGGTGCAGGCCGGCAAGGTCCGGCACCTCGGCCTGTCGGAGGCCTCGGCGGCCAACATCCGCAAGGCGCACGCCGTGCACCCGATCACCGCGCTCCAGACGGAGTACTCCCTGTTCACCCGCGACCTCGAGGACGAGATCCTCCCGACCCTCCTCGAGCTCGGGATCGGGCTGGTGCCGTACTCCCCGCTCGGCCGGGGGCTGCTGACCGGCCGGATCACGAGCGAGGACGCGCTCGCGGAGACGGACTCCCGGCGGACGGCGTACTTCCCGCGCTTCCAGGGCGAGGCGCTCGACGCCAACCTGGCGCTGGTCGCCCGGATCACCGAGATCGCGGAGGGCAAGGGCTGCACGCCCGGCCAGCTGGCGCTCGCGTGGGTGCTCGCCCAGGGCCCGCGACACGGGCTGGGCGTCGCTCCGATCCCGGGGACCAAGCGGGTGCGCTACCTCGAGGAGAACACTGCCGCGCTCGACGTCGAGCTCAGCGCGGACGACCTCGAGGCGCTCGAGCGGGCCGTCCCCCGCGACGCGGTCGTGGGCGCTCGGTACGGCGACATGAGTCACATCGACGCCTGACCTACCGGCCGGTAACATTCCCGGCATGAGGTACGTCGACCACGAGGTCCACGACGGCATCGCCCACGTGCGCCTGACCCGTCCGGACAAGCTGAACGCCCTGACGCTCCAGACGCTGGACGAGCTGGTCGCCACGGCGCGCG
>JAEKKP010000063.1 GCA_019510315.1 Propionibacteriales bacterium
CCGTGCCCACCACCCCCGGCCGGACCTCGACCCTCCGATCTGCCCTGGGCAGTCCGGTGAGCAGGTCGAGCCGGTCACCGACCCGACGGCAGCACCGCACGAACGCGCTGTCGTCGAGGGTGCCGAGGTTCGCCATCCGTGCCACGGCGAGGAGGCCCGAGACCTCCTCGAGCACGCCGAGGTGCTGGGCCAGGGTGCCGCCGTACGGGTCGGCGTCGACCAGGACGACCTGACGATCCGCAGTCGCGAACGCGTCGGCGAGCCCGGCCGCCACCGTCGTGCGCCCGGGCGCACCCGCGGGTCCCCAGACCACGACGACGCGCCCCCGCTGCGAGACCCGGTCGCGCTGGGGCCCGAGATCCGGCCCCGGGTCGGCGACGACCTCCCGCGCTGCCACCCGCTGGACCGCATCGACCACGGAGTCAACCTCCGGCGCGCAGGTCTCGACCACCCCGACCCGCAGGAGCCGGTCAGCGAGGCTCGCGTCCGCAGTGACGCCGAGCGTGCGCACGTCGTGCCCGAGCAGGTGCATCACGGCCTCCGCATCGAGGTGCGGCACCTCGCCGGCCACCACCGCGACGCCGGCACCACCCGCAGACGCGGAGGCCATCAGGTCGGGTACGTCGACGCAACGCTTGGTGACGACGATGCCGGCCTGCCCGAGCGCCTGGAGCACGTCGGCCTCCCAGCTCGCACCGCCGGCGAGGAGCAGGACGCAGAGCCGCGGTTCGCTCACGACCCGGCCTGCCGGGTGAGCACGACCCGGCCGTCGGCGAGCTGGCCGAGCGCGTCACCGAGGTCGGCCGCGCCCTCCTCGTCGACGCCGACGATCACCTGCTGCGTCGTCCGTGGCGCCAGCGAGTCGCGCGTCGTCGGCACCGCGACGACCACGACGTCGTCCAGCGCCAGCTTCGCCCGGACCCGGTCGTCTCCGGGCGCCGCGACCTTCGGGGTGACCCACACGTCCACCGTGGCCCCCTGCCGGACGCTGGCGGGCAGGTCGTCGGGCGCGACACTGAGCGGTACCTCGACGAGCCCGGCCGTGTCCTCCGTCGTGACCGCCGCACGGGGCAGCAGCTCTCCGGCGGACAGGTCGTGGGTCGCGGTGCTCCCGGACGCCAGCGCCGTCGTCGCCGCGACGTAGCGGTCGGCACCGTCGCCGGTGAAGTGCACCCGCGCAACCACCAGGTCACCCCGGTCGATCGTGGCCCCGGCCGGTACGTCGTGCCCGAGGCTCCACACGGCGGTCGTGTCGTCGGCCCCGGCGAGCACGCGCGCCCCCAGCAGCACGCAGACCGCGACGATGACGACACCGGCGATCAGCCGCGGGTCACGCCAGCCGGGCGACTGCGCCCGCGTCGCCGGCGGGGCAGTGAGCCCGGCAGAGCGCGCGGCTGGTCCGGAGGAGGTTCGTAGAACGGTCATGGTCGTGCGCCTTCCCGAGACGATGCGGCACGAGGACTGAAGCCGATGGTGCGATCCACAGGCCACCGGCGTCAACCGTTCGCATCCGGTCGGTCCTGCTGGCAGAGTTGGCGCCATGGCGCCGACCCCGAGGTTCCTGACCCTGGCCGACGTGGCCGAGATCCTGAACACGACCACCGCTCAGGTCTACGCACTCGTGCGCCGTGGCGACTTGCCCGCGATCAAGATCGGTGGCCGCGGACAGTGGCGGGTCGAGGCGACCGAGCTGGAGTCCTACATCGAGCGCGCGTACGACGACACCCGCGCCTTCGTCAAGGACCACCCGTTCGTCGAGGGGTGACCTAGGCCGGGCCGGCTGAGTCGCGGACGACGGCGACCGCGGAGAGTGGAACGACGACCGGGTCCGGCACATCGGGCGAACGCAGCTCCACGAAGTCCGCGCCGACTCGCAGCAGGCTGCCGAGCACGACGCGACCACCGGAAAGGTGCAGCGCACAGTCTCGCCGCTCCTCGGCGAGGCGGCGCAGCACCGAGCGCAGGGACAGGCGGGCTGACAGCGGTCGCGCCTCGTCGGGCACCGAGTGCTGACCGAGGCCACTGACGACGAGCGTCGCCGACAGGTGGACGAACCAGGCGATGTGACCCTGGTCGACCAGCATCCAGTCCGAGCCGACCCGGGCGAGGCGGCCGCGCACGTCGAGGTCGTCGGTGACGCCGACGCGCACCTGTCGGCCGATCGAGGCGTGCAGCCGCGCGACGAGCGGCACCTCGGCGTACTCCGCGACGGTGAGTGCGTCGACCTCGGCGGCGCGCTCGGCGAGGTGGAGGCCCTCGGCCTGCAGCTCGAGGTCGTCGAGCAGGGCGAGCACGGCGTGCTCCCAACGGCCGGCGGAGGACATGCCGATCGATGCCCGCTGCGGGCGACGCCCAAACATCTGTGGACAAGCAGTTGACCACGGAGGCAATCAGGATCTAGAACAAGCAAACACACGCAAACGCAAAGGTTGGCCGCGGTGGACTCTCTCGGGACTGGCTTCGACGCGCTGCTGGCACGCGGCGCCGTTGGCGTCCTGGTCCTGGCCGCCGGCTGGGCGATCCTCGTCGTGCTCGCCGTGGCGCTCGAGGCTCGCACCGGTGGCCGGGTGCGACTCGCCGAGCGGGCGGGCTGCCCGCCACGACTTCGGCTGTGGTTGCTCGCCGCGCTCGTCGCCGTCTTCGGCTGGACGGCGCCCGCACACGCGAGCGACACCGGGTCGGGCGACGCGAGCAACCGGACGGCGGCCGCCCTCGACGGCCTCCCGCTCCCCGACCGCACCACCGGGACCTCGACACGCGTCGTCCTCGTGGCACCGGGCGACTCGCTGTGGCGGATCGCCCGACGGCTGCACCCGCGCGCCGACGACGGTGAGCTCGCCCGATCGGTCGCCGCGCTCTACGCCGCCAACCGCTCCGACATCGGCCCCGACCCCGATCTTCTCCAACCCGGCCAGCGCCTGCTGGTCGACCGTCCCGACACCCTCCCGGAGGCACCATGACCGCGACCGCGTTCACGCCCAGCCCCGCATCCGGCATCGTCCGGCTGCACACGATCAGCCCGCCGGCGGTGCGTGGTCCAGCGATGCCGGTCGCCCACGCGCAAGCTGCCCTCGCGCTCGACCTCGACGAGGCACCCGGCCTCCCGGCACGGCCCGCTCTGCGCGTCGTCACCGGTGAGGAGCGTGAGCTCGACGCCTTCTCCGCCCGCTTCGCCCAGGCCGTGGTCGAGGTGATCGGCGGCGACCGTGGCGTCCACCAGCTGATGCGCTGGACCACCGAGTGGGTCTACGCCGACCTGATGCACCGCAGCCACGCCCTGCAGCGCACCACCCCGGGCGACCAACGCCTCCGCCGAGTGCGCGCCACGGTCCGCAGCGTGCATCTCTTCCGGCCACACCCCGACGCCGCGGAGCTCAGCATCCACGTCCGCCACGGTCAGCGCTCACGCGCCATCGCCGCCCGGATCGAGCGGATCGAGGGCCGCTGGCGGTGCAGCGTGCTCGATTTCGGCTAACCGCCCCGAACAGCCTGGCCGGTCGGGCCGGCGCCACCGGGCGCGCCATGGCACTGCTTGTACTTCTTGCCCGACCCGCAGGGGCACTTCTCGTTGCGGCCGACGGTGGCGAACGGGTCGTCGGCGTTGGTCGCGGTCTGGCCGCGCAGCTCCACTTCGCCCTGCTCGGTCGGGCCGGCGTAGGTCAGGTGCTGCGGCGCCTTCGGAGCGTCCAGCCCCTTGGCCTTGAAGTGCACCGCGTGCGCCTCGGCCTCGGCGGCCGCCGCCTCCGCAGCCCCTGTCCCGATGGGGCGGAAGATCGGCGCGTGCGAGTGACCCTCGTGGCCGGGCTCGATCTCCATGCCCGGCGGGATCTCGACCTCCTCGGCCTCACCCTCCTCCTCGAGCTGGACCTCGAGGTTGAACAGGAAGCCGACGGTCTCCTCGCGGATGCCTTCCTTCATGGCGTTGAACATGTCGAAGCCCTCGCGCTGGTACTCCACCAGCGGGTCGCGCTGGGAGTAGGCGCGCAGGCCGATGCCTTCGCGGAGGTAGTCCATCTCGTAGAGGTGCTCGCGCCACTTGCGGTCGAGCACCGACAGGAGCACGCGCCGCTCGAGCTCGCGCATGACCTCCTCGCCGACCTCCTCCTCGCGCGCGTCGTACGCCTTCTGCGCGTCGGCCTGGAGAGTGGTCAGCAGCTCCTCGCGGTCCAGCCCGTCGCGACCACCGGCCTCCGTCTCGAGGTCCTGGTAGCGCAGCGAGACCGGGTACAGCGTGCCGAGCGCCGTCCACAGCGCCTCGAGGTCCCACTCCTCCGGGAAGCCCTCGGTCGCGGCCCCGACGTACGTCGCCACCGCCTCGTCGATCATGGTGCGGATCTGCTCGTGCAGGTCGGCGCCCTCGAGCACCTCGCGGCGCTCGGCGTAGATGACCTCACGTTGCCGGCTCATCACGTCGTCGTACTTGAGGACGTTCTTGCGGGACTCGAAGTTCTGGCTCTCGACCTGGCCCTGGGCGGACTGGATGGAACGGGTGACCGACTTGTTCTCGATCGGTACGTCGTCCGGCACGCGCAGCGCGATCAGCACCCGCTCGACGAACGCGGCGTTGAAGAGGCGCAGCAGGTCGTCCTCGAGGGACAGGTAGAAACGGGACTCGCCGGGGTCGCCCTGGCGGCCGGAACGACCACGCAGCTGGTTGTCGATGCGGCGGGACTCGTGGCGCTCGGTGCCCAGCACGTAGAGCCCGCCGAGCTCCTTGACCTCTTCGTGCTCGGCCGCGACCTGCTTGGTGATCCGCTCGACGGTGGCCGGCCAGGCGGCCTCGTAGTCCTCGGCGTTGTCCACCGGGTCGAGGCCCTGCTTGCGCAGCTCCTGGTCGGCGAGGAACTCCACCGACCCACCGAGCATGATGTCGGTGCCTCGACCGGCCATGTTGGTCGCGACCGTGACCGCGCCCTTGTGGCCGGCCATCGCGACGACCTTCGCCTCGTCGGCGTGCTGCTTGGCGTTCAGCACCGTGTGCGGGACGTTGCGCTTCTTGAGCAGGCCGGAGAGTCGCTCGGACTTCTCCACCGAGGTCGTGCCGACCAGCACCGGCTGGCCGGTGCGGTGACGCTCGACGAGGTCCTCGACGACGGCGTTGAACTTCGCCTCCTCGGTCCGGTACACGAGGTCGGCCTGGTCGAGCCGCTGCATCGGCTTGTTGGTCGGGATGGGCACGACGCCGAGCTTGTAGATCTTGTCGAACTCCGAGGCCTCGGTCATCGCCGTGCCGGTCATGCCGGCGAGCTTCTCGTAGAGCCGGAAGTAGTTCTGCAGCGTGATCGTCGCGAGGGTCTGGTACTCCTCGCGGACGGTGACGCCCTCCTTCGCCTCGATCGCCTGGTGCAGGCCGTCGTTGTAGCGGCGGCCCGACAGGATCCGGCCGGTGTGCTCGTCGACGATGAGGACCTCGCCCTCGAGGACGACGTACTCCTTGTCGTTGTGGAACAGCTCCTTGGCCTTGATGGAGTTGTTCAGGAAGGAGATCAGCGGGGTGTTCGCGGACTCGTAGAGGTTCTCGATGCCGAGGTGGTCCTCGACCTTGGTGATCCCGGGCTCGAGGATCGAGATCGTGCGCTTCTTCTCGTCGACCTCGTAGTCGACGTCGCGCGAGAGGGTCGAGGCGACCTTGGCGAACTCGGCGTACCACTTGACCTCGTCCTGGGTCGGGCCCGAGATGATCAGCGGCGTGCGGGCCTCGTCGATGAGGATCGAGTCGACCTCGTCGACGATCGCGTAGTGGTGTCCGCGCTGGACGCACTCCTCGATCGCGTTGGCCATGTTGTCGCGCAGGTAGTCGAAGCCGAGCTCGTTGTTGGTGCCGTAGGTGATGTCGCAGGCGTAGGCGACCCGACGCTCCGGCGGGGTCATCTCGGGCAGGATCACGCCGACGGTGAGCCCGAGGAAGTGGTGCACCCGGCCCATCCACTCGGCGTGGTACTTCGCCAGGTAGTCGTTGACGGTGACGACGTGGACGCCCTTGCCCTCGAGCGCGTTGAGGTACGACGGCAGGGTGGAGACCAGCGTCTTGCCCTCACCGGTCTTCATCTCGGCGATGTTGCCGAGGTGCAGCGCCGCGCCACCCATGATCTGCACGTCGAAGTGCCGCTGGCCGAGCACCCGCTTGGCCGCCTCGCGCACGGTCGCGAACGCCTCCGGCATGATGTCGTCGAGCGTCTCGCCGTCGGTCAGCCGCTTGCGGAACTCGTCGGTCATGCCGCGCAGCTCGTCGTCGGTCATCGCGACGAAGTCGTCCTCGATGGAGTTGACCGCCTTGGCGATGGTCTCCAGCTGGCGGAGGATCTTCCCTTCGCCGATGCGGAGGATCTTGTCAACGATGGCAGGCACGGTCTCGGGCTCCCGGGGGTGATGCGGAGGGTGGCTCTCAGGTCAGGGTGATGCAGCCGCCAACTCTACCCAGCGGGCGGGCGGCCCGGGCGCGGCCGGCAACATCCACTGCCACCGCAGGACATTTCATGTGAGTTTCCGTTGACATCAATAGAGATTTGATGTCAACTGTGACTGCCATGAATACCAAACGTGCCTACACGATGACCGCCCGCGCCGAGGCCGCCGAGGAGACCCGGAAGCGGATCGTCCGCTCGGCCTTCGAGCTCCAGGCCGCGCGACTCACCACGGAGATCTCTCTGGAAGACGTCGCCGCCCGGGCCGGGGTCAGCGTGCAGACCGTTCTCCGGCGCTTCGGGAGCAAGGCCAACCTCTTCGAGGAGAGCCTGCAGCTGGTCAACTCCGAGATCGCCGAGGAACGCCGGGCGCCGGCCGGCGACGCCGCGGCCGCGATCAAGGTGCTCGTGGACCACTACGAGAAGCGCGGCGAGTTCGCGCTGCTGATGCTGGCCCAGGAACGCGCCTTCGAGCACGTCCGGCGGATGTCGGAGGCCGGCAAGCGGACGCACCGAGCCTGGGTCACCGAGGTCTTCGAGCCGTGCCTCCCTCACGACGCCGAGCGTCGCGAGGAGCTCGTCGACCTGCTCGTGGTGGCCACCGACGTCTACACCTGGAAGCTGTTGCGCCGCGACCGCGGCCACTCCCGGGCCCAGACCGAGCACCGCATCAACGCCCTGGTGTCCGCACTCCTGACGGACGCCACCACCCGGAAGGACACCTGACATGGCCGAGATCCTCTTCGTCACGTGGGACGGCGGCGGCAACGTGCCGCCCGCTCTCGGCATCGCGGCCGAGCTTCGTCGTCGGGGACACGGCGTCCGGTTCCTCGGGCACGCGACCCAGCGCGACGCGATTGCTGGATCAGGCTTCGACTTCGAGGCCTTCGCCACCGCGAAGCCGTTCTCCTCCGTCGAGACCAACAGCCCGCCCCGAATGCTGGCTCTGTTCAGCGACAAGGCCATCGGTCGCGACACCCTGGCAGAGGCCGCTCGCCGCGCGACCGACGTCGTGGTGGTCGACTGCCTGCTGATCGGCGCGCTCCGTGCGTGCGCCGATGCCGGCCTCACCTACGTCACCCTCGAGCACCTCTTCGACGGCTATCTCCGCGGTGCCTGGCTCAAGGGGCCGATGGGACTCGCGGCGAAGGCGAAGGGGCTCCGGCCGCGCGCCGCGTGGGACTCGGCGGCGCTGACCGTCGTGGCGTCATTGCGCGAGCTCGATCCCGGACATGCACGGGCCCACACGTCCAGCACCGTCTGGACCGGCCCGGTGCTCACCGAGCCGGCGCCTCACGACCTCGGGAGTCACGATCCCGCCGTCCTGGTCAGCCTCAGCACGTACAACTACGCGGGCATGGTCGCATCCCTGCAGAGCATCCTCGATGCGACCGCGGGTCTCGATGCTCGCGTCATGGTCACCACCGGCCCAGTCGTCGACCCCTCCGAGCTGCGAGCGGCCGCCAATCAGGAGGTCCATCGGTTCGTGGCGCACGACGAGCTGATGCCGGCCATGTCGCTGGTGGTCGGCCACGGCGGGCATGCGACCACGATGCGCGCGCTGGCCCACGACCTCCCGCTCGTGGTGATGCCGATGCATCCGATGCTCGACCAGCCGGTGGTCGGGCGCCAGGTGGAGGCCGCCGGCGCAGGTCGGACCGTGAAGAAGAGCGCGTCCGCGGACGAGCTCCGTCCCGTGATCGAGGAGCTCCTTGCCGACGGTCCGCACCGCCCCGCTGCAGCTCGTCTCGGCGCCCTGATCCGCGAGTGTCGCGGTACGGCGACCGCGGCCGACCGGATCCTCGCGCTGGTCCCGAACGGGGTGCCCGCCCCCTAGGGAACGTCCGGGTCCTGCTCCTGTGCCTTCTTCTGCTCCGCGGCCTTGCGGCGTTGCTCCTCGGCCCGCTCCCGGACCCGGCGGAGGAACTCCTCGTCGGACTCGGGAGTGAGGCCGGCCGCGCGGCCGGGCCGGTCGTACTCCGGGTAGGCCGGGGTGACGCGCTCGTACGCCGAGCGGGGCGACCCGCCGGGCTGCGGGCGCCCGGCGGCGAGCCACGCGATCGAGCCGATCGGCGGGAACAGCAGGATCAGCAGCAGCCAGGCGATCTTCGGCAGGTTGCGGACCTCGTCCTCGCGGGTCTGGATGAGGTCGATGACGCAGAAGACGTCGAGCGCCAGCAGCAGCAGGACGAACCCGCCTTCGACGCGGATCATCGGGGCCTCCTGGTTTCAGACTGCTGAGGATCGTAGGGCCGATCGCAGCGCTGCGCTGAGATCTCCACGTTTTGCCACGACCACGTCGGCCAGCCCGAGCCACCCTGCGAGCGAGCGCAGCTCGAGGGCGAGCTCGTCGGCGGTCGTCTCCGGCGCACCCGGCTCGGCGTACGCGGCGTGCACCTGCAGCACACCGGCCCGGCGATCGGACTTGAGGTCGACCCTGGCGACGATCCGGTCGCCGAGGAGGAACGGCAGCACGTAGTAGCCGTGGACCCGCTTGGCCTCGGGCACGTAGATCTCGATGCGGTAGAGGAAGTCGAAGAGCTTCTCGGCACGGTCGCGCTCCCAGACCACGGGGTCGAACGGGCTGAGCAGCGCCCGGGCGTCGACACGGCGCGGCATCCTCGCGTCGCGGTGCAGGTACGCCGGCTGCGACCAGCCCTCCACGGTCACCGGGACCAGCTCGCCGTCCTCGACGAGTGCGCTGATCGCTGGCGCGACCTGCGCGAGCGGCATCCGGTAGTAGTCGCGCAGGTCGCGAGCGGTGGCGACACCGTGCGAGCGGGCTGCACGGCGCACCAGCTCCTGGTGGGCCTCGGCGTCCGACGGGGTCGGCTGCGCCAGGATGGCCGCCGGGATCACCCGCTCGGGAAGGTCGAAGATCCGCTCGAACTGCGAATTGCGCCCGGCGACGGCGACCTCGCCGGCGAGGAAGAGGTACTCCAGCGCCTTCTTGGCCTCCGACCAGTTCCAGCCCCAGTGCTGCTTGTCGCGTGGGAGACCGTCGTCGAGGTCGCGTGCCGTCTGGCGGCCGCGCCCGCGTAGCTCGCCCAGCAGCGACGAGGCGAGCTCGAAGTCGACGCCGGCCATCCACGGGTGCCCGCGGTCACGGTAGAGCCGCATCCGGTGCTGCATGTGCGGCCACAGGTCGACCGGCATGAAGGCGGCGACGTGGGCCCAGTACTCGACCATCCGTCGCGGGGCGCGGCCCGAGGCACGGTCCAGCAGTGCGGTGTCGTAGGGGCCCATCCGGCTGAACAGCGGCATGTAGTGCGCGCGCTGGAGGACGTTGACCGAGTCGATCTGGAGCACGCCGGTCCGTCGCAGGGTGCGGCCGAGCGTGCGCAGGTCGGGTGTGGCGTGCCGCGGGTCGAGGAAGCCTTGCGCGGCGAGCGCGACCCGGCGGGCCTGGGCCCGGGACAGCGACTGCATGCGGGTGAGGCTAGAGGTCAGCGCGGACAGTCCGTCACGGAATATCGAGCAGCTTCTCCCGGACGGCGTACATGACGGCCTCCATGCGGGAGTGCAGCTGCAGCTTGTCCAGGATGTTGCGCACGTGGTTCTTGACGGTGTTCTCGCTGATGAACAGCTGCTTGGCGACCTCGCGGTTGTTCAGCCCCTTGGCCACCAGCCGGAGCACCTCGAGCTCGCGGTCGGTGAGCCGTGGCGCACCGGTGTCGCGGTCGGAGCGCGAGATCTCCTTGAACTCGTCGATGAGCTTGGCCGCCATCGAAGGGCTGATCAGCGACTGGCCCTCGGCGACGACGCGGACCGCCTGGGCGACCTCGTCGATCGAGGAGTCCTTGAGGAGGTAGCCCGAGGCGCCGTTCTTGACCGCCTCGTAGAGGTCGGCCTCCTCGTCGCTGACCGTGAGCATGATGATCCGCGTGGACGGCACCTGCTCCTTGATCCGCATGCAGGCCTCGAGGCCGCTGCGCTTGGGCATCCGTACGTCGAGCAGCACCACGTCCGGGACCATCTCCAGCACCAGCTCGATGGCGCTGTTGCCGTCCCCGGCCTCGCCGACGACCTCGATGTCGGGCTCGACACCGAGGAGCATCGTCAGACCGCGGCGGAAGAGCTCTTGGTCGTCGACCACGACGACCCGGACTGCCTCCGCGTCGGACTTCATCTCTGGCACCCGTGAATCATGGCAGATCACGCGTGCCAGCAACGGGCTTCCGCTCAGTCGGTCCGCAACCGGGCGTACACGTGCTGCAGCGCGTCCGCCCCGCCGACGACGGCGAACACGGCCGCCCATGCCCTGGCAGCGCGGGGCGCCACCGCGAGCGTGGCGACGTACGCCGTCGCGGTCCAGGGCGCGAGGCAGAAGGGACACGTCAGCAGCTCGCCGATCGTGTGCTGCGGATGCTCGCGCCGAGGCCGGTCCTGCACCTCGCCCGAGCCCAGCGGCTTCTCGAAGTCGGTGAACGGCGCCCGCAGCGGCGTCGTGACGGCGTCCTTCGCAACGATCCGGGTGAACTTCTGGGTCGCGATCGCGCCGAGCAGGAGGTCGCGGGTGCCGAACCGCTCGGGCAGGTCGTGCCCGGCCGCACGACCGGCGAGAGCCGCCGTCAGCACGCTCGTCGCGAAGACGGTCAGCGCACCGGTGTAGGCGGGGATCCGGTCGTGCGTGTCGTCGGCCATGCGGGCCAATTACCCGCGAGCGACTCCGGGCATGTGGGGCGTCAGGACGCGTCGAGGTCCAGCGAGATCACGCCGTAGTCGTAGCCGCGGCGTCGGTAGACGACCGACGGCCGCTCGGACTCCTTGTCCACGAACAGGTAGAAGTCGTGTCCGACGAGCTCCATCTCGTAGAGCGCCTGCTCGAGGGTGATCGGCGCCGCGGGATGGGTCTTCTCGCGTACGACGAGCGGGCCCTCGCCGTCGACGGCGACCGGTCCGACCTGGTGCTCGGCCACGCGGTCGGACTCGTCGACGGCGGCGACGCCGTTGCTGTCCGACCGGGCCATCGCCCGGGCCAGGGACTCAGGGGCGTGCTGTCCGCGGTGGACCTTGCGGCGGTCGGCGGCGCGGCGCATCTGCGCTGACATCTTGTCGAGCGCGAGGTCGAGTGCGGCCATCTTGTCCTCGGCAGCAGCCTCGGCGCGCAGGACCGGTCCCTTCGACTTCGCGGTGAGCTCGACGCGCACCTGGCGGTCGGGTTGGCGGGCGTTGCGTTCGCGCTCGAGCAGCACCTCGACCCGGATGATCCGGTGGTCGTGCTTCTCGAGGCGCGCGAGCTTGTCCTCCACGTGCTCGCGGAACCGTTCCGAGACCTCGCACTGCCGACTGCTGACCACAACGTCCATGCAGACCTCCCACTGTCCCGGGCGGGCAACCGCCCTGTTGGTTATTCCGGCATGAGGGATGGAGCCCGTCCGGCCGACCTGGTCTTCGACCCCACACCCGCCTGCTGAGACGTTCGCAGCTCATCTGCCACTACTGGCCTTCTCCGCCGGGACCCCGCATCTGGCGAGGAGCGGCGGGCAGGACTTACGACTAAGCCGCACCGTGATCGGCGCTGCGGACCCAGGGCCCGCTGCGCCTTACGTGGACCGTTTCGCCTGCGACTGGCATCGGCTTGCCGGACCGGTCCGAGCCGGACCGGTCCAACGCAACCACGGACCCGGACGGACTCCATACACAGACGTTAGCGGCAGCCCCCTCATTTCGGTAGAAGATGCCGACGCCGGGTGGCGGCCACGCAGCAGATCGCGGCGACCGGAAGGCCGACGGCCTCCAGCGCCCGCTGCGCCTCCCGCGCGGTCGAGCCAGTGGTGATGACGTCGTCGCAGACGACCACGGTGAGCGGCACGCCGGACCGGGCGAGGCCGCGCAGCCGCGAGGCCCGCGCCGCCATCCGCCCGGCGAGGTTCGCCGCTCGCTCCGTCGCGGTCAGTCCGGCCTGGTCGGCGACGACGTCGCGCTGGCGCAGCAGGGTCGAGACCAGGACGTCTGCGCCGCCTCCTCGCAGGGTCCGCGCGGCCACCCGGGTGATCCGCAGCATCGGGTCGTGCCCCCGTGCCCGTACGACGCCCGGCCGGGACGGGACCGGCACGAGCACGGTGCGGGCGCTGGGTGTGAGTCCGGCCAGGACCGGTAACGCGAGCGCCTGGCCGAGCGGCCCGGCCAGGCCAAACGCGCGTCGCTCCTTGTGCAGCAGGATCATCCGCCGCACCGGGTCGGCGTAGTCGGCCGCGGCGAACGCGGGCGCGAGTCCGTCGGGACACGGCTCGGGCCGGACCGGTCGCGCCGCGAGCGGCAGCGTCTCGCGACAGTCGGGACACAGCAGCCGCCCGGCACGACCACAGCCGACGCAGGCGGAGCCGAACGCCAGGTCGAGCCAGTCGTCGAGCCACACACGACCATCGTCGGCGCCCGGGCGCGGGCGTGGCAGGACCGTGTCGCGCGTTGTGGACGGGCGCCGCGCCGGACCTAGTCCGGGTAGGCGGCCGCGACCACGTTCGTCAACGAGTCACGCGTCCAGCCGCCACCCTCGATGAGAGAGAACAGGCGCCGGTCCGCGGTGAGGACGCGCAGCGGCAGCGCGGGGTCGGGGCTCGCGACGAGACCGGCGAGCTCACCCGGCACGGAATCCGGCGCCCCCGTCCCCGGTGGGCCCTCGGCGATGGGAGAGCCGTCGAGCTCGACGTACACGATCTGGTCGCCGGCACCCGACGGCCGAGTCAGGACGGCCACCGAGGTCGGCCCGTTCTGCGCGACGTCGCGGGCCGGACCGAGGTCGGCCCCGCTGATCTGCAGGGTGCGGGCGGCCGTCGCCTGCTCCAGCCGGCCCGAGGTGCCGCGGACGAGGTTGCTGACCTCCAGGGTCGGGTTCGGGCCGGTGCCGAGCACGGCCACCAGTGCACTGCCGTCACGCGTGACCGTGAAGGCGCTCACGGGCCGGCCGCTGATCCCCTCGACCTGCACGACCCGGTCGCGACGCGCGGTCACCAGGTGCACGACGGCCCCGCCCGGTGCGGCATCGACCAGCCACAGCCCGCCGAACCGGTCGTAGGTCGGCCGGAGCACGTCGTGGCCGCCGTCCAGGACAGCGCGGACCCGGGTCGGCGATCGCGAGCCCTGGTCAGGAGCGACGAACACCCGTCGTCCGCTCGCACTGACGCCGGCGATGGCGTGCTCGTGGGTGCTCCAGGCGATCGAGCGGAGGGCGAAACCGGTCTGGCCGAACGGGCCGCCGACCGCGACCGCCTCGTCACCGTCGTCGCGCAGCACGCGACCACCGCTGACCGTCAGCAGCTGGCGCTCGGGCGAGACCAGGGGGTCGTACTCGGCTCCGGCCGCCACACTCACGTCGGTGCGACCACCGGAGAGCGGCACCGGCGCGCCCTCGACGGTCAGCCGCAGCCGGCTGATGCCGGGGACCTGGCGCAGCGTCCAGGCCAGCTGGACGACCACGCGGTTCAGCTCGACCGGGGAGAGCGCCAGGATCGCCGGCGTCAGGGGCACGTCGGCGATGCCCTTGTCGTTGACCACCACCGCCAGCCCGTCGAGGTCGACCTTCGGCGGGAACGCCGAGATCGCGACGTCGCTCTGGGACCGCGGTGGTCCGGCCAGCAGACCACGCACCAGGTCCGTCACCGTCCGGTCACCCCGGGGCAGGTAGACGCGCGTCGGCACCAGCACGCTGCCGGCGCGGTCGAAGAAGTACAGGTCGTAGCCGACGAACAGGCTGCCGAAGTACGTCGTGGGCACCGCCAGTGCGTTCGGCGGGTTGTCGATCCGCCACTGCCCCTTCTCCTGGACGAGCGTCAGCGGCACGGTCGTCGTCGTCGGGTCGGTGCCGTCGAGCCACGCGCCGGCCGGCGAGAGCCGGAAGGCGTCGCGCAGGTGAGCCGTCACGACGTCGACCGCGCTGTCCAGGGTCGCGGCGTCGTACACGATGGTGCCCTGGGTCGGCGTCCAGGTGTCCTTCGCCCGTGCGGACAGGAAGCTGCGCGCCACGGCCGTGCTCGGCGGGTTGGCCTGCATCGCCAGCAGGAAGCCGCGGACGATGCCGGCCGGACTGTCGTCCTTGGCCGGGCCCGGTGGCGCGAAGTACACCTGGCTGGTGTCCTCCCGCGCCCGCCGCGTGTGCACCTCCCCGGAGTCGGGCAGCGTCGAGCACGCCGACACCACGACCACGAGCAGCGCGGCACACAGGAGGCGCAGCTGTCGGGGGCTCATCGCACGCCCCCCATCTCCTGGGCCGGTCCCGACACCGGCTCGGCGTCGTCGGGGACCAGCGGCAGCGGGCTGTG
>JAEKKP010000064.1 GCA_019510315.1 Propionibacteriales bacterium
GTCAGCGAACGGGTCTCGGACATCGCGCCGGAGGTGCGCGATCGCACCGAGGAGCTGCTCCCCGGCTTACCGCACGTCGAGCCGCGTTACCGCCGGCTCAACGCCGAGGAGCCCTACCGGCTGTTCCTCACGTTCGTGCACGTCCGCCTGCGGCTGACCGAGCGCCGGATCGTGGCCGGCGCGCGGCACCAGCCGGGCCGCGACTACCGCGACGACACCGAGCTGCTCGACGACCTGCTGCTGCTGCACCGCTCCGTCGTGGAGCACCAGGGCGCGCTGATCGCCGGCGGCGAGCTCGAGCGGCTGGTGCGCACCGTGGCGACCGCCGGTCTCACGCTGGCGACGCTCGACGTCCGTGAGCACGCCGACAAGCACCACCACGCGGTCGGCCAGCTGCTCGACCGGCTCGGCGGGACGCCCGGCGAGTTGGGCGCGCCGTACTCCGACCTCGACCCGAAGGGCCGCACCGACGTCCTCTCCCGCGAGCTCGCCGGCCGGCGGCCGCTGTCCTCCCATCCGCTGCCGCTCGACGAGGAGGGTGCACGGACGGCCGAGACGTTCGCGACGATCCGGCGAGCGCTGGACTCGCTCGGCCCGCGCACGATCGAGAGCTACATCATCTCGATGACGCGCGGCGCCGACGACGTGTTCGCCGCGGTGGTGCTGGCGCGCGAGGCCGGCCTGGTCGACCTGGCCAGCGGCGTGGCGCGGATCGGGTTCGTGCCGCTGCTCGAGACCGTGGAGGAGCTCGAGCGCACCGAGCAGATCCTCGAGGACCTCTTCGCGGACCCGTCCTACCGCCGGTTGCTGGCGCTGCGCCGAGACAGCCAGGAAGTCATGCTCGGCTACTCCGACTCCAACAAGGCCGGCGGCATCGCCACCTCGCAGTGGCAGATCCAGCAGGCGCAGCGCCGCGCCCGTGACGTGGCTCGCCGGCACGGCGTGCGGCTCACCTTCTTCCACGGTCGCGGCGGATCGGTGGGCCGTGGTGGCGGGCCGACGTACGACGCGATCATGGCGCTGCCGTCGGGCACCGTCGACGGCGAGGTCAAGATCACCGAGCAGGGCGAGGTGATCAGCGACAAGTACGCGCTGCCGGTGCTCGCGCGCGACAACCTCGAGCTGATGCTCGCGGCGACGCTCGAGGCCAGCGTGCTGCACCAGACCGACCGGCGCACGCCCGCCGAGGCGGAGCGCTGGGACGACACGATGGACCTCGTCTCCGGGCACGCGCACGCGCGCTACCGCCGGCTCGTCGAGCGGCCGGAGCTCACCGACTACTTCCTCGCCTCGACGCCCGTCGACCTGCTCGGCGCCCTCCACATCGGCTCCCGTCCGGCGCGCCGGCCGGACTCCGGTGGCGGGCTCGAGCACCTACGGGCGATCCCGTGGGTCTTCGGCTGGACGCAGTCACGCCAGATCGTGCCCGGCTGGTACGGCGTGGGGTCGGGCCTCGCGGCGGCCGGCGACCGGCTCGACGTCCTGCAGGAGATGTACCGCACCTGGCCGTTCTTCCGGACCTTCCTCGACAACGTGTCGATGACGCTCGTCAAGACCGACCTCGACATCGCCGCCCGGTACGTCGAGGCGCTCGCACCGGCCGAGGTGCGACCCGTGCTGGACGACCTCCGCGAGGAGCACGCGCGGACCCTCGAGCAGGTGCTCGCCGTCACCGGCGACGACGACCTGCTGGACCGCAACCCGGTGCTCCGCACGACGCTCGAGATCAGGGACAACTACCTCGAGCCGCTGCACCACCTGCAGATCCAGCTGCTCGCGCGGCACCGTCGCGGAGAGGACGACCCTGAGCTCGAGCGAGCGCTCCTGCTCACCATCAACGGCATCGCCGCCGGGATGCGCAACACCGGGTAGTGCTGACGGGAACGTTCACTGGTTGACTGACCAGCGTGACCCAGATCCCCGATGCCCGGTGGGGCAGCTCCGACTCGGCGTTGGCGCGCACGATCGCCCGGTTCGGCTCCACGCGGCTCGGGTCCTGGACCATCCGGACCCTCATGCCGGTGGATCGCAAGCTGCTGGTGCGCAGCAACGGGCGCCGCACGCTGCTCGGCCCGATCGGTGCTCCGGTCATGCTGCTGGAGACGATCGGCCGCAAGAGCGGCCAGACGAGGCTCAACCCGCTGCTGTTCGCCCGCGACGGCGACTCGGTGATCGTGGTCGGCTCGAACTTCGGGCAGGCCCACCACCCGGGGTGGACGGGCAACCTGATCGCGACGCCCGCGGCCGTTGCCGTCGTCGGCGGTCAACGGGTCCCCGTGACCGCGGCGCTCCTCGATGGTGACGAGGCGGAGACGGCGTACCGGAAGATGGTGGAGATCGCCGACACCTACTCGGCGTACCGCGGCCGCACCGATCGGCAGATCCGGGTGTTCCGGCTGACGCCGACATCCTCGCCGCTCTCCACCTAGGGTGGGGCCATGTCGGTGTCGCTCGAGGACTGGTGGCCACGGTTGCCGCAGGCGACCCGGGAGTGGCTCATCGCCCACAACGGCGATGCGGTGCCGGTCTGGATCACCGAGCAGATCACCCGCGCCGGCGGTGTCGTCGCGACCGACGCCTGGTGGGTGGGGGAGTACGGGCCGACGAGCTTCTACCTGTCGGACGAGGCGGTCGACTGGATCGACGCGGTCGCCAACGGAGAGAAGCCGGGGCGCAGGACCGACAGCTGACGCGGTGGTCGAGCCTGTCGAACCCTCGCCGACGCTCAGGCGCGGACGGCCAGGGCCTCGGCGACGCGCTCGGCGACCTCGGCCCTGGTGCCGCTGCCGTCCAGGCGGACGAGGACCCCGCGGCTGTCGTACTCGCTGAGCAATGGGTCGGTCTCGTCGGCGTACAGCTCGAGGCGACGACGGATGACGTCCTCGCTGTCGTCGGTGCGACCTTCGGTCGCAGCGCGACGGACGAGGCGGTCGACGAGCTCGTCACGGTCGACCTCGAGGACCAGGACAGCGCGGAGCTCGTGCCGCGTCGAGGTCAGGAGCTCGTCCAGGGCGCCGACCTGCGCGATCGTCCGCGGGTAGCCGTCGAGCACGAAGCCCTGCTCGCAGTCGGGCTGGTCGACCCGGTCGCGGAGCATGTCGATGGTCACCGAGTCGGGCACGTACTCGCCGGCCTCGATGTACTCGCGCGCGAGGTGTCCGAGCGGAGTGTCGGCGTCGACGTTCGCCCGGAAGATGTCTCCGGTCGAGATTGCGGGTACGCCGTGGCGCTCCCCGATGTCGCCGGCCTGGGTGCCCTTGCCGGAGCCCGGGGGACCCATGATCAGGATGCAGGTCAACTGGCTGCCCTTTCGTCGTGCGGTTCAGCGACGTGCGGTGGATGGACGTGCCTGGCAGCATGCACCCTGGCGTGGGCGATGGCCTCGGGAGTCGTGGCGAAGAGGTGGTGCTCGGTCGCGAGGCGGTCGTAGACCCCGAGGCTGACCAGGACACGCTGCTGGTGCTCACGTACGCCGGACAGCAGCACCGTGATGCCACGGCCCTCCAGCCGGGTGATCGTGTCGGCGAGGACCGCCGCCCCGGTGGCGTCGATGGTGCTGATCCGCGACATCCGCAGGACGACGACACGGACGTCGCTCACCTCGGAGAGCTCGAGGAGGAAGTCGTGCGCGGCCGCGAAGAACAGCGGGCCGTCGAGCCGGAAGACGATGATCTGCTCATCCAGGACGGCGTGCTCCTCGTCGCCGTGGTCCTGCTGGTCCAGGGGCTCCTCCGCCAGGTGCGCCGACTGGGCGGTCTGGCGCAGCGCGAACCAGCCGGCGACGACGAGGCCGAGGATGACGGCGGTGACGAGGTCGGAGACGATCGTCGCGCCGGCGGTGATCACGAGCACGACCGCGTCGCCGCGGGTGGCCCGGAGGAGAGCGGCGACGCTCGAGACCCGGACCATCTGGATCGCGGTCGCGATCAGCACGCCGGCAAGGGCGGCCAGCGGGATCTCGCCGACCCAGCGAGCCGCCGCCAGCATGATGAGCAGCAGCACGACGGCGTGCGTGAGGGCAGCGAGCCGCGTCGAGGCACCGGCGCGCACGTTCACCGCGGTCCGGGCGATCGCGGCGGTCGCCGGGATGCCACCGAACAGCGGGCTTGCCAGGTTGGCCAGCCCCTGCCCGAAGAGCTCGCGGTCGGGGTCGTGCCGCTGGCCCACCGACATCGCATCGGCCACCGTCGCCGACAACAGGCTCTCCAGGGCCGCGAGCGCGGCCACGGCGACGGCGGGCAGCAGCAGTGCGTCCAGGTGCGACCACGGCACGTGCGGAAGGGAGGGTGCCGGAAGACCCGTCGGCAGGGCCCCGATGGTCGCTGCCCCCAGGTCGAGCGCGCTGTTCGCCAGGGTGCCCAGCCCGACCGCGAGCAGGGCCACCGGCAATGACGGGCGCACGCGGGTGACCAGCAGGATCAGGCCGAGGCTCCCGACGGCGAGGATGGGCGCTGCCCACGTCGGGTGGTCCAGCCAGGCGCTGATCGCCAGACCGGCGAGGGCCAGCGCACGCTCCGCGTGCACGTGCACCCCGAGGGCAGAGGGGACTTGCTGCAGCACGATGATCGCCGCGATGCCAAGCGTGAAGCCCTCCACGACCGGGATCGGCACGTAGCGGATGAAGCGGCCCATCCCGGCAACGGCGAGGCCGATCAGGATCAGCCCGGCCATGAGGCCCACCACCAGGACACCGTCGGCGCCGTACGTCGCGATGATCGGGATCAGCACGACGGTCATCGCGCCGGTCGGTCCGCTGACCTGGAGGTTGCTGCCACCGAAGAGCGCTGCGACCGCTCCCGCGACGACCGCCGTGACGAGACCGGCTCCGGCGCCCATGCCCGAGCTCACCCCGAACCCGAGTGCAAGGGGAAGCGCGACCAGGCCGACCATCAACCCGGCCAGGAGATCCTTGCCCGGACGCCGGGTCGCGGCTGCCCACTCGGCCCGGTGGGGCAGCAGCCGGGTGTTCACCGGGTCAGCTCGGGCTCGAAGTCGCTCTGCGCCGCCGCGAGGCTGGCGAGGATACGACGCGCCGAGAGCAGGAACTCGCGCACCTCGGGCACGCTGATCGCGTAGACGACCGCGCCGTCGCGGCGGTGCGAGGTCACCAGCGCCGTGCGCCGCAGCACGGCCAGCTGCTGGGACAGGTTGCTGGGCTCGATGTCGATCTGCTCGAGCAGCTCATGGACGGCGTGGTCGCGCTCGCTGAGCAGCTCGAGGATCCGGATCCGGGCCGGGTGGCCGACGGTGCGCAGCAGCTCGGCCTTCGCTTGGTACAGGGGGACGGGCATCTGACCTCAAGACCTGTGAATGTGAAGAACTCTTCACATACTAGGTCCTCGTGATCTGAATCGCATTTTAGGTAAGGCAGCCCTTAGTCGCTTAGGGTGAGTGCATGGGCAAGGCGCTGAAGCTGCCGAAGACGGAGTGCTGCGTGTCGAAGACGCGCTGCGACCGCTGCCCGATCCGCATGCTCAAGGACGGCACGCTGCCCTCCGGCTACGGTGTGCGCAAGCGCAAGCTCGTGCGGTTCGACGCCAGCGGCACCAAGGTCAAGAAGGTCAAGAAGGCCGAGCTGGTCGCCGCCGTACGCACCCAGAAGACGAAGAAGAAGACGAGCAAGAAGAAGCAGCTCGCCGCCTGAGCGTCTCGACGACATCCCGAGGACACCTGTGACCGCACCGCGTTTCGCCGAGCAGCTCAACGAGCAGATCGGCAACGAGTTCGCCGCCCATCAGCAGTACGTCGCGTGCGCGATCCACTACGACGCGCTGACGATGCCGCAGATGGCCGCCTTCTTCTACGGCCAGGCGCTCGAGGAGCGCGACCACGCGATGATGATGGTCAAGTTCCTGATGGACACCGACGCCGAGGTGCACATCCCCGGCGTACCGGCGCCGGAGACGAAGTTCGCCGACGTCGTCGCGCCGGTCGTGCTGGCGCTCGCGCAGGAGAAGCGTGTGTCGGAGCAGATCTTCGCGCTCACCCGGACCGCTCGTGAGCAGAGCGACTTCGCCGCCGAGCAGTTCATGCAGTGGTTCATCAAGGAGCAGGTCGAGGAGGTCGCCACCATGAACGACCTGCTCACGGTCGTCACGCGCGCCCGCGACGACATCGAGGCGATCGAGGAGTACGTCAAGCGAGAGCAGAGCGGCCTCGGCACCGACCCGACAGCACCGCCGATCGCCGGCGCCTGACGATCCGGGGGATACTTCTCCGGTGCTCCGCGCTCTTCTCGGGATCGTCGCGCTCGCGCTCGCGTGTGTCGCGGGCCCGGCGCAGGCGGACGCCACCCACGGGTCGACCTCGGGTGTGGACGGCGTCCTGTACAACGACTGCCTGGCCTACCCGTACCACTGGGCTGTCGACGTACCCGGCGACGGCACCTACCGCGCGCTCAACACCACGCTGATCGGGCCCGACGGAGCGGTCGTGGAGACCGGGTACGTCGTCCCGGACGCGAACCTGGCCTCGGGGACCGGCACCTTCGTGCTGTGCCCGACCGACCCGTACGGCAGCTACACGATCCGGGCGACCGTCGAGTGGGCCACCGACGCTGATTCGGCACGCCAGTCCGCCACGCTCGACGACTCGCACTTCACCATGCGCAAACCGCTCACTCGCACGAGCCTGTCCGCCAGGGCCCGCCGGACACACCACGGCCGCGTCGTCACCTACCGCATCGCGACCGTCGACGAGCGCCCGTCGGGCTACGCCGCGAACGCGTTCGCGTGGGTCCACCTCGAGAAGAAGGCGCACGGCCACTGGGTGCGGCTGAAGGGCGGCCGTGGGATGACCCACAGCACTGGCCGGGTCACCCTGCGCCTGCGCCACCCCCTCCATCAGAAGGCGATGCGCGTCCGGGCGGTCACCGAGCCGACGGTCCGGTACGCACGTTCCGTCTCGTCAGTGCTGCGGGTCCGCTAGATCCAGCGGTGGAACCAGATCCGCTTGATCCACTCGCTCTGGGTGAGCAGGCCGTCGGTGTAGATCGGCCAGAACCACGCGAAGTTGACGATCACGGCGACGACGACGGCGCCGGCGGCCACGGCCCCGACCGTACGGCGCGGTGAGCCGGCCGGCGCACGTCCGAGCATCTCGCCGAGCAGCATCACCGCGCCGAGGATCAGGAACGGCTCGATCACGATCGCGTAGTAGCTGAAGATCGGGCGGTCGTCGTACCGGAGCCACGGCAGCCAGGTGACCAGCGAGCCGACGACGACGATGCCGTAGCGCCAGTCGCGCTTGCCGACCCAGCAGACCGCCGACCAGATCAGCGCGATCGTGGCGAACCACCACAGCGCCGGCGTGCCGAGCAGGAGCACCTGGCGCAGGCAGGTCTCCGAGCCGGTCGCGCTGCACGCGGCGTCCTTCGCGTGCGTGATGTCGAGCTGCGCGTCGACGCCGACGGGACGGTTGAGGATCGGCCAGCCGAGCGGGTTGGACTGGTAGATGTGGGTCGAGTCGTTGAGGAACTTGGTGTGGAACGCGTAGACGTCGTGGTGGTAGTGCCACAGCGAGCGCAGTGACTGCCACAGCTCGGGGAAGAAGCCGTGGGCGTCGTGCTTGATGTAGGAGCCCCAGTAGGGGCCGTACTGCGTGTTCGACAGGTGCTGCTCGTAGACGCTCGCGTGCAGGAGCCAGCCGGTCCAGGTCGCGATGTAGACGATCACCGGTAGCACCACGATGTAGGCCACCGCCGGCGCGGCGTCGATCACCGCGGACTTGAGCAGTGAGCGGCGGATGCCGAACGAGCGCCTGGCGCCGGCGCTCCAGACCCAGAAGAGCAGGCCGAACGCCGCCATCGGGAAGACCGCCGACCACTTGGTGCCGATCGCCAGGCCCCACCAGATCCCGGTGAGCAGCAGCCACGGGCGCCAGAGGATGCGCGGACCCCAGCCAGTCCCGGTCGTCGAGCCTGTCGAGACGTCCGTGGAGGCGGCGAGCTTTGCCCGGAACCAGTCCCGGTCGGCGACCAGGCAGCTGACCGCGCAGAGCACGAAGAACGCCTCGAAGATGTCCAGCAGCGCGAGCCGGGACAGCACCAGCTGGAGGCCGTCGAAGCACATCAGGATGCCGGCGACGAGGCCGAGCAGCGTCGACCCGGTGACCCGGCGGGTGAGCCGGATCATCACCATCACCATCAGCGACCCGACGATCGCCGGGGCGAGCCGCCAGCCGAACGGCGTCATCCCGGTGGCGAGCTCGGCCAGGCCGATCAGCCACTTGCCGACCTCGGGGTGCACCACCATGCTCGGGTCGCTCGTCCAGAGACCGTGGAGGTTGCCGGCCAGGATCTTGTCGTTGGCGTCGTCGACGTACCCGGTGACGTAGCCGTGGTGCACCAGCGACCAGGCGTCCTTGGCGTAGTAGGTCTCGTCGAAGAGGAACTTCTTCGGGTAGTCGAGGTTCCACAGCCGCAGGAACGCGGCGAGCAGCGTGATCGCCACCGTGCCGATCCACGCGATCACCGGGTCGCGGTCGACGGCGCGCGGCGCCGCGCGTTCGGCAGCAGTGGGCACCACGTCGCCGGTGGCGGTCCGGGAGAGGGTCGTCACCGTGCGCACGGCGACGACTCTACGGACTGACATGATCGGAGCCATGACGACGTCGGAGAGCGCGGGGACACTCGTGCTCGCCGGTACGCCGATCGGCCGACCCGACGACGCGCCGGCCCGGCTCGCCGCCGAGCTCGCCACCGCCGACGTGATCGCCGCTGAGGACACCCGCCGGCTCAAGCGCCTCGTCACCGACCTGGGCATCGAGATCACCGGCCGGGTGATGTCCTACTTCGAGGGCAACGAGCAGGGGCGCACGCCGCAGCTGGTCGACGCGCTGCTCGCCGGCGGCCGGGTCGTGCTCGTCACCGACGCCGGGATGCCGAGCGTCTCGGACCCCGGCTACCGGTTGGTGGCCGCCGCCGTCGAGGCCGGCATCACCGTGACCGCCGTACCCGGCCCGTCGGCCGTGCTGACCGCACTCGCGGTGAGCGGGCTGCCCGTCGACCGGTTCTGCTTCGAGGGCTTCCTGCCACGCAAGACCGGCGAACGGTCGCGCCGGCTCGACTGGCTGGCCGACGAGCCGCGGACGATGGTCTTCTTCGAGGCGCCGCACCGCACCGAGGCAGCGCTGCTCGCGATGGCCGAGGCCTTCGGAGCAGACCGCCGCGCAGCCGTCTGCCGCGAGCTGACGAAGACCCACGAGGAGGTCCGCCGCGACGGGCTCGGCAACCTCGCCGCCTGGGCCAGCGCGGGCATTCGCGGCGAGGTGACCATCGTCGTGTCCGGCGCGCCCGACGACGAGGCGGCCACCGATCCGGAGACGCTTCGTGCACTGGTCGCCTCCGAGGAGTCGGCAGGGGTGCCGCGCAAGCAGGCGATCGCCGACGTGGCCCGGCGCTCGGGGGTGCCGAAGCGCGTCGTCTACGACCTGGTGCACAAACCATGACGCGCACCGGCGAGCGCCCGGAAGCGCCGGAGCCGCTGCCGCACCCCGTCGTCGACAACCACTGCCACCTCGACATCCCGGCCAACGACGGTCCCGGCGAGCCGGTGCCCGTCGCCGAGGCGCTCGCCCGCTCCGCGGCGGTCGGGGTGCCGCGGATCGTGCAGATCGGTTGCGACCTCGTCGGTGCGCGTTGGGCGGTCCAGGTCGCGACGACGTACGACCAGATCGTGGCCGGCGTCGCACTGCACCCCAACGACGCGGCCCGTCTCGACGCAGCCGGCCACCTCGACGAGGCCCTGGCGGAGATCGCCGACCTGGCCGGTCACGAGAGCGTGCGCGCGGTGGGGGAGACCGGGCTCGACCACTTCCGCACCGGCGAGGACGGGCACGAGGCGCAGGCACGGTCCTTCCGCCGGCACATCGAGCTCGCGCACGCCCTCGACAAGACGCTGGTCATCCACGACCGCGACGCGCACGCCGACGTCCTCCGCGTGATCGACGAGGTCGGGCCGCCGCCGCGGTGGGTGATGCACTGCTTCTCCGGCGACGCCGCCTTCGCGCAGGAGTGTCTCGCCCGCGGTGCGTACCTGTCCTTTGCCGGCACGGTCACCTTCAAGAACGCCGAGCCGCTGCGCGACGCACTCCGAACGGCGCCGATCGACCGGATCCTGGTCGAGACCGACGCGCCGTACCTGACGCCGGTGCCCTACCGGGGCCGGCCGAACGCGTCGTACCTCGTGCCGCTCACGGTGCGGGCGATGGCCGAGACCCGCGGCGACGATCTCGCGGAGCTGTGCCGTGCGATCGAGGCGAACACCGACCGCGCCTTCGGCGGACCCTGGAACTTGCCCAGCGGCTAGCAGTTTCGCTGGAACGAGTTCCCAAATCCACCCTAAACGGGTGACATGAACCACACTCCCAGCGTGGAGCGGGTGCTAGCAGTTTGCTAATGCGCTGCTAGCAGTGGCAGCGTGTCAGGCCGTTGGCCGGGAGCGGGAAGCCCCATCTCCGGCCTTCGCCATGTCCGCGCCGGCATCCCGGTGCAGGCGGCGAAGGCTCCCGCGGCCCGGGAAGCTCGATCATCGGAGCAGCGTGCGCTTCCTCGCACAGACCAAGACCGCCCTCGCCCACGTCATCCACAGCCCCCGCTGGCTGGTCGGCCTCGTGGCCACCATCGCGGTGGCCCTCGCCGTCACCACGGTCGGGTACGCCGCGGCCACCCGCGACGTGACCCTCTCCGTCGACGGCAAGGAGCGCAGCGTGCGGACCTTCGGTGGCGATGTCCGCGGCGTGCTCGCCGACCAGGGCATCACGCTCCACTCGCGCGACATCGTCGTCCCGGCGCCCGACAGCCCGGTCCACGACGGCACCCGGATCTCGGTGCGGTTCAGCCGTCCGTTGGACGTCAACGTCGACGGCGTCAAGCAGACCTACTGGACCACCGCGACCAAGGTCGCCACCGCGCTCGACGAGCTGGGCATCCGGTTCGCCGGCGCCGAGCTCTCGGCCAGCCGTGGCGCTGCGATCGATCGCGAGGGCATGGCACTGCGCATCACCACGCCGAAGGCCGTCACGGTGAAGGTCGGCCGGGCCAAGGCCCGCAAGGTCGTGCTCGCCGCTGCCGACGTGGGCGACCTGCTCGACCAGCTCGGGACGGCGTACGACGGCAATGACCTGGTCGAGCCCGGACTGGACGCCCCGGTCGTCGACGGCGCCCGGATCGTGCTCACCCGCGTGAAGGTGGAGCAGGTGCACGTGCCGCAGGAGAAGGTGGCACCGCCGGTCGTCGAGCGCCAGGACTCCACTCTCTACGAGGGCGACCGCGAGACCGTGCGCGAGGGCACGCCCGGCCTGCGCGACGTGACCTACAAGGTCGTCTACCGCAACGGTCGCGAGTTCCGCCGCGTCGTCCTCACCGAGACCTCGCTGAAGGCGCCGGTCCCGACGATCGTGAAGGTCGGCACCAAGCCTGCGCCTGCGGTCTCCGGCGGCAGCGCGTGGGACCGGATCGCCCAGTGCGAGTCCGGCGGCAACTGGCACGCCAACACCGGCAACGGCTACTACGGCGGCCTCCAGTTCAACCTCGGCACCTGGCGCGCGTACGGCGGCCCGAGCCGGCCCGACCTGGTCAGCCGCGAGCAGCAGATCGCGATCGCCGAGAAGGTCCGGGCCGCCAGCGGCGGGTACGGCGCCTGGCCGGTCTGCGGCAAGCTCGCCTGAGGACCCGCCGAGAGGGCGGTTGCGTGCGCCCGGAGTACGGCGAGAGGGCGGTTGCGTGCGCCCCGAGTACGGCGAGAGGGCACTTGCATACCGATCGCAACCGCCCGCTCGGCGACGAACGGCTGCACGCAACCGCCCGCTCGGCGCCGTATGGCTGCACGCAACCGCCCGCTCGGGTGTCACCTAGTCTTCTCGGCGTGACCGACCGCCCCGTTCGTGCCCCGCGCCTGCTCGGGCCGGCGGAGGTCAGGGCGCTGGCGGCGGGTCTCGACCTGCGGCCGACGAAGCAGCGCGGCCAGAACTTCGTGATCGACGCCAACACCGTGCGCCGGATCGTCGCGGACGCGAAGGTCGGGCCGGACGACGTCGTCCTGGAGGTCGGGCCAGGTCTGGGGTCGCTGACCCTGGCGCTGCTCGCTGTCGCCAGGCGGGTGGTCGCGGTCGAGATCGACCCGGCGCTCGCCGAGGCCCTGCCCGCGACGATCGCCGACCGCGCGCCCGACCACGTCGGGGCGTTCGAGGTGGTGCTCGCCGACGCGATGCGCGTCGATGAGATCCCCGGGCCGGCTCCGACGACGCTCGTCGCCAACCTGCCCTACAACGTCTCCGTGCCGGTCCTGCTCCACCTGCTCGACCTGCTGCCGTCACTCGAGCGCGGGCTCGTGATGGTGCAGTCCGAGGTTGCCGACCGGCTCGCCGCGGTGCCTGGCTCGAAGTCCTACGGCATCCCGTCGGTCAAGGCTGCCTGGTACGCCGACGTCCGGCGCGCCGGCGCGATCGGTCGCAACGTCTTCTGGCCGGCACCCAACGTCGACTCCGGGCTGGTCGCCTGGACGCGTCGCGATCCGCCGGCCACGACGGCGACCCGCGCGCAGGTCTTCGCGGTCATCGACGCCGCGTTCGCGCACCGCCGCAAGGCGTTGCGCCCGTCACTGCGCGAGCTGGCCGGCTCGGCGGAGGCCGCGGAGAAGGCGCTCGCCGAGGCCGGCATCGACCCGATGACCCGCGGCGAGGCTCTCCGGATCGACGACTTCGCGCGCATCGCGGAAGCGATCGCATGAGCATCACCGTGCGCGCACCCGCCAAGATCAACCTGCACCTCGGGGTCGGGCCCGGCCGACCCGACGGCTACCACGAGCTGTCGACCGTCTACCAGGCGATCGGGCTGTACGACGACGTCACCGCCACCGACGCACCGGAGTGGACCGTGACCGTGTCGGGATCCGGTGAGCTCGACGTCTCCGAGGTGCCGCTCGACGACCACAACATCGCGATCCGCGCCGGCCGGGCGCTCACCGACCACCACGGGGTGGATCGCGCCGCCGCTTTGACGATCGCGAAGAGCATCCCCGTCGCCGGCGGGCTGGCCGGTGGCAGTGCCGACGCAGCAGCTGCCCTCGTCGCGCTCGATCGGCTCTGGGACCTGCAGACCTCCGACGCGGACCTCCTGGCGATCGCCGGCCGCCTCGGCAGCGACGTCCCGTTCGCGCTGGTCGGCGGCACGGCCTACGGCACCGGCCGCGGCGAGCTCGTCGAGCCGGTCGTCGACCACGGCCAGTGGTGGTGGGTCGTCGTGCCCAACGACGCCGGACTCTCCACCGCCGCGGTGTACGCCGAGTACGACCGTCTCGGTCTGGGCGAGACACTGCGCGCGCCGGAGGGGCTCTTCGGCGCGCTCGCCGACGCCTGGCCCGAGGGGCTCTCCGGCGAGCTGCACAACGACCTCGAGCCGGCATCGCTCGACCTGCGGCCCGAGCTGGCCCTCACGAAGCGGGACATCCTGGAGTGCGGCGCCTACGCCGCCCTGCTCTCCGGCTCGGGGCCGACCTGGCTGGGTCTTGCCGGCGACGCCGACCACGCGCGGGAGATGGCTGCCGCCCTCGCGAGCACGTACCCCGTCGTGCTGTGCGCGCCGGGACCCGTGGCCGGCGCGCACGTGGTGACCTATGCCTAACCTGGTCAACCTGGAGCGGGTGTCCAAGTCCTACGGCATCCGGATGCTGCTGGACGAGGTGAGCCTCGGCGTCGGCGACGGCGAGCGGATCGGTGTCGTCGGCCGCAACGGGGACGGCAAGACCACCCTGCTCAACCTGATCGCCGGACGGGTCGAGGCGGACGACGGCCGGGTGTCCCGGTCCCGAGGTCTGCACCTGGGCTACCTCGACCAGCGCGACCTGCTCGACGACACCCACACCGTGCGCGAGGTGGTCCTGGCCGGCAAGGCCGACCACGAGTGGGCCGCCGACGCGACCACCCGCGAGGTCGTCGAGGTGCTGCTCGCGGGCGTCTCGCTCGACCGCGTCGTCCACGGCCTCTCCGGCGGCGAGCGGCGCCGGTGCTCGCTGGCCCGGCTCCTGCTCGAGCCCGACGAGCTGCTCATCCTCGACGAGCCGACCAACCACCTCGATGTCGAGGCGGTGGCGTGGCTCGCCGACCACCTGTCGCGGCGTACGTCTGCACTGGTGGTGGTCACCCACGACCGGTGGTTCCTCGACGCCGTGTGCGAGACCACGTGGGAGGTCCACGACGGCGTCGTCGACACCTACGACGGCGGGTACGCCGCCTTCGTGCTCGCCAAGGCCGAGCGCCAGCGGCAGGCCGCGTCGTCGGAGTCGCGCCGGCAGAACCTCGTGCGCAAGGAGCTGGCCTGGCTGCGTCGCGGCGCGCCGGCCCGTACGTCGAAGCCGAAGTTCCGCATCGACGCGGCCAACGAGCTGATCGAGGACGAGCCACCACCGCGCGACCGGCTCGCGCTGGAGCGGTTCGCCACGCAGCGACTCGGCAAGGACGTGATCGACCTCGAGGACGTGGATCTCGTCCGCGGCGAGCGCACCCTGCTCGAGCATGCGACCTGGCGGCTCGGTCCGGGTGACCGGGTCGGCATCGTCGGGGTCAACGGTGCCGGCAAGACGTCGGTGCTCAACCTCGTCGCCGGGACGCTGACACCGACGGTCGGTCGGGTCAAGCGCGGCCGGACCGT
>JAEKKP010000146.1 GCA_019510315.1 Propionibacteriales bacterium
CGGAACGCGACCGTGGTCCGCGGCCAGAGCGTCGTGTTGCGGCCGTGCTCGTCGAGGTACCAGCTCGCGCAGCCGCCGGTGCTCCACACGGTGCGGCCCATCCGGCGGTGGAGGTCCGCGTTCCACGCGTCCTGCACCTCCTGGCGCGGCTCGACGGCGGTGATGCCCCGCCGGTCCATCTGCTCGATCGCGGACAGGATGTAGGCGATCTGGCTCTCGATGACGAACACCATGCTGGAGTGGCCGAGACCCGTGTTGGCGCCGACGATCTGGAAGAGGTTGGGGAAGCCCGCGGTCGTCGTGCCCTTGTACGACGCCATGCCGTGCTCGGCCCACACGTCGGCGAGGGTGCGGCCGTCGCGGCCCTTGATGTGGTGCGCGATCGGCTGGTCGGTCGTGTAGAAGCCGGTCGCCACGACCAGGCAGTCGATCTCGCGCTCGGTGCCGTCGGCCGTGCGGATGCCGGTCGGTGTGACCTCCGCGATCCGGTCGGTGACCAGCTCGACGTCGTCACGGTCGAGCGCGGGGTAGTAGGTGTTGGAGATCAGGATCCGCTTGCAGCCGATCTGGTAGTGCGGCGTGACCGCCTTGCGCAAAGCCGGGTCGGAGATCCCCTTGCGGATGTTGGCCAGCGCCGCAGCCTTCGCCGGCGCCGCCAGCCTGGGCTCGAGCGTGAATGCGGGCACGTAGAGCTCACGGCCCCAGTAGATCGCCGTGCGGTAGGCCTTCTGGACCAGCGGGAGGTGGCGGAACGCGAAGCGCTCGACTCCTGTGTAGGGCCGGTCGTTGCGGGGGATCACCCACGGCGCGGTGCGCTGGTAGACGTCGAGGTGGGCGACCTTCTCGGCGATCTCCGGCACGATCTGGATCGCCGACGCGCCGGTGCCGATCACGGCGACCCGCTTGCCGGTCAGGTCGTAGTCGTGGTCCCACCGCGCGGAGTGGAAGATCTCGCCGCGGAAGTCCCCGATGCCCTCGATCTCGGGCAGCTTGGGCTCCGAGAGCCCGCCGGAGCCGCTGATCACGATGTCGGCCGTGACAGTGCCGGCGCTCGTGCCGACGTGCCACACGTTGTCCTGCTCGTCCCAGGCGGCGTCCTCGACCGCGACGCCGAACCGGAACCGGTCGAGCACGCCGGACCGACGGGCGACGTCCTCGAGGTACGCCTTGATCTCCGGCTGCGGGGAGAACGACCGCGACCAGGTGGGATTGGGAGCGAACGAGAAGGAGTACAGCTGGCTCGGCACGTCGCAGGCCGCGCCTGGGTAGGTGTTGTCGCGCCAGGTGCCGCCGACGCTGTCGCCCTTGTCGATGACGAGGAAGTCGCGATGACCGGCTTCGTCGAGCTTGATCGCCGCGCCCAGGCCGGCGAAACCGGCCCCGACGACGAGGATCCGGACGCGATCGGGGAGAGTCTCGGGAGGGGTCTCAGGGGATGCGCCGGAGCGCGTGCGGGAGGCCATGTGCCTCACCCTAGCCGTTGTTGAACAGGCGTCAATAGCGTTGTTGAAGAATGTTCAGTAATCTGGCCCACATGACCACCAGCAGCAGCCGGGTCCGGATGTCGCCCGAGAGTCGGCGCGAGCAGCTGCTCGAGCTCGGCACCCGCTTGCTCGCCACGCGCACCCTCGACGAGATCTCGATCGAGCTGCTGGCCGAGGAGGCCGGCATCTCGCGCGGCCTGCTCTACCACTACTTCCACAGCCTCCAGGAGTTCCACGTCGCCGTCGTCCGGCGCGCTGTCGAGGACCTCTACGCGATCACCGCGCCGCGCGACGTCGGCGACCCGCTCGAGCAGCTGTCGGTCTCGCTCGGGGCGTACGTCGACTTCGTCAGCGAGAACTACACCGGCTACGTCTCGCTGGTCCGTGCCGCGTCGGGCTCCAACGAGGAGATCCGGAAGATCTACCAGGACGCCCGCCGCGCGCTGACCGACCGGATCTTCGACATCGCCGGCGCCGAGGAGCTGGCGACGGTCGGCGTCGTCGACTCACCGGCGACGCGGTTGCTCACCGACGGGTGGGCCGCGATGGTCGAGGACGTCGTCATGGCCTGGGTCACCGACCCGCACGGGCTCTCTCGCGAGGAGCTGCTCAACCGGTTGGCCCGCGCCCTGCCGGCCGTCGTGGTGGCCTGAGCGTCAAGCGGGTCGGACGAAGATCCAGAGCTTCATCGCCGTGAACCGCATCGCGGTCACCACGAGGTTCGCCGCCGTGAGGACCACGACCTCGAGCGTCGGATGCGCCGCGGGCATCAGCCACAGGACCAGGCTGGTGAGCCCGAGGCCGAGCCCGAAGACCGCCAGCCCCTGCAGCTGGTGACGCAGACGGCCGTCCGGTCCTCGCACCCCGAAGCTGAACCGTCGGTTCGCGGCGGTGTTCGCCACAGCCGTCACCAGCAGTGCGAGGAGATTCGCCTGCTGCGCGCCCGTGACCTGACGCAGGACGAGGTAGAGCCCGGCATAGGCAAGCGTCGACAACAGGCCGACGACGACGAACATCGCGACCTGCAGACCGACCCGGCCGGTCCCGGCCTCTGTCGACACACGGCCGAGGCGCTCGCCGACCTCGCGCACCGGCAGTCGCCCGCGCGCCAGACCCGTCGCCAGGCGGAGGACTCCCCGGAGGTCGTCGAGCGCCGTCTGCACGATGTCCACCCGGCTGTCGGGGTCGTCGACCCAGTCCACCGGCACCTCGTGGATCCGCAGGCCGGCCCGCTCGGCCAAGGTGAGCAGCTCCGTGTCGAAGAACCACTCGTGGTCGCGGACCAGCGGGAGCAGCTCGCGCGCCGCGTCGCGGCGGATCGCCTTGAAGCCGCACTGGGCGTCGCTGAAGGCAACGCGCAACGCTCGCCGCAGGACCAGGTTGTAGCTGCGGGAGATGAGCTCGCGCTTGAGCCCACGGTCGACGCGCGCCGAGGCCGCCAGCCGTGACCCGATGGCCAGGTCGGAATGACCGCTGATCAACGGCGCGACGAGCGGCAGCAGTGCATCGAGGTCGGTCGAGAGGTCGACGTCCATGTACACCAGCACGTCACTGTCCGACCGCCCCCACGCCTGCTTGAGGGCACGGCCGCGCCCCTTCTCGGCAAGGTGCTCCACCCGGACCTGCGGATGCTCGTGGCTGAGTCGTCGGGCGACCACGTCGGTCCCGTCGGTGGAGGCGTTGTCCGCGATCGTCACCCGGTAGCTCCACGGCAGCCGGTCCAGGGCAGCGAGCACGCGACGTACCGACGCGGCAAGCTGCCTCTCCTCGTTGTGGACGGGGATCACGACGTCGAGGACCGGGATGGGCGTCGCGGCCGGCGCGACACCGGGCTCCGGGAGGGCGGCCTCCGTCGTCATGCGGCACCTCCCGACAGGTCGTAGAGGGTGACGCCGCCGACCGTCGTGGGGGAGTAGTTGGCCTCGACCCACGAGCTGATCTCGGAGCTGGTGTTGCTGCCCGAGCCTCCGGGTGCGCCGCCCATCGCGCCACCGGCGATGAAGTAGTGGATCCTGCCGGCGGCAACGTCTGCCTGGAACTCCGCAAGGGTCGGGCTCGGGTCCGAGCCGTTGAAGCCGCCGATCGCCATCACGGGGTCACCGGTCGCCAGCTGGTAGCCCGAGGCGGTGTTGGACCCGACGGCGGCAGCCACCCAGGTGTAGGACGCGGCGTCGGCCTCGAGGAGCTTCGTGAGCGCGGCGGTCGGCGTGCTCCCGTTGAGCAGGCCTCCCGCGTTGCCGCCGGGACCTCCGGCTGTGCCCTGCGGCGGGCCGTGGAAGGTCCCGGCGCCGGCCATCGGTGGCCGCGTGCCGCGCAGCTGACCCATGCCCGGCATCCCGCCCGGTCCGCCGCCCCTCGCGCCGGCGACCGCCGGGCCGGCGCTCGGGATCGATCCGGTGTGGGCGGTGCTGGCCGTCTGCACCGCGTACGCCGCCGGACCCGCCAGCGCCGTCACCACGGCCAGTGCGGCGACGAATGCCGCAACGCGACCCGGGACGAGGCTGATCCCGGCCAGGAGGAGAGCAGACGCGATGCCGCCGGCGAGGACGGCGTACCGGAGCCAGGGCACGAAGTCCGCGGACCGGTCGAGGAGGACGAACGCCCAGATCGCGGTGCCCAGCACGGTTGCGGCGAGGACCACGCGCGCAGCGATGTCGGCTCGCTTCCGCCAGAGCACGACGCCGCCGGTGCCGACGAGCGCGGCGATC
>JAEKKP010000065.1 GCA_019510315.1 Propionibacteriales bacterium
CTACAAGGACCTCGAGCCCGGCAAGTCCGTCGAAGGCGCCGAGTGGGTCGGCCGCACGGAGGCCGAGGCCGAGGTGCGCGCGTCGATCGAGCGGTTCAAGCAGGCCGGGGGGCACTGACTCACCGCTTCAAGGCACGGAAGTAGCCCATCGCCCCGGACATCTCCAGGGTGATGTCGCCGAAGCCGGCCTCGGCCAGCCACGTCTGCACCTCGTCGCGGGTCGCGCTCGGGCCGAGCAGGCCGGACAGCCGGCCGACCGGGCGCAGTGGCAGCGTCCGCAGGCCACCGTGCGAGAACGGCGAGGTGTTGAGCAGCGCGCTGCCCGTCAGGACGCCGCCCGCGTGCGTCACCCGGCCCATCTCGAGCACGGCGCGGTGCGGGTCGGGGAAGCAGTGCAGGCCGGTGAAGGAGACCACGAGGTCGAACTCGCCGTCGGCGAACGGCAGCGCCCCGACGTCGGCCAGCCGCGGCTCGACCTGGTCGGCGACACCACGCTCGTGGGCCGCGGACATCGTCCGGTCGAGCATCGCCTGCGCGATGTCTGCGGCGACGTAGCGCACCCCTTGGCCGGGCCGCAGGCCGCGGAGCGCCACCCCACCGCCGCACGGGATGTCGAGGACCGCCGAGCCGGCCGGTTGCCGTCCGATCTCCGCGGCGGCGTCGTACAGCTTGCGCAGGTCGCTGCCGATGCCCAGGCGCCAGACGGCACCACCCGCACGCGGGTGCTCGACCGACCAGTCGTAGAACGACGCCCACAGCGGGTCGTCGCTCCAGCCGCCGAGGCCGGGGACGCGGAGCCGGTCGAGCACGTCAGGAGCCCAGCATCTCGGTGGCCTGCATCTGGGCCGGTACGCCGAACCCGTCGACCAGCTCGCGGGCGATCGGCCGGACCCTCCGGCACAGCTGGTCGACCTCGCGGCTGATCGCCTTGGCGCGCGCCGACGACAGCCGGCCGTGCTCCATGAACCACCCGCGGTCGGCCTCGATCGTGCTGAGGGCGAACAGGTCGCACAGCAGCGACAGCGCCGTCCGGTTGCCACCCTCGGGCATCGCCGTCGTCCGGTCGACGAACGCCTCGAGCACCAGGCGCTCCACGTGTGCGCGCGCCGCGCCGATCACGTGGTCCTGGCAGCGGCTGAACACCTCGGCAGGGTCCATGCCCGCGTCGATCCCGCGCTTGAGCCGGCGGGCGACCCCGGACAGCATGTGCTCCTCGCGCCAGCGGAGCATCGCCAGCTGGTACGCCGGGTCGAGCAGCCCGGCCTCCTGGTCCCAGTCGTCGTCACCGCCGGGCAGCACGTCCTTGATCCGCTCGAGCAGCTTGTGCACAGCCGTCCGCTCGATCACCGTCTCGACGGCGAGCCCGGCGACGAACCGCACCATCCCGAGCTGGTCGAGCTCGCCGAAGGACGAGGAGTAGTCGGTGAGCAGCCCCTTGGCGACCAGCTGCAGCAGGATGTGGTTGTCTCCCTCGAAGGTCGTGAAGACGTCGGTGTCGGCGCGCAGCGCGTCGAAGCGGTTGGCCGACAGGTAGCCGGCGCCACCGCAGGCCTCTCGGCACTCCTGGATGGTCTCGCTGGCGTGCCAGGTGCCGAGTGCCTTCGTGCCGGCAGCGCGCGACTCCAGCGCGCGGCGGGTGCGCTCGTCGACCTCCTCGGTCGCCGAGAAGACGGCGTGCAGCTGACCGGCCAGCACCTCCTGCGCGAAGTGCAGGGCGTAGGTGCGTGCCAGGGGTAGGAACAAGCGGCGCTGGTGCAGGCCGTAGTCGAGCAGCAGCTCCTCCGGGCCACCAGGATTTCCGAACTGCCGACGCTCGAGCGCATAGCGGACCGCGATCGACAGCGCCACCTTGCTCGCGTTGATCGCGGCACCGCCGACGCAGACCCGGCCCTGCACGAGGGTGCCGAGCATCGTGAAGAATCGGCGGTCGGCGTTGTCGATCGGCGACTGGTAGACCCCGGTCTCGGTGACGTCGGCGTACCGGTTGAGCAGGTTGTCGCGCGGCACCCGGACCTCGTCGAACCAGATCCGGCCGTTGTCGACGCCGTTGAGGCCGATCTTGCGACCGTCGTCCTCGATCCGTACGCCGGGCAGCACGCGTGACTTGTCGTCGCGGATCGGTACGACGAACGCATGCACGCCCTGGGAGGCGCCGCCGACCTCCAGCTGCGCGAAGACGACCGCGGCCTGCGCATGCCGCGCCGCGTTGCCGATGTAGTCCTTGCGGGAGCTCTCGTCGGGCGTCGTGATCACGAACTCGTGCGTCTCGAGGTCGTAGCGGGCCACCGTGCCGAGCGCCTGCACGTTGGAGCCGTGGCCGGTCTCGGTCATCGCGAAGCAGCCGAGCAGGTCGGCCCTGACCAACGGCGCGAGGTAGGCGTCGTGGTGCTTCTTCGTGCCCAGCTGCAGGATCGCCCCGCCGAACAGGCCGAACTGGACGCCGACCTTCACCAGCACGGACAGGTCGCCGAAGCCCATCGTCTCGAACGCCGCCACCGATGCGCCGATGTCGCCGCCGCCGCCGTGCTCGACCGGGAATCCCATCCCGGTCTGCCCGGTCGCGGCGAGCTCCTTGACGACCTGGAGCACCCGCTCGCGGTAGTCCTCGCGGCTCATCTCGCGGGCGTCGTCGAGCACCTGGGCGTACTCGACGAGGCGCTTGCGGGTCAGGCTGCGGACCTCGGCGTACGTGCCGTCGAGCAGAGCGGTGAGGGCCGGGACGTCGACGACGGGCTGCGTGTAGTCGGCCATGGGCCCACTCTGCCAGCAACCGCCGGAGTGGTCCTAGGGCCTGCCGTAGTAGTCCGGGGCGCTGTCGTAGAGCGGGCTCACCTTGACCACGTCACCGGTGTGCGGCGCCTGGATGATCAGGTCGTTGCCGATGTAGAGCGCCACGTGGTGGATCGTGTTCGGCGAGGTGCCCCAGAAGACGAGGTCGCCGGCCTTGAGCTGGCTCGCGGTGATGTGCTTCGTCTGCTGGTACTGCGCCGCGGAGTAGTGCGGCAACGAGATGCCGCCCTGGCGCCAGGCCATCATCGTCAGCCCCGAGCAGTCCCAGGCGTCGGGACCGGCTGCGGCCCAGACGTACGGTTCGCCGAGCTGGGCCTTCGCGAACTCGATCGCCGCCTTGGCGCCGTCCGAGGTGCCGGCCGGCACCTCGAGGCCTGGGAGGTCCCAGCCGCCCTCGACGCCGAGCTCGGCGAGCTGGTCCTGGGTCAGCTGCTGCTGGTCCTTCGCGTCGTCGGCCTGGTTCTTGGCCTTGTGCGCGGCGACCTGGGCTGCGTGGGCCGCGACCTCCTCGGCCTTCTTCTCCAAGCCCTCCTGGCGCTGGGTCGCCAGCTCGACCGAGATCTTCTGCGCCTTGGCCAGCTCGACGATCAGCTGGTGCTTCTGGTTGGCGATCGCGGCGGTCTGGCTGGCCGCCTCGTTGGCCGCCTCCGCCGCGTCGTTGCGGAGCTGCTCTGCCTTCTGGGCGAGCGACTGCTGCTCGGTCTCGGCCGTCTCGGCCTTTGCCTGCGCGACCCTGGCGAGCGCGTTCAGCGCGGAGTACTGGTCGAACCGCGCCTGCATCGAGTCGCCGGCGCTCTGGACGACGCCGAGCCGGCTCATCACGGCGGACGGGTCCTCGCCACCGATGATCGCGGTCACGCCGGTGAGCGCACCGTCCTGGTAGCTCTGGGTGACCAGCTGGGCGATCCCGGCGCGCTGCTCGTCGACGTGCGCGAGCGCATCGGCGACCGCTGCCTTGGCGTCGGCCGTGGCCTGCTGGGCCTGCTGCAGGCGCCACATCGCGCCGTTGTAGGCCTCGGCGGCGATCTCGGCGCGGTCGGCCGCAGCGTGAAGCCGCGAGTTCGCGACGGCCAGGTCGGCCTGCAGCGCGGCGACGTCGCCGGCCTTCGCCGCGGCGGTCGCGCTGGCCTGGTCGACCTGTGCCTGGGTCGGGATCGTCTTGTGGTGGTCCGCCTGCGCGGACACGTTCACGGTCAGCACGGCCGCCACCGTGAGGACGGCAGTCAGAACTCCCCTGGTCCTGGTGCGCAACTGCTGAACCTTTCGTCGGCCGTCACGCGCTCGTCCCCTGGTGGGCGCGCGACCGACGCAACGCTAGGCGACAGCAGTCACAAGGGGAACGGAATCACGGAAAGATGGCCCAAATGGGCGGTGTGTCGTCTTGACAAATGACAGCGGTGTCATTCAGTCGGATCGACGGGGACGTCACTGGTCGACGTGGTCGGGTGCGAGCTGCGACCCCCGCGATCGAACTTCTGTCCCGTCCCGAGCGCGGCAAGGTACACCGCGACAAGGGCGATCGCGAGGCCGGCGATGTCGTCGGCGATGTAGTGCCAGCCGAAGTACGTCGTCGAGATGGCCACCAGCACGACGTACGCCCAGAGGATGACCTTGAAGACCCGGGTGCGCAACGTGTACTGCGCGACGAGCGCGAGGCTGACCGTGATCGCGACGTGCAGCGACGCGAAGCCCGCGACCGACTGCACACCGTCGGCGAACGGGTTCCACAAGATGTTCTGGCGGCCGTAGAACAAGGCGTCCTGCAGGTCGGCGACCCCGGTGTCGGGGAGGTCGGAGTAGAGCCAGGGGAAGAAGAAGTTGGGGCCGAGGGTCGGGATCGCGTAGTAGCTCAGCGTGCCCAGTGCCCAGCAGATGCACTGGGCCGTGATGAACCAGTAGCCGAAGCTCACGTTGCGCGACCACACCGCCCAGATCACGACCGAGACCGGCACCATCGGCAGGAAGATCAGGTAGACCCAGGACAGCACGTAGGCGGAGACGCCGGTGCCGAGCCACTGGTGCAGGAGGCTGGACGGGTCGTTGCCGAAGAGCAGCCAGTGGTCGAAGCGGTGCAGTGCGTAGTCGTACTTCGTCGGCGGTCCGTTGCCGTCGCGCATGATGAACGGCAGGAAGTTCTTGATGTTGCGGTAGCTCACATAGGTGACGTAGAAGCCGATCAGCCCGACGATGACCAGGACGATGCGCTCCCTGGTCCAGTGCTCCCGGATCAGCAGCTGCGCCTCGGCCTTGTAGCGCCCGGGATTGCCACGCGCGCGGTAGAGGGTGCGCGGTACGACGTCGGCGACGAACGCGAAGCCGACCAGCAGCGGCAGCCGCAGCCAGGCCGGCCCGAGGAAGCCGTCGGGGTCGCGCAGCGGGTAGCCGAGGGACTGGCTGCAGACGACCGCCAGCGCCCCCATGATCAGCGCGACCGTCACCAGCATCGCGTAGGCCCGTCGTCGCGGACCGCCGCCCGTTCCCCGCTCGGACGCCGTCGCCACGGACAGCGGGACGAGGGCGGTGGGCTTCACGAGAGGTGATTCTATGGCGTGCCCTCAGCGGCCTTGCGGCAGTGCCGCGAGCCGGTCCGGTACGACGCGCGCCCGGACCGTCTCACCGACGGTGACGACCAGCCCCGGCTCGGCCACCGCCGGGAGCCGGCCTACCCCGTCGACCTCCAGCTCGAGCCGGAGCTGCTCGGGGGTGACCCGGGCCGACAGCACCCGCGCACGCAGCGGACCTCCCGGGTCGAGCCGGATCGCGGACCGGCGCAGAGCGAGCTGCGTCCAGGTGGCGGCCGGGTCGACGAGGGCGCGCAGCGCGGCGGCGCCGGCGCCGTCGATGACGGTGGCATAGCCGAGGAAGCGGGCGGTCCAGGCGTCGGCCGGCTGCCGCCAGACGTCGGTGACGCTGCCCGCCTGGACCAGCCGGCCCGACCGCAGGACGGCCATCCGGTCGGCGATCGCGAAGGCCTCCTCCTGGTCGTGCGTGACCAGGAGGGTCGTGGTGCCGGCCCGGCGCAGGATGTCGTGCAGCTCAGCTGCGAGACGCTCGCGAAGATCGCGATCGAGGGCGCTGAGCGGCTCGTCGAGCAGCAGCATCCGCGGCTCCACGGCCAGCGAGCGGGCGAGCGCCACCCGCTGGCGCTCGCCGCCGGAGAGCGTGCCGGGCATCCGGTCGCGGTAGCCGGCAAGACCGACCAGCTCGAGGAGCTCGTCGACCCGCCGGCCCTCCTCGGGTCGTGCGCCTCGACGCCATGCCGGGCGGCGCAGTCGCAGCGCGTAGCCGACGTTGCGGCCGACGGTCTGGTGCGGGAAGAGCTGGCCGTCCTGGAACATCAGCGCGAAGCCGCGACGATGGGTCGGCGTCGAGGCGAGGTCGCGGCCGTCGTACCGGATCGAGCCGGCGGCCGGCGGCTCGAGCCCCGCGACCGCACGCAGCAGGGTGGACTTGCCGGAGCCGGACGGCCCGAGCACGGCAGTGACCGACCCTGCCGGCACGTCGAGGTCGACAGCGTCGACGGCGGCCGCGCCGTCGAAGCGGACCGTCAGCCCGCGAATCTCGAGGCCGGGCATCAGAACGCACCGACCGAGCCGACGCGGAGCCGCTCGACGAGCAGCATCACCACGGACGTGGCGCCGGCCAGGACCACCGAGGCCGCCATCGCCATCGCGAAGTTCGCCTCACCGGGATGGCTGATCAGCCGGAAGATCACCACCGGCAAGGTCGGGTGGTCGTCGCGGGCGAGGAAGCTCGTCGCGCCGAACTCGCCGAGCGACACGGCGAAGGCGAACCCCGTGGCCGCGACCAGGGCGGGCAACGCGACCGGCAGGTCGACGGCCAGCAGCACGCGCAGGGGCCCCGCGCCGAGCGACGCCGCCGCCTCGCGCTGCCGCTCGTCGACCGACTCCAGCGCCGGCGCGACCGTGCGGACGACCAGAGGCAGCGCGACCATCGCCTGCGCGATCGGGATCAGGAGCGGCGAGGTGCGCAGGTCGACCGGAGGATGGTCGAGCGTGATCAGGAAGCCGAACCCGAGGGTCACCGCCGAGACCCCCAGCGGCAGCATGAACGCGCCGTCGAACACGCGACTGAGGCGGCGGCCCATCCGGGTGCGCCAGCGCCGGGACACCAGGTAGGACACCAGGCAGCCGAGGACCAGCGCCAGAGCAGCGGCACCGGCCGCGATGCGCAAGGAGGTCCACAGCGCCTCGGTGACCGGGACAAGGAGGGCGTTGCCCTGTCCCGTGGTCTGGAGTGCGCGGTAGTGGCCGAGCCCCCAGCCGTCGTCGGTGTGCACGGAGGCGAGCACGAGCGAGGCGAGCGGGGTCAGGAGGAAGACGACCACTGCGGCGGTCCAGAGCAGCAGAGCGGTGTCGCGTCGGCGGGGTCGCCGGGCGATCGCGGCCGCGCGACCCGGTGCCGGGGCGCGCCGGGTGCGTGCGGAGAGCCCCAGCAGGATGACGATCACGACGAGCTGGAGGATCGACAGAGCAGCAGCCGCCCGCAGGTCGAGCTCCTGTGTCGTCAGCAGGTAGATCTCGGTCTCGACGTTGGCGTAGCGCAGCCCGCCCATGGTCAGCACGACCCCGAACGCGGTGGAGCAGAAGAGGAACACCACGCTGGCGGCCGACGCGATGCCCGGCAGGAGCCCCGGGAGGGTCACCGTCGCGAAGACGCGCAGCGGCGAGGCACCGAGCGTCGCCGCCGCCTCCTCGGCACGGGGGTCGAGGCCCTCCCAGAACGCGCCGACCGTGCGCACCACGACGCTGACGTTGAAGAACACCAGCGCAGCGACGATGGCGGCCGCGGTCCCGTCGAGGTGGAGCGCGCCGAGCGGCCCCGACGGCGCGATCAGGTGGCGGAAGGCCACGCCGACGACGACCGTGGGCAGCACGAACGGCAGGACGACGAGGGTGCGCAGCACGCCGACGCCGGGAAAGCGCAGCCGGTGGAGCACGAACGCCGCCGGTACGCCGAGCACGACCGCGAGCGCCGTGGCGAGGCCGGCCGACCAGACGGTGAACCAGAGCACGCGGTGGACCCGCGGGCGGCCGAGCACCGACAGCACGCCGCCCAGGTCGAGGGACCCGTCCGGGTAGAGCCCCCTGCCCACCATGCCGGCGACGGGGTAGACGAAGAAGACCGCGAGCACGATGACCGGAGTCGCGGCGAGTGCCGCGACCGCGAGCCGTGCGCGGACCGTCATCAGGTGCTCAGCGGCTGGTGATGTCGCGCCAGTCGCGCAGCCAGTCGCTGCGGTGCGCCGTGATGTCGGCGGGTGACACCTCGACCGGGTCCGGCGAGGTCGGCGCCCAGGTCTTCCAGCCGTCGGGCAGGGCGACGGACGCGTCGACCGGGTAGACGTACATGTTGTCGGGCAGGGCGGCCTGGAAGTCGTGGGAGAGCATGAAGTCGATGAACTCCTGCGCGCCCTTCGGGTTGTCGGCCCCCTTGAGCACGCCGGCGTACTCGACCTGGCGGAAGCAGGTGTCCAGCAGCGCGCTGGTGGTCGGCTTGTCAGCGCCCTTGGGCACGGTGAACGGCGGCGACGACGAGTACGACACGACGATCGGCCGGTCACCGTTGCCGCCGCCGGCGGTGAAGTCGACGGTGTAGGCGTCCTCCCAGCCCGCGTCGATCTTGAGGCCGTTGTCGACCAGCTTGTGCCAGTAGTCCTTCCAGCCGTCGCCCTTGGCGCCGATCGTGGCGACCAGGAAGGCCAGCCCCGGCGAAGAGCTCGTGGCGCCGGGCGCGACGAACAGGTTCTTGTACGCCGGGTCGGCCAGGTCGTCGAACGTTGCCGGCGGCGCGAGCTTCTTCTTCGCGAACCACGTGTCGTCGATGTTCACGCACACGTCGCCGAAGTCGATCGGTGTCAGGTAGCGACCGGCGTCGCCGTCGAGGGCGAACTGTGCGGCAGACCCGGGCTGCTTGGCGTCGTACCGGGCCAGGACGCCCTCGTCGACCGCGCGGCTGGCGAAGGTGTTGTCGATGCCGAACACGCCGTCCGCGAGCGGGTGGCCCTTGGTCAGCACGAGCTTGTTGGTCAGCTCACCCGCGTCACCGTGCGGCTGGATCTTCACGGTGATGCCGGTCTCCTTCTTGAACTCCGCCATCACCTCCTTCGACATCGCCCACGAGTCGTGGGTGGCGATGGTGACGGTCTTGCTGTCCGTGCTGCCCTTGCTGCTGCCCGCGTCACTGCCGCACCCGGCCAGCCCGAGGGCGGATCCGAGTGCGAGCGCCGTGGCCGCTGCGATGAGATGAGTACGCATGACTCTCCTTCGACTTCCTTCGCCGGTGCTAACCGGAGCAGGTTCAAGGGTCTGCGGCTCTTCCGCACTCTCAGCCCCCGGCATCACTGCCGACGGGCTCCCCTGTCGTGTGTGGCCAATCTAGCCCAGCAGCACGGAGTACCTGCGCTCGGTCCCCTCGTCGGTGCGCACGAGGTCGCCGCGCGCGGCGAGCAGGTCGAGGTGGGCCAGGGTCTCGAACGCCGCCAGGACCGCGTCGAACGGGCCGAGCTCGTCACGCCGGCGTTCGTGCCTCGTCCACGGGATCTCGCCGGCGACGTCCCAGGCCGTGCTCGCGCCCGCGGCCACCGCCGCGACGCACAGCTCGAGCCGGTCGTCGTGGTGGGCGGCGAGCTCGTCGACGCGGGCGTGGGAGCTCTCGGTGACCGGGCCGTGCGCGGGAAGCAGCCGCAGGTCCGGCAGGGCACGCACCTTGGCCAGTGACTCGAGGAAGTCGCGCAGCGGCTGCTCGACCCAGCGCGGCTCGAAGCCGATGGACGGCGTGATCGTGGGCAGCACGTGGTCGCCGGCGAACAGCAGCCCGTGTGCGGTGTCGGCGAACACGTAGTGGCCCTGCGTGTGCCCCGGCGTCGAGACCGCGTCGACGCGGCGGCCGCCGAGGTCGAGCGTCAGGTCCCGGTCCAGCCACTCGTCCGGCATCCCGTAGTCGTCCGCCGAGGGCCGGCTGTCGGAGGGCATCATCGCCCGCCATCCCTCCGCGAGCTCCAGGGCGCCCGCGGCCTCGAGGCGCGAGAGGTTGGGGTCCGTGGACAGCTGGTCGTCGTGCATCAGGTCCATGGAGGCCTTGTCGCCGATCCCGAGCGACACCGGAGCACCCACCTCGCGGCCGACGACGTAGGCCTGGGTGTAGTGGTCGCGGTGCAGGTGGGTGACGAGGAAGCGGCGGATGTCGGAGAGGGCATAGCCCGCGGACTTCATCGACGCCTCGAACACCTCGCGGGACTCGGGGATCGCCCAGCCGCCGTCGATCAGCACGAGCCCGTCGTCGGTCTCCATCACATAGACGTTGACCGCCCGCAGGCCGTCCATCGGCAGTGGCAGCGGGATGCGCACCACGCCCGGCGAGACCGGCCAGGCGCCTTCCTCGGTCCAGACGAGGCCCGAGTCGGCACTGATCCGGTGGGACGTCTGGGTCGAGTCGGCGGCGGGGTTCATGCCGCCATCATCACAGTGCCGGCTTCAACGGCGGACGAGGCCGCGACCGGTGATCAGGGGCAGGTCCTTCGCCAGCACGAGGCCGGGAGGCGAGTCACACACCGCGGCCACGGAGTTCACCAGGCGCATCGCGGTGGTCACCATGCCGGAGACGTTGTGGTCGCCGTCCTCACCGTGGTGGACGAAGTCGACGACCATCATCGGCTCGCCCTCGATCTCGACGCGGTAGCAGCCGCCGCCCTCGGGCGGTTGCGGCCACTCGGGCATCTGGTCGACCGACGTACGGGTCACGTGGTCGAGGATGACCCGAGGTACGCCGCCCACCTTGCCGACCACCTGGAACCGGACCGCACCCATCGTGCCGGCGGCGATGTCGACACTGGCCGTGCTGAGGTCGACGTCCGAGGGCACCCGCTCGACGATCTCCTCCAGCTCGTCGTCGAGCTCGATGTCGAGCCCGGCCGCGATGTGGCGCACCACCGGGCCCCAGGCGGTGGTCAGGATGCCGGGCTGCCAGAGCATGGCGACGTTGGCCATCGGCTGGCCGAAGCCGTAGATGTCGCGCATCACCACGGGCTGGTAGTACGTCGAGTAGTCGGCGATCTCGCTGACCCGGACCAGGTCGATCCGCTGCGACAGGCTGCTCATCGCCAGCGGCAGGACGTCGTTGGCGAACCCCGGGTCGATCCCGTTGACGTGCAGGCTGGCACCCGTGGCGGCGCCCGCCTTGTTGATCCGGTCGACGTAGGAGTCCAGCCCGAGACCTGCGGGGAAGGTCAGGAGGACCGGTCCGCTGGAGACGACGTTGATGCCGTTCTCGACCATCACGCAGAGGTCCTCGAGGGCGTCGAAGATCCGGTCGTCGGTCATCGCGGTGTGCACGATCGCGTCCGGCCGCAGCGCGAACAGCTCGGCCTTGTCGCCGGTGGCGAGGACACCGAGGTCGCGGTCGAGGCCGGCGAGGCGCCCGGCGTCCTGACCGACCTTGTCGGGGTTGGAGACCCACAGGCCGACCAGCTCGAGGTCGGGGCGGGCGTCGATGCCGGCGATCGCGTGCCGGCCGACGGTGCCCGTCGACCAGGCGACCACCCGTCTGGGGGTCGTCATGCCGGGCTCCCGAGGTCGGGGAGCCGCAGGTCCAGGTTCGGGATGTCCAGCCCGCCGTCGGCCTCGATCACCTTGCCGGTGAGGTAGGCGCTGGCCGGGCTGGCCAGGTAGACGACGGCGGCGGCGATGTCCTCGACCTCACCGACGCGCTGCATCGTGGTCTTCTCCGCCATCTCCTTCATCACCGCCTCGTCGCTGGCCACGAAGTCGAGCGCACTCGTCATCACCGATCCGACACCGATCGCGTTGACCCTGATCAGCGGCGCGAGGTCCTTGGAGGCGAGCCGGGTCCAGTGCGTCAACGCCGCCTTGCCGACGCCGTACGCGAGATAGCCGCGCCCCGCCGTGCGGCCCATGACCGAGGAGATGTTCACCACCGCTCCGCCGGGGTCGTCACCTTTACGGTCGGTCGCTGCGCTCCCCCGTGGCTTCGCCGTGAGCATCAGAGGTACGGCCGCCCGGGTGAGGGCGTGCGCGGTCGAGACGTTCCAGCGGAAGGCCTCCTCGAGGTAGTCCGTGTCGGTGTCGAGGAAAGCGTTCGGGATGGTGCCACCGACGTTGTTGACGACGATGTCGAGGCGACCGAACTCGTCGTACGCCGCCTGGGCGAGCGCCGCGATCTGGTCGAGGTCCGACAGGTCGGCCTTCACCACCAGCGCCCGTCGGCCCGCCGCCTCGATCCGCTCCGCGACCTCCGCGAGCTGCGAGGAGTGCCGCGCCGAGATGACGACGTCGGCGCCTGCCTCGGCGAGCGCCACCGCCGAACCAGCCCCGATGCCCCTACCTGCGCCTGTGACGACGGCGACCCGGCCGTCGACCTTGAACCGGTCCAGAATCATGCCGGGAACTATAACGCGTTCTAGTTTTTCGCGTAAGTACCCCGGGACAGCACAGGAGCCGGGGGCATCGCACCCGGCTCCTGTGTGTTCGGTTCGGACGTCAGCTGCGCCGGCGGGCGCTCACGACGGCGCCGCCGCCGCCGACCAGGAGCACCAGCCCGGCCACGAGGAGCCAGAACGCGGGGCCGCCGGTGTTCGGCAGGCCGTGGCCGGTGGGTGGGGACACCTTCTTCGGACCGATGACCGTGATGTTCAGGGTGCGGACGCAGTCACCGAGCGCGGAGGTGGCCTTACCGGTCAGCAGGATGTCGCGGGTCTTCTTCACCTGCGGGGCCGTGAAGGTCGCCGTGACCGGCGAGCCGGTGCGGGTCTTGGTCACGTTGTCCCAGGTGAAGGTCCAGTGGACGGTGGCCGGGTTGATCGCGTGGTTCTGCGCGTCGACACCGGTGAAGGTGCCCGTCGCGGTGAACTGCTGACCCGGCTTGACGACCTGGTGGTCGACCTCGACCGTGCAGGTCTGCTCCGGGTACGCCGACGCAGGTGACGACGTACCGAACACCAGCAAGGCGGCTCCCAGCGCCGCGATGCAAAGTACTGCGAGCTTCTTCATCAGGTTCTCCCCAGGTACACGTCGTCTGCGGTCGCGCGCCTCCCTCCGGCGCGGTCACTCACGGGTGCAACGACGCTGTCCGCGTGGGCGTTATGGGAGGAGTCACGGAACGGGGCCAAAGTGCCGGAAATTGTTTGCCGGGACCAGTGATCCGACGGAATTGGTCTAGACCTCTGCCTCCGCACACGGCGGTCCTGCGGCCGCTCGGGTCGCGCGCGATAATCACTTGACCGGTAAAGAAGCGCGGGTGTACTTTACCGGTAAAGGAAGGAGTCCGACCATGTTGGAACTCGTCATCGCCTCGGACCTGGCCGTCAGGTCCACCCGCCGCCTCGCCGGCAGCGCCCTCCCGGACGCCCCCGTCGTCGCACCTCGCGAGCGCGTCGGTCGCACCACCGCGGTGCGTGCCCGGCTGGCTTCGCGGCTGCACCGGATCGCCTCCGCGGTCGAGCCGCGTCGCGTCACGGGGACGCCCGCGTGCCAGTGAGCCACCGGCCGGGGAGATACTGACCCGGCCATGGCCAAGGTGACCCTGCAGTCGGTCGCGGACGAGGTCGGCGTCAGCCGGATGACCGTCTCGAACGCGTTCTCGCGCCCCGACCAGCTCTCCGCCGACCTCCGGACCCGGATCCTGGAGGCCGCCCAGAAGCTCGGGTACGTCGGCCCCGACCCGGCCGGCCGGGCCCTGGCGCGTGGCCGCGTCGGGTCCGTCGGCCTGCTCCTCAACGGCGCACTCAGCGAGGCCTTCGAGGACGAGGTGTCCGCCGAGTTCGTCGCGTCGGTCGCCGACGAGCTCACCAAGCGCGGACTCGCCCTGACCGTGCTGACGCCGCCCAAGGACGAGGCGTTCGTGCCGGCCCGCGACGTCGCCATCGACGGAGCCCTGGTCTACACCTGCGAGCCGTTGTCCGCCGGCGTCGAGTGGCTCGGCCGACGACGGCTCCCCGTCGTCGCGGTCGACCAGGACCTCGGCGACTCCGTGCCCGGCGTTCGGGTCGACGACCGCGGCGGTGCGGCGCAGGGTGCCCGCCACCTGCTCGAGCTCGGGCACCGCCGGATCGGCATCCTGACGATCGGTCTCGTCGGGGACGACGGAGCGCTCGGCGCTTCCGACAGCTACCCGGCGCGCGAGCGGATGGCCGGCTGGACTGCCACGCTCTCGGCTGCGGGCGTCGAGCCGGTGGTCGTGCTGGCGCCGTACCAGCCCACCGATGCCGTGCTGCAGTCCGCGCGGGAACTCCTCGACTCCGGTGACGTCACCGGTGTCCTCTGCTTCTCCGACGTCTTCGCGCGCGCCGTGGTGCGCGCCGCCGAGGAGCGCGGTCTCAGCGTGCCGGAAGACCTCTCCGTCGTCGGTTACGACGACAGCCCGCAGGCGTCCACCGGCCGGCCCACCCTCACGACGGTCAGCCAGGACGTGACCGCGAAGGGACACCTCGCCGCCGGCATGCTTGCCGACGTCCTCGAGGGACGCACCACCTCCTCGGCGCTGCTTCCGGCGTCCTTGGTCGCACGCGAGAGCACCGGCCCGGTCGGCGCCCGCTGACCATCGGTCAGGACGGGCGACCGAGGACCGCGTGGGTCCCGACCGCGCGGGCGACGACGACGCCGCCCTGCGTCACCTCGGCCTCGGTCGAACCGATCCGGCCGCCGACGCCGACGCACCAGCGTCGCGCCGGGCTGCGCAGCGCGGACGTACTGCACGCTGAGGTGGACGTGCGGCGCGGCGACTCCCAGAGGCACGCGCGCATGAACGGCCCAGCCGGTCGTCGTGTCCAGGAGCGAGGCGAGGAAGCCGCCGTGCACGATCCCGCCGCCGTTGCAATGCTCCGGACCGGGATCGGCCTCGACCATGGCCTCGTGCTCGTCGACGCCGACGTAGCGGAAGCCCAGGAGCGCCGAGAACGGGCCGGGCGTCGGTCCGTCGGCGTGCGGGTCCGGTTGGGTCACGCGATCAGCG
>JAEKKP010000147.1 GCA_019510315.1 Propionibacteriales bacterium
CCCGGCCCAGCTTCTTGAGAACCCGCAGGCTGAGGGTCATGGTCCGCGCGTACTGCTCGTCGCTCAGCCCGTACTGCGGTGCCAGCCGCAGCACCGCCTGCGAGGCCACGGACTGGGTCTCGGTGTAGCGGTGGATGCCCTCGCCGCCCTGCCGGCGCCCCATTCCGGACTGGCGCATGCCGCCCATCGGAGCGTCGACGCTGGCGAAGGTCGCGCCGAAGGCCTCGTTGATGTTGACCGTGCCGCACTTCACCTGGCGCGCGATCACACGGGCCCGGCGTACGTCGCGGCTGTAGATGGCGGCGTTCAGGCCGTAGTCGCCGTCGTTGGCGCGAGCGATCGCGTCGGCCTCGTCGTGGAACCGGTACAGGCTGATCACCGGCCCGAAGGTCTCGTTGCCGAAGCAGGTCATCTCCGGCGTGACGCCCTCGAGGATCGTCGGCTCGTAGAAGAACGGGCCGAGGTCCGGCCGCGCCCGGCCACCGGCGAGCACGGTCGCGCCCTTGGCGACGGCGTCGTCCACGTGGGCGGTGACGGTGTCGAGCTGGTCCTGGCTGATCAGGGAGCCCATGTCGCTGCCCCACTCCAGCCCGGCGGACAGGTTCATCGCCTTGGTGGCGGCAACGAACCTCTCGGCGAACCGGTCGTAGACCTGGTCGGCGACGAACATCCGCTCGGTCGAGACGCACAGCTGGCCGGCGTTGGAGAAGCACGCGCGGACGGCACCCTCGGCGGCCTTGTCCAGGTCGGCGTCGCGAAGGATCAGGATCGGGTTCTTGCCGCCGAGCTCGAGCGAGCAGCCGATCAGCCGGTCGGCGCACTGCTGGGCGATGAGCTTGCCGGTTGCCGTCGAGCCGGTGAAGCAGATGTAGTCGGAGCGCTGGATGATCGGCGTACCGAGCTCACGGCCGGGACCGGCGACGACGTTCCAGAGGTCGCGCGGGAAGCCGGCCTCCTCGAGCAGCTGGGCGCCGAGGAGCGCCGACAGCATCGTCTGCGCGTCGGGCTTCGTGACGACCGCGTTGCCGGCGAGCAGCGCCGGGATGCCGTCGCACAGCGCCATCGTGAACGGGTAGTTCCACGGCGAGATGATGCCGACGACGCCCTTGGGGATGCGATTGACCTCGGCGCGGGTGAGGCCCGGGATCACGCCGCGGCGTCGCTCGGTGTCGAGGTGGTCGTGCGCGGTGCGGCCGTAGTAGCGCGCCGTCAGGGCGATGTGGACCGGCTCGTCGTACGCGTGCTTGCGGGCCTTGCCGGACTCCCAGCAGATCAGGTCCATGATCTCGTCCTGGCGGTCCAGGACGATGTCGTGCAACCGCAGCAGCATCGCGGCCCGGTCGTCGATCGAGGTGCGCTGCCAGACCTGCTGCGCCCGGCGCGCTCGCGCGAACGCCTCCTTGACGTCGGCCTCGGTCGACTGCGGGATGACCGCCAGCGGCTTCCCGGTCGCCGGCGCGTAGGCGGTCACCGACGTGCCGCTGCTCGCGATGATCCGGCCGGTCAGGTTCGCGACGTACTCCGGGTCGAAGGCGTACGACGCGCGCGGGTCGTGCTCCGGGTCGGCGGGGAGCTGGGTCGAGGGGTTCACACTCATGACGGGAGCGTAAACCCGCGGGTAACTTTACACAATGGGGTGTTTGTAAACCGGACCGTTTCCGGGGAGCCGGAGCCACGCGCACCCGGACATGCGAATGTCGCGCGAGGGTGTACTGGGCGTCCCGGGCGTCACTGCCGCGACATTCGCATGTCGGTGTGCGGGTCTTCGACGCGGCGCGCACCCCAGGACGGGCCCCCATTGGAGACCTCACCTATCCAAACGCCGCCTACTCCTCCGGCTCCGGCGGCGTTTCCTTGCCCTCGGACTCGTCGCGCTCGGCCCACTCGAGCAGCGGCGCGATGTCGAAGACGTGGTCGTCGATGTCGTGGTGCAGGTCGCCGATCTCGGCGTAGCGCGCGGGCATCGTCGCGATCGTGAAGTCGTCGGGCTCGCAGTCGTCGATCTCGTCCCAGCGGACCGGCGCGCTGACGGTGGCCTGCGGGTTGCCGCGGACGGAGTACGCCGCGGCGATGGTGTGGTCGCGGGTGTTCTGGTTGTAGTCGACGAACAGGTCCGCCGGGTCGCGGTCCTTGCGCCACCAGGCCGTCGTCACGGCGTCGCAGCGGCGCTCGACCTCGCGAGCGAAGGCGAGCGCGGCGCGGCGTACGGGCTGGAAGCCGTGGTGGGGCGGGATCCGGACGTAGATGTGCATGCCCCGGCCACCGCTGGTCTTCGGGAAGCCGACGGCGCCCAGGTCGTCGAGCACGGCGTGAGCGACGTGCGCGACCTCCTGGACCGTCGACCACGGGCAGTCGGGGCCCGGGTCGAGGTCGATCCGCCACTCGTCGGGCTTCTCGACGTCGGCCTTGCGGCTGTTCCACGGGTGGAACTCGACGGTGCTCATCTGCACGGCCCAGATCACCTGCGCAATCTCGGTGACGCAGAGCTCGTCGGCGGTGCGCTTCCAGCGCGGGAAGAACACCTGCACCGTCTCCATCCACGGTGGCGCACCCCGCGGGAGCCGCTTCTGGTGGACCTTCTCGCCGGTCACGCCGGTCGGGAACCGGTGCAGCATGCATGGCCGCTCGCGCAATGCGTTGACGATCCCGTCGCCGACCGAGAGGTAGTACTCCGCGAGGTCCAGCTTGGTCTCGCCCCGGGCCGGGAAGTAGACGCGGTCAGGGTTGGAGAGCCGCACGACCTTGTCGTCGATCTCGAGCTCGATCGCCTCGCCCATGCGCCCGACCCTAGACGAGCAAGTCCCAGGGCAATGTGCCGAACCGCGTGTCACCCTAGGAAGGTGACGCCGCCCGAGTACGCCGACGACGAGGATGCCTTCCTGCGGCACCTCGCGTCGCTCGGCGTACCCCACCCCTACGGGTCCCACGACGCCCGCCGGCTCGGCCTCGACCGCAACACCGAGGAAGGCGCTCTCATCGCGTTCAGCGGATCGCTCCGGCCGGACAAGCCCGCCCACCGGGTGGTCGCCTGGGTGCTGCTCGCCGCCTTCGGTCTGCCGGTCCTGTTCCTGCTGCTCCACCTCGCGGAGGGCCTGGTCGGCCTGCTGCTGCCCTGAGGCCGCGTCCGCTCAGGACTTGGCGTAGTTCGAGGCACCCCACCAGTCGACGACGACCACGGGCTCGTCACCGACGACCCAGGCGTCGTGGCCCTGCGGCAGCGCCGTCACGTCGCCGGCGACGGCGTCGAGCTCCGTGCCGTCGGCCATCTGGATCCGCAGCGTGCCCTGCAGGTGGTACTGGAAGTGCGGTGCCTCGCACAGCTCGGTGCCGGCGATCGGCTTGACGTGGTCGGACCAGCGCCAGCCCGGCTGCAGGGTGAGCCGGCCGATCTCACTGTCGCCGATCGTCACCAGCTCGACGATGCCGTGCTCGAACGAGCGGGTCTCGTCGGGTCGGGTGAAGCTCTTCTGCTCGGCAATCGCGCCCATGGTGGTCTCCGTTTCGTCGCAGTCCGTGGCCGGGGTGGCCACGACCAGAGCCTCACGCGGACGCCTTGCAGATCGATTGCAGCCAGAGTGCCTGTCGCCCGGCGTACGATGCGGCGCGTGGCAGCGCTGTCCGTGCGTGTGCTCGGGGAGTTCTCGATCGACGGTGTCGACACACGCACACTCGCCGACCGCAAGGCCCGGCTCGTGCTGCGCTGGCTCGCGCTGGTGCGCGGCCGCCCGGTGAGCGCCGCTGCCTTGGCCGAGGCGCTCTGGGGCGATGCCCCGCCCACACGCCCGGCCGACCAGGTCGCCGTGCTGGCCAGTCGGCTCCGTCGGTCGCTCGGCCGCGACGCGATCGTGCACGGCGACGACGGCTACCGCCTGCGCTACGACTGGCTCGACCTCGACGAGCTCGCCGTTGTCCTCGCCGAGGCCGAGCGTCGGCACGGCGAGGGCAACGCGACCGGCGCCGTCGCGGCGTCCCGGATCGCTCTGTCGCTGGTCCGCGGGCAGCTGCCCGCCCCGGGGTCCGATGCCGAGTGGGTGGTCGCCGAGCATGCCGCCGTGACGCGCCTCGTCCGGAGGGCGCGGCAGGTCGCCGCCTCGGCGATGCTCGCGACCGGTGACTGGCTCGACGCACTGGAGCTGGCCACCGCCGACGC
>JAEKKP010000148.1 GCA_019510315.1 Propionibacteriales bacterium
ACCTCGCGCTCGCGCTCGCGGCCGAGGTGGAGGCGGACATCGTGGTGGCGAACGACCCGGACGCCGACCGGTGCGCCGTGGGCCTTCCCGGACCGCATGGCTGGCAGATGCTCCGCGGCGACGAGGTCGGCGGCCTGCTCGCGCACCACCTCCTCGAGCAGGGCAAGCAGGGGGTCTACGCGCAGTCGATCGTGTCCTCCAGCCTGCTCGGCACGATGGCCGCCGCGGCGGGTCAGCCGCACCAGGAGACGCTCACGGGATTCAAGTGGATCGGCCGGATCCCGGGGCTCGCCTTCGGCTACGAGGAGGCGCTCGGCTACTGCGTCGACCCGGTGCACGTGAAGGACAAGGACGGCGTCTCCGCGCTGCTGCTGGTCTGCGAGCTGGCGGCGTCGGTCAAGGCGCAGGGCCGCACGCTGCGCGACGTGCTCGACGACATCGCCCGCACCCACGGGCTGTACGCGACCGACCAGCTGAGCGTGCGCTTCGACGACCTCGCCCAGATCCCCGCGACCATGACACGGCTCCGGGAGCACCCGCCGACCTCGCTCGGGGGCTTCGCCGTCGAGCACGTCGACGACCTGTCGCTCGGTAGCGCCGACCTGCCGCCGACCGACGGGCTTCGCTACCGCCTCGCCGACCGGGCACGCGTGATCGTGCGACCGTCGGGCACCGAGCCGAAGGTGAAGTGCTACCTGGAGGTCGTCGTGCCGGTCGAGGACGACGTCGACGCCGCGCGGATCTCCGCGGCCGGGCGACTGGACGCGATCCGGGCCGACGTGCGGAAGGCGGCGGGACTGTGATCGGCGGGCGGGTCGTGTCGCGCGTCTGGAACGAGCACCTGCTCCCCCGGTTCACCGCGCTGACCTGCTCGGACCGTGGCACCGGCCGCTGGCGCGACCAGGCTGTGTCCGGCGTCTCCGGCGACGTGCTCGAGGTCGGTTTCGCCAACGGCACCAACCTGCTGCACTACCCCGCATCGGTACGCCGCGTGTACGCCGTGGAGCCGTCGGACGTCGCGTGGCGCAAGGCCGCCAAGCGGATCAGGGAGTTCGGCCGCCCGGTCGAGCGGGTCGGGCTCGACGGCGCCGTGCTGCCGCTCCCGGACGGCAGCGTGGACGCCGTCGTGTCGGCGTACACGATGTGCACGATCCCGGATCTCGAGTCGGCGCTCGCCGAGATGCGTCGCGTGCTGCGGCCCGGCGGATCCCTGCACTTCGTCGAGCACGGTCTCTCCCCCGACGCCGACGTCGCCGACCGGCAGCACCGCTGGACGCCGCGCTGGGGCACGGTCGCCGGGGGCTGCCACCTCGACCGGGACATCCCCGCGATCGTCGAGGCGGCCGGGTTCAACCTGTCGGACCTCGAGACGCTCTACATGCCGGGGCCGGCCTTCGCGAAGCCGTTCGCCTGGCTCTCGATCGGCCGCGCCGAGCCGACCACCTGACGCCGCCTCAGACGAGGAGGCAGACGACGAACGCGACGACGAGGAGCACCAGCGCGCCCAGCTCCAGCCTGGCCCAGGACCGGTGCGCCGGTGCCACCGCCGTCGGTGTCGCGCGTGCCCGGTCGGCGGCGAGCAGGAGCTGCTCGGTCACGAAGTCGGCGACGCCATTGGCGTCGAGGTCCCCGTGCGCTCGCGGAGGGGCTGGCTGCTCCGCCATCGTGAGGCCGCCGAGCCCTGGCAGGCCCACCGACTGACTCCGGGTCGCTCTGCCCGGCCGCAACGAGCGCGCGGGACGGCCGACGGCGACGCCGTCGAAGCGCCGGTCGTCGGTGTAGACCCAGGTGACCGCCCGGACCGCGACCCGGCGTACCTCGGCGAGTGGGACGTGCCAGGAGCTGAACGCATTGCGCAGCTCGACCTCCGTGGCGCCGATCACGACGCGGGGCCGCAGCATGTAGCACCAGACCAGCACGCCGAAGATCGCCACGACCAGGGAGAACCGCAGCGAGCCGACCGACTGGTCGTCGACGAGCACCACCACGAGCATGGCTGCGGCCAGGCCCAGGCCGATCCAGCCGGCCGTCGTACCGGACGTCGGGGTGAACCGGCGGTCGTCGCCCTGCTCCGCCGAAAGACTCACATCCCTCAGCCTAGACTGACCGGGATGACTACCACCTTCGCCCAGGAGACGGCGACCGACGCCTCCCTGCGACGCTTCCTCCACGGGCTACCGGGGGTCGACCAGGTCGGCGCCGAGCAGCGCGCCGCGGCGCTCGGCACGCGCTCGATCAAGACCGAATCCAAGCGCGCGGCGATCGACCTCGCGATCCGCATGGTCGACCTCACCACGCTCGAGGGCATGGACACGCCCGGCAAGGTCCGAGCGCTGGCCTCGAAGGCGATGCGACCGGACCCCGCCGACACCACGTGCCCGTCGGTCGCCGCCGTCTGCGTGTACGGCGACATGGTCGGCGTGGCCCGCGAGACGCTCGGCTCGAGCGGGGTCCACGTGGCCGCCGTGGCGACCGCCTTCCCGAGCGGACGTGCGGCGCTCGACGTGAAGATCGCCGACACCGTCGACGCGGTGGCTGCGGGCGCCGATGAGATCGACATGGTCATCGACCGCGGCGCGTTCCTCTCCGGTCGCTACCTCGAGGTCTACGAGGAGATCGTGGCAGTGCGCGAGGCGTGCGTCCGCGCGGACGGGTCCTCGGCGCACCTCAAGGTCATCCTCGAGACCGGCGAGCTGCAGACCTACGACAACGTGCGCAGGGCCGGCTGGCTGGCGATGATGGCCGGCGGCCACTTCATCAAGACCTCCACCGGCAAGATCCAGCCCGCGGCCACGCTGCCCGTCACCCTGGTGATGCTCGAGGCGGTGCGCGACTTCCGCGAGGCCACCGCCCAGCAGATCGGTGTGAAGCCGGCGGGCGGCATCCGCAGCAGCAAGGACGCGATCAAGTACCTCGTCATGGTCAACGAGGTTGCCGGCGCCGACTGGCTCGACCCCGACTGGTTCCGCTTCGGGGCATCGACGCTGCTGAACGACCTGCTGATGCAGCGCACCAAGATGACGACCGGTCGCTACTCCGGTCCCGACTACTTCACCCTGGACTGATCACATGCCCCCCACTGACAGCACTGCGACAGGCTCAACCACCGGCTTCGAGTTCGAGTACTCCCCCGCCCCCGAGGCGCGCAGCATCGTCGACATCAAGCCGTCCTACGGCCTGTTCGTCAACGGCGAGTTCGTCGACGGGCGCGGCCGGTCGTTCAAGACGATCAGCCCGAGCACCGAGGAGGTGCTCGCCGAGATCGCCGAGGCCGACGAGGCCGACGTCGACGACGCGGTCCGGGCCGCCCGCCGTGCCTACACGCGGGTCTGGTCGCGGATGTCGGGTGCCGAGCGCGGCAAGTACCTCTTCCGGATCGCCCGGATCCTCCAGGAGCGGGCACGGGAGTTCGCCGTCCTGGAGTCGATCGACAACGGCAAGCCCATCAAGGAGTCGCGCGACGTCGACGTACCGCTCGCCGCCGCGCACTTCTTCTACTACGCCGGCTGGGCCGACAAGCTCGAGTACGCCGGCCTCTCAACGGCAGAGTCCGGACCTCCGAAGCCCTTGGGGGTGGCCGGCCAGGTGATCCCCTGGAACTTCCCGCTGCTGATGCTGGCCTGGAAGATCGCGCCGGCGCTGGCCTGCGGCAACACGGTGGTCCTCAAGCCGGCCGAGACGACGCCGCTGACGGCGCTGCTGTTCGCCGAGGTCTGCCAGCAGGCCGACCTGCCGCCGGGCGTCGTCAACATCCTCACCGGCGCCGGCGAGACCGGGCGCGCGATCGTCGCCCACCCCGACGTCGACAAGGTCGCGTTCACCGGCTCGACCGAGGTCGGCCGCGCGATCGCCAAGACGGTCGCCGGGTCGGTCAAGAAGGTCACCCTCGAGCTCGGCGGCAAGGCCGCCAACATCGTCTTCGACGACGCACCCATCGACCAGGCGGTCGAGGGCATCGTCAACGGCATCTTCTTCAACCAGGGACACGTCTGCTGCGCCGGCTCCCGGCTCCTCGTCCAGGAGTCGGTGGCCGAGGACGTGCTCGCTCGCCTGAAGCGCCGGATGGCGACGCTGCGAGTCGGTGACCCGCTGGACAAGAACACCGACGTCGGCGCGATCAACTCTGCCGAGCAGCTGGCCAAGATCCGCG
>JAEKKP010000149.1 GCA_019510315.1 Propionibacteriales bacterium
TGGTCGGCATGGTCATCGCGCTGTTCGGTGTCCCGGTCGCGATCCAGATCGTGCTCGCGCTGGCGACCGCCGTCGGGCTGCTCGCCGTGATCCGGCCCGGCATGGTCCACCGGCTCCATGCCGGTCCGACGCTGCGCACCGGCGCCGAGGCACTGATCGGGCAGCGGGGCTACGTGCTCGAGTCCCTGTCGCACCAGACAGCGGGTCGCGTGAAGATCGGCGGAGAGGTCTGGACCGCCCGGCCCTACGACGAGGACGACCAGATCGAGGAGGGCACCGCGGTCGACGTCGTGTCGATCAAGGGCGCCACGGCGTACGTACTCCGCACTCACCAACTGGGGTCCTGACCAGGACCCCCCGAGCAGAGGCAACAACATGACGTTCGTGTTCGCGTTCTTCGTCGTCCTGGTCCTCTTCGCGATCCTCGTGCTCGCCAAGACGGTCCGGATCGTTCCACAGGCGCGTGCCGGGATCGTCGAGCGCTTCGGGAAGTACCGCGCGACCCTGTCGCCCGGGCTCAACATCGTCACACCGTTCGCCGACCGGGTGCGCTACGTCATCGACATGCGCGAGCAGGTCGTCTCGTTCCCGCCGCAGCCGGTGATCACCGAGGACAACCTGGTCGTCTCCATCGACACGGTCATCTACTTCCAGGTCACCGACCCGGTGGCCGCGACGTACGAGATCGCGAACTACATCTCGGCGATCGAGCAGCTCACGATGACCACACTGCGCAACATCGTCGGTGGCATGGACCTCGAACAGACGCTGACGTCGCGCGAGGACATCAACCGCGGGCTGTCGGGCGTGCTCGACGAAGCCACCGGTCGATGGGGCGTGCGAGTCGGTCGCGTCGAGATCAAGGGGATCGACCCGCCGCCGTCGATCAAGGACTCCATGGAGAAGCAGATGCGCGCCGACCGCGACAAGCGTGCGGTGATCCTCACCGCCGAGGGCCAGCGCCAGTCCGCGATCCTGACCGCCGAGGGCAACAAGCAGGCCGCCATCCTCAACGCGGAAGGTGACCGCGAGGCCCGCATCCTCCGGGCCCAGGCCGAGCGGGAGGCGGCGATCCTCCAGGCACAGGGTGAGGGCCAGGCCATCCAGACCGTCTTCCAGGCGATCCACGACGGTCAGCCCGACCAAGCGCTGCTCGCCTACCAGTACCTCCAGATGATGCCGAAGATCGCCGAGGGCGACGCCAACAAGGTCTGGGTCGTGCCCTCGGAGATCACCAAGGCGCTCGAGGGCCTCGGCTCGGCGGTGCACCAGGTCGCCGGGATCCCGGCGCACACCGACGGACCGCGAACGCGGGTCGACATGGGCTCGATGGAGCGCGTCGAGGTCGGCGGCAGCGAGGCAATGCTGTCCAAGGCGCACGACGACGTCCAGAAGGCGATTGCCGAGGCGCAGCAGACCGCTGCCGCGGCTCCGCACGACGCGCCCGCCGAGACGCCCGCACCGGACGCCGCCGCCACACCGCCGGCGGAGGAGCCTCCCACGCAGTGACGCTGCTGGAGGCGATCGCGGTCCTGCTCGCCGGGGTCGCCGCCGGGACGATCAACACCGTGGTGGGGTCGGGGACACTGATCACGTTCCCGGTCCTGCTGGCGATCGGCCTCTCACCGGTGACCGCCAACGTCTCGAACACGATCGGCCTCGCACCCGGCTCGGCCTCCGGAGCCTGGGGTTACCGCGCGGAGCTCGTCGGGCAGCGTGGACGGCTGGTGCGGCTGGCCTCGGCCTCCTTCCTCGGGGGCGTTGCCGGCGCCGTCCTGCTGCTCGTCCTCCCGTCGTCGGCCTTCGACACGATCGTGCCCGTGCTGATCGCCCTCGGCGTCGTGCTGGTGCTGCTGGGACCCCGGATCTCGCGCCGCGTCGCCGCCCGGGCCGAGGAGCGTGGCGGGCTGCCGCCCCACGGTGCGGGCTGGGTGTGGCCCGCGGTCGGTGCGGCCGGGGTGTACGGCGGCTACTTCGGCGCCGCTCAGGGCGTCCTGCTGATGGCGATCCTCGGCATCGGCGTCGACGACACGATGCAGCGCCACAACGCCACCAAGAACGTGCTGGCCGGCATCGTCAACGGGATCGCGGCGGTGCTCTTCATCGTGGTCGCCGACGTCGACTGGCGCGCGGTGGCTCTCGTCGCCGTCGGGTCGGTGATCGGCGGTCAGATCGGCGCCACCGTCGGCCGCCGGCTCCCGGCGAACGTGCTGCGGGCGATCATCGTGGTCGTCGGCGTCGCCGCGCTGGTGTCGTTCCTGGTGTGACGGCTCCGCGACCGCTGTAACGCGGGGTTATGGGCACTGAGTGCGACGCCGGGGGCGCACTATGGCGCCACAACCCCGCGTTACAAGCGAGTTGGGGTCCGTCAGCGCTCGGTGACCAGGCCGATGGCTCCGGCCACGACGGCGCCCAGGGCAGGAGCGGTCAGGAACATGCCGACCGACTGGGGCACGATGCCCGTGCGCATCGCGTCGTAGCCGGCGAACGCGTCTGCGCCGTCGACGGCCATCCCGAGGGCGACGAGCTTGCGGCGCGCCTTGCCCTTCGCCACCAGGGTGATGGCGCCGAGGGCGACCTCGCGAGAGCCGAACATCCGTGACATGTACGGCAGCTGCGGGTTGCTGGCGCTGTCCAGCCGGAACAGCTTCGCGGCAGCGTCGGGTGAGACAAGAGCGGTGGCGCCGATGACGATGCGGCCGAGGGCAAGTCCGTTGACGGGATTCATGGGCCGAAGATTAGTGGGTCGCTCAGCCGTCGACGTAGGCCGACAGGAACCGCGCCACCTCGTCGAAGACGACCTTGCGGACCTCGGGGCGCGACAGCGTCACGTCGTGCATCGCCCCCTCGACCTGCGCGAGGGTGACGTGCCGTCCGAGCATCGGTGCCCGCCGCCGGATCTGCTCGACGTCGAGCACGATGTCGGTGCTGAAGGCGTCCGGGTCGGCGATCGAGGCCGGATGTCCAGAGCGCGTCGAGGACAGGACGAGCACCGGAGCGGGTACGTCGATCCCGGCAGCCACCCGCGCCTGGCCCATGCGGATCGCGCGGATCCACCCGGCGTACACCGGCCAGGACTGCAGCGGCTTCCACGCGAGGTCGAAGGGCCACTCGCCCTCGTGCTCGACGTGGATGCTGCGGGCGTAGATCCCGCTCACCTTGCGGGGGATCGCCAGCCGCGCGCGGTAGGCGCCGACGCGGTGCAGCACCGGCAGGGCGAGATTGCGGGTGATCACGTCGCCGTGCATGTCCAGCCACGGCGCGTTCAGCACCATCCCTGCGACGTCCGGTCTCCGGTCGGACGCCCAGAGCGGCACGGTCAGGCCGCCGGTCGAGTGCGCCGAGAGGACGATCCGGTCGTGGTCGGCGGCGACCGCGGCGAAGGCGAGGTCGAGCTCCTCGTAGTAGGTGCCGAGGTCCGTGACGAAGTTCGGCGTCTGGTGCGAGAGCAGCGAGCGACCGTACTTGCGCAGGTCCAGGGCGTAGAAGTCGTAACCGCGCTCGCACCAGAAGTCCGCCGCGCCCGTCTGGAAGAAGTAGTCGGCGAATCCGTGCACGTGCAGGACCGCCTGGCCGGTCGGGTCGGCCGCGGGGCGGTGGACGAGGGTTGCGACGACCTCGCCCTCGTCGTCGGGCGCGAGCGGCAGCGTGGTCGCGACGTACGGCGGCCCGAGGACGTCCTCGCGCGACCCGTCAGTGCTGGTAGGTGCCACGGAGGATCGCGCGACCGAGGGTCTTGAAGGCGAGGTTGAAGCTCACCACGGCCGGTGAGGCGTCGGAGTCGACGCCGAGGGAGTCCTCACCGACCGCGTGGACCACGAAGTAGTAGCGGTGCACCTGGTCGTTGGGCGGGGGAGCTGCCCCCATGAACGCGTTGGAGCCACCGTCGTTGCGGCACATGAACGCGTTGCCCGGCAGACCCGCACCCTCTGCCCCCGCGCCGGTGTCGAGCGAGGTGACGTCGGCGGGAAGGTCGACGAGCACCCAGTGCCAGAACCCTGACGGGGTCGGCGCGTCGGGATCGAAGCAGGTGACCGTGTAGCTCTTGGTGCCGTCCGGGGCCCCGCTCCACGACAGCTGCGGCGAGGAGTTGCCCATGGCCGCGACCTGGTCGTCCTTGAGCGGTTGGCCGTCGGTGACG
>JAEKKP010000150.1 GCA_019510315.1 Propionibacteriales bacterium
CTCCTCGTGCCAGATGTGCCGCTGCAGGGGCGTCCAGTCCCGTCCGCCCCACTCCACCGGCCAGTTCGGCACCGCGAGCCCGGCGGCGTTCATGATCCGCATCGTCTCGACGTAGGCGTCCTTGTCGAGGTGGCGGCCCGCGGCCACCGCGTCGCGGGTCTCCTGCGGGATCTTCGTGGTGAAGAAGGTGCGCATCTCCTCGCGGAACGCGGCCTCCTCCTCGCTCAGTCGCAGCCTCATGCCGGGACCCTAGCCGGGTTTCGACAGGCTCAACCAGCGCAGCGTCACCAGACCAGCAGGGGCTTGACGACCTTGCCGGCGAGCACGTCGGCGACCGCGGAGTTGATCTCCTCGAACGGGTACGTCGTGACAAGGTCGTCGAGGTCGAAGTCGCCGGCCGCGTGCATCGCGATCAGCCGCGGGACCATCTCCTGCGGGTCGGAATCGCCCTCGACCGAGGCCATCACGGTCTTGCCGTTCTGGAGCAGGTCGATCGCGTCGAGGGTGTACTCCTCGGGCCCCAGGCCGAGCGCGACGAGCGTCCCGCGGACGGCGAGTGCCTGCTGGGCCTGCTTGACGACCGCGGGGATCGCCGTCGTGTCGATCGCGTACGACGCTCCACCGCCGGTCAGCTCGCGGACCCGGTCGACGACCGACGCGTCCGTCGGGTCGACGCCGATCGCGCCGAACCGCTCGGCGATGTCGCGCCGGGCCGCGAGCGGGTCGACGGCGACGAGGGTCCCGGCGCCGGCGTACCGGGCGGCGGCCAGCGCGGCCAGACCGACGGCCCCGACGCCGAACACGGCGAGACTGTCGTCGGCTCCCGGCTGCAGCACGTTGAGCACGGTGCCGGCGCCGGTCTGGAACCCGCACCCGTAGGGAGCAAGCCGGGTCAGGTCGAGCGACTTGTCGACCACCACGCAGTTGTCGGCGTAGGCGATCGCATGCCGCGACAGGCTCGACTGGCCGAAGAACGAGCCGAAGACCGGCGACCCGTCTCGCGTGTAGGACGTCGACCCGTCCATCCGCAGGCCCATGTAGTTGAGCAGCAGTGTGGACTCGCAGTAGCCCACCAACCCGGCCGAACACTTCGCGCACGTGCGGCAGGAGCGGAAGCTCATCACGACGTGGTCGCCGACCTCGATGCCGCTGACGTCGGCGCCGACCTCCTCGACGACGCCGGCTCCTTCGTGCCCGAAGACATTGGGGAACATCTCGGCGGGCAGGAAGCCCTTCATGGTGATGTCGGTGTGGCACAGGCCGGTCGCCACCATGCGCACCAGTACCTCGTCGGAGCGAGGTCCTTCCAGGTCGACCTCCTCGAGGGAGAAGTCACCGCCCTGCTCGTTGACGACCGCGACGGTGGTCCGCATCTCTCACGCTCCCGCTGGTGGTGGACGTCGTCACCCTAGTGGAACGTGTTCTATTTTGTCTGCCGTGCCGGTCGCTGCGCGGAGGACTACGCTGGAAGCAAGCTGTCAGGCTCGGGATTCGCCACCGTCGCGGACGCCGGACCGCCCGGGACCCGTGGGTGCTGGGTCGACCGAGGGCGAGGTGAACGATCGTGGAGCAGCAACCGAACGCGTTGCTCGCCGAGCTCACCCGTGTCCTCGCGCGCACCGAGCCCCAGGCGCCCATCTCGCTGCGGCTCTGCCGAGCCTTCACCGAGATCGTCGCGGCAGACGGGGCCTCGATCACGGTCGGCGTCGCCTCCCCCGACCGGATCGTGCTGTGCGCCACCGACGACCCGGCGGCCGGTGTCGAGGACGCCCAGGAGGTGCTGCGCGAGGGCCCGAGCCTTGACGCCTACCGGTCCGGTGCGGCCGTGACCGGCCTGTCGTTGGCCGAGCAGCGGGTGCGGTGGCCGATGCTGGTCGAGATGCTCGACACCAAGGGGCCGCAGCTGAACCTGCATGCCTTTCCCGTCCGGCCAGAGTCCGACGTCCTCGGAGTCGTGTGCGTCTACCAGGCGGCCGAGCGCGCCCTGGCCGTCAGCACCGGCGAGGCGCAGTTCCTCGCCAACGCCCTCGGCGTCGCGTTGCTCGGCGACCTCGACTCGCACAGCCTCACCGACGAGCGGTGGGCCGTGCGCGACCGCGTCGACCAGGCCACCGGGATGGTGGTGGCGCAGCTCAAGGTGAAGCCGGAGGATGCGGCTGCCGTCCTCCGGGCCCATGCGTTCGCCCACGCGACCACGCTCGAGACGGTGAGCCGCTGGGTGCTCGACCGCGCCCTGGACTTCACCGACTCCGACAGCAGCGACGGGACACAGCCATGACTGACCGCACGAGCGCATTCGACGTCCTGGCCGCGGTCTCGGCGGCGATGCTGGACGAGGACCACCCGGCCGACGTACTCGCGAACCTGATGCAGGAGTGCATGGGCCCGCTGTCCGCCGACTCGGCAGCCATCCTGGTCGCCGAGGCCGACGGTGCGCTCAGCCTGCTCACGGCCAGCTCGCACGACGCGGAGCAGATCGAGCTGCTGCAGACCCAGCAGTCGCGGGGGCCGTGCGTCGATGCGATCACGTCCGGCGAGCCCGTCTTCGCCGTCGGCGCCTCGGTGCTGGTGGAGCGCTGGGACGACATCGGTGCAGCGATCCGCGACGCCGGCTTCGAGTCCGTGCATGCGTTCCCGATGCGCTGGCACGGCCAGGTGCTCGGCGGACTGAACATCTTCCGGGTCACCGACGACGGGAGGTCCTCGGAGGACACCGCCGTGATCGGGCAGGCGTTCGCCGACGTGGCAACCCTGGTGCTCGTGCAGGTGCACGAGCTCTCGGCCGACCAGCTCGCCGACCGGGTACGCGAGACGCTGGCCGCCCGATCGGCCGTCGAGCAGGCCAAGGGCGTCCTTGCCTACCTGCACGGGACCGACCCGGAAACGGCGTACGCCGAGCTGGCGCGCCTCGCGGCGGCCGACCACGGCTCCCTCACCGAGACGGCGCGACAAGTGCTGCGTGACCAGTACCAGTGAGCTGCACCTGACGACCGGCGGGCGCAGAGACACGACGGCGCATCCGTAGACTCCGTCCGTGTCCGAGATCCCGCCTGATGCCCGCCCGGCCGAGACCTACGCAGAGGTCGAGGACGCCCTGCTGTCCCGCTGGCCCGAGTCGCGGCTCGACCCCAGCCTCGACCGGATCGCGGCGTTCACCGAGCTGCTCGGCGAGCCCCAGCACGCCTACCCGGTGATCCACCTGACGGGCACCAACGGCAAGACCTCCACCGCGCGCATGATCGAGACGCTGATCCGGAGCATCGGCCTGCGCACCGGGCGCTTCACCAGCCCGCACCTCGAGTCGATGACCGAGCGGATCGTGATCGACGGCGAGGCTCTCAGCGACGAGGAGTTCGTGAGGGCGTTCAACGACGTGGCGCCGTACACCCACCTGGTTGACGCAGAGCACGACCATCCGCTGTCGTTCTTCGAGACCGTCGTCGCCATGGCGTACGCCGCGTTCGCCGACGCGCCGGTCGATGTCGCGGTCGTCGAGGTCGGCATGGGCGGCGCCTGGGATGCCACCAACGTCGCCGACGGCAAGGTCGCCGTGCTCACGCCGATCGCGATCGACCACGAGAAGTACCTCGGCGACACCGCTGTGCAGATCGCCCGGGAGAAGGTCGGCATCATCAAGCCGGGCGCCACGGTGATCACGGCGGTCCAGGAGGACGACGTGGCGGCGGTCATCGCCGAGCGCGCCGCCGAGGTGGGCGCCACGGTTGCTCGTGAGGGCCAGGAGTTCGGCGTCCGCACCCGGGTCCCGGCGGTCGGGGGCCAGATGCTCTCGTTGCAGGGCCTCCGGGGCTCCTACGACGAGGTGTTCCTCCCGCTGTACGGCGCCCACCAGGCGCAGAACGCGGCGCTCGCACTGGCCGCGACCGAGGCGTTCCTCGGCGGCGACGAGCCCCTGTCCGACGAGGTGGTCAAGGAGGCGTTCGCCGAGGTGACCTCCCCGGGCCGGCTGGAGGTCATCCGCCGCTCGCCGACGATCGTGCTCGATGCGGCCCACAACCCGCACGGAGCGGCGGCCGTCGTCGCGGCGCTCGAGGACTCCTTCGTGTTCAGTCCTCTGATCGGGGTGGTCGGC
>JAEKKP010000004.1 GCA_019510315.1 Propionibacteriales bacterium
GGGCGAGTTCGCCGAAAATCTGAAACTCGTTCTACTATTGCCCGATGGCGGCGCCCTTCAACTACGAGATCCTCGACCTCACCGACGAGCAGGTCGATGCCGAGGTCGCCGTGTTCGGCGCGCTCACCGACGCGGTACGTCGGCTCAACCAGGCCACGCTGCGGACCACCGTCGACCACGAGACCGTGGAGGACGTCCGCCGCCAGGTCGATGAGCTGGCGACCCGCCTCGAGAAGAGCATGATCCCCGACAACTTCGGTGTCTCCTTCACCAAGGGCGGTCGGATCCGTGGCTACGGCAACGCCGTGGTCGGGCTGCGCAACCCCAACGCGGTGCCGGTGAAGGTCGTGCAGGACAAGGTCAACGGCCGCGCCACCGCGGAGTTCGAGCTGAACGCGCTCCACGAGGGCCCGCCCGGTCAGGTGCACGGCGGCGTGGTCGCCCTCGTCCTCGACCAGGTCTTCGGCGAGGCGGCGGCGGCCGGCGGCGTGCCCGGCATGACCGGGACCCTCACCCTGCGCTACTCCCTCAGCACCCCGCTCGGGCCGTGCTCGGCGGCGGCATGGGTCGACCGGCGCGACGGCATCAAGACGATCGTCAAGGGCGAGCTGCGACGGGCCGACGGCACCGTCACGGTCACGGCCGAGGGCGTCTTCATCCTGCCGAAGTGGGCCCGTGAGCAGCTGGCGGAGCGCGGCGAGGCGCCGCCGCAGTACGAGTGACAGCCGCAGTGTCGGCCTAGGAGACCTCGGACCGACCCCGTGCGCCGGTGTCGGTCAGCCTGGCCTCCTCGAGTGCCTTCGCCTCGAGGTCCTCGCGGGTCGGCGCGTGGCCGGGCGCACTGACCAGCTCGCTCGCGCCGTGGTCGAGGCGCTGGAGCGCCTCGCGGGCGAAGATCTGCTGCTCGGTCGCCGTACGCTCCGACCGGTCGTTGCCGATGAACGTCACGGCCCAGTGCAGCAGCGCGGTCACCTGGTTCTTGAAGCCGGTGATGTAGAAGAGGTGCACGCCCAGCCACATCAGCCAGGCGATGAACCCGGACAGCCGCAGCTTGCCGACGGTCGCGACCGCGCTGAAGCGGGAGATCGTGGCCATGCTGCCCTTGTCGAAGTACTTGAACGGGTGCTGGGGTGCCTTCCCCTTGATCCGCCGGTCGATCTGCTTGGCGGCGTACCGCGCGCCCTGGATCGCCACCTGCGCCACACCTGGCAGGTGGTCGAGCGACGCCATGTCGCCGACGACGAACACCTCCGGGTGACCGGGCAGGGTGAGGTCGGGGTTGACCGCGATCCGGCCGGCACGGTCGAGGGCGGCGCCGGTCTGCTCGGCGAGCGTGCGGCCCAGCGGGCTGGCCTGCACGCCGGCGGCCCACACCTTGGTGACCGCCTCGATCCGGCGACGGCTGCCGTCGCGGTCCTGCACCTCGAGGCCACGCTCGTCGACGGCGACCACCATCGCCCCGAGCTGGACCTCGACCCCGAGCCGCTCGAGCCGATCCTGGCTCCAGGCGCCGAGCTTGGCGCCGAACGGCGGCAGCACCTGCGAGGCAGCGTCGACCAGGATCACGCGGACCTTGCTGGTGTTGATCGAGCGGAAGTCGCGCTTGAGCGTGTAGCGGGCGAGCTCGGCGATCTGTCCGGCCATCTCCACGCCGGTCGGACCTGCGCCGACGACGACGAACGTGAGCAGGTGGCTCACGTCGCGGCCTTCGGAGGCGAACAGCTCGGCCAGCTCGAACGCGCCGAAGATCCGGCCGCGCAGCTCGAGGGCGTCGTCGATGCTCTTCATGCCCGGCGCGAAGCGGGCGAAGTGGTCGTTGCCGAAGTAGGACTGGCTCGACCCGGCCGCCACGAGCAGCGAGTCGTACGGCGTGACGTGGGTCCGCCCGAGCACCTCGGAGGTCACCGTGCGCGCCGTCAGGTCGACGCCGGTGACGTCGCCGAGCAGCACCGTGGCGTTCCTCTGCTTCGCCAGCACCTCACGGGTCGGCGGCGCGATCTCGCCCTCCGAGAGGATGCCGGTCGCGACCTGGTAGAGCAGCGGCTGGAACAGGTGATGCGTGGTCTTCGCGATCATCGTCACGTCCACGTCGGACCGCCTCAGCGCCTTCGTGCCGAAGAGCCCTCCGAAGCCGGAGCCGATGACGACGACGCGGTGGCGCGGCGTCGTCCTGACAGTGTCGCCCGGAGTCGCCATACCACCATTGTCCCCGCCGGGGACGGACGGTCACAATCGTGCGGCCGTCTCTTCGGTCACATCCTCCCGGGCCAACGCACCGGTTTGTGGTTTGATCGGACGCGGAGGGACGGGCTCGACGACCGTCTCGTCACCTGCGCTGGACCCAGGAGTTCGCCCTAGTGCCCTGGAACAAGAGAACGCTGGCCCTGCCGGCGAGTCCCCCGTCCGTGCGGCTCGCACGCGACTGGGTCTCTGGCGTGCTCCGGGAGATCGGCCACGACGACCTGACCGACAGCGCGCGCCTGGCCGTCTCCGAGCTGGTGACCAACGCCATCCTCCACGCGGATCCGCCGATGACCGTCACCGTGCGAGGTACGCCGGAGCACCCGCGCATCGAGGTCACCGACCACTCCCTGATGCCGCCGCAACGCCGCGGCAGCGAGCGGCTGATCGACGTCGACGACGACCGGTCGTGGGCGACGATGGGTCGCGGCCTGGACCTGGTGGCCAGCTACTCGGTCCGCTGGGGTGCGGACATCAGCCCCAACGGTCTGGGCAAGGTGGTCTGGTTCGAGCCGAGCACGGCTGTCCGCGAGACACCGACCGAGGGCGAGGTGTTCACCATGGATGCCGCGCTGGCGGATCTACCGGTCACTCCGGCTGACCCCTCCGAGCTGCTGTCGATCCGCCTGCTCGGGATGCCGGTCGACCTGTTCGCGCACCTCCGCCGGCACTTCAACGAGCTGGGTCGCGAGCTGCGGCTGCTCGCCATCACCGACGGGGAGAGGTACCCGCTCGCCGTCGAGTTCTCCGAGACCTTCCTCCAGGTCGAGTACGAGCGCCGCCAGGTCGCCGGCGTCGAGGAGCTCGACCAGGCGATCACCGATGGCCTGGCATCGGTCGACCTGCACTACCTGGTCCCACCCACCGCCCCGGAGACGATGGAGCGATTGTCCGGGCTGCTCCTGGCGGTCTACGACCAGCTCAGCGGCAGCGTGCTGCTGTCGGTGCGGCCCCCGGACGACGTACTGGACTTCGAGCAGTGGTACCTCGGCGAGTTCTCCCGGCAGGAGGCCGGTGAGGAGCCGATCCGATGGGACGGCCCGCTGCGGCTGATCCTGCCGAAGCGTCGCGAGGTCTCGTGACCCCACCGCACGTGCGGGTGGCGCTGCTCGCGGCGTCCGCCGGAGGGGTCGTCGGCGCGCTCGCGCGCTGGGGGCTCGGGGAGCGGTTCCCGGTCGGCGACGGGTTCCCGGCGACGGTGTTCTGGATCAACGTGACGGGGAGCGCCCTGCTCGCCGCGCTGCCCGCGATCGCGGTCGTGCGCCGTACGCCGTGGCTCGCGGTCTTCCTCGGCACCGGCGTGCTCGGCGGCTTCACCACGATGTCGGCGGCCAGCGAGCAGACCGTCGTCCTCCTCGACCACGACCACACCGGCACGGCGCTCGTGTACGCCGGCGGCACGCTGCTGGCTGCACTCGCGGCGGTCTGGCTGGTGGACCGCTGGTCGACGCCGGCCGACCGGGCGCTGCTCGAGCTCGAGGAGGCCGACGAGTGAACGGGCTGCTGGTCGCGCTCGGTGCGGCGGTCGGTGCGCCGCTGCGCCTGCTCGCCGGCCACCACCTGGATCGCGTGCGCGGCGAGCACACCGTGCACTGGGGCACGCTCCTGGTGAACCTGCTCGGGTCGGCCCTGCTCGGCTGGCTCGTCGGGCACGGCGTCGACGGCCGGCCCCTGGCGCTGGTCGGCACAGGGTTCTGCGGCGCGTTCACGACGTACTCGGCGGTGACGGTGCAGGCCGTGAACCGCGGTGGCTGGCCGGGGATCGCCTACGCGGTCGGCACGGTGGCGGGCTGCCTGCTCACGGCGTGGGCCGGCTACAAGGTTGGTGGTTGAGCCT
>JAEKKP010000005.1 GCA_019510315.1 Propionibacteriales bacterium
GTACCGATGGACACGTGAGCTCCCTTCCATGTTCGCTGCGCGGCGCGCCGGGGCACATCCACCCGGGCACTCTTGATCCGCGGCCGTTCGACGGCAACACCCAAGGCTATCAGCGGGCGTGGCGGAGCAGAAATCGCGCCATCGTGGAGGGTTCAGGCCACCTGATGACCTCGATCCTCCGCGCTCAGGGGCCGACCGACGGGACAGCTCGGTCCACAGGGGTGAGGCCCGGGCCGGCCACCCTCCATCGACACGATCGCCCCCAACGCCCACGCGGTGCGGCACGGGCTCCGGAACACCTGCCCCCACCCGAGCCGGATCGTCGTCGAGCCGGCGACTGCGGCGAACAGGTCCCGGTCGAGATCGGCATCGCGACGGCCTACGTCACCGTGGAACAGCCGGCCGTCGAGCTCGACGAGAACGTTTCGGTAGACGGCGTCTCGGTAGACCACGCCGATCGGCGAGGTCTCGCGACGCTGCCGACGTGGCAAAGGCAGCCCGTGCGGCACGACGACGCGCGCAAGGTATCCGTGCTCGAGTACCGAGCAGGTGCCGGCAGCGACGTCCTCGAGCACGGCTTCGATCCAGGCGCGTCGGGGCAGCCGGTTCCGCGTGTGGGAAACAGCGAGAAGGCGTTGCGCCGTGGTCCGCCGGTCTCCAACCGCTCTTGAGAGGAGCGCGAGTGACTCCATTGGATCCGAGGCGTTGCTCGCGACATCGAGAAGGGCGTGCTCGTACCTCACGCGAGGAGGGCGCACCGTGGTCACCATCTGGTCACCGAAGTGGCGAGACCGGTGGACGACCACCCCGGCCGGGGCGTGTATCCGCCTGCCTGCGTCGACCAAGACATGGATAGGCATCCGTCCACGGTCAGCCCCTCCGGTGCTCTCGGCGATCTGGATCGCCGAGTCGTGCGAGAGACCTGAGCCCTTCGGCTCGACGCTGCCCTCCTCGAACTCAGCCGTCGCAAGGATTGCCGCCCACGCTCGCTGCAGCCAGGTCAAGCCACCCGTGTGATCGACGAAGACGCCCTTGTGCACCGCGGTCAGGTCGCGACGCCGGAGCATTCGTCGGATGTCGTGGGGTGCGCCATTCAGCGCGAGAATCTGGCGGCGTGCTACGACGCCGGACTGGTCGCGACACAGCGATCGGAGATCGGACAGATCCACGCCGCGATACTCGACCGACACGCGCTCGACGGTGCGTGGGCGGGGCCGATCCTGTGCACGCCACGCCGCCGTTCGGCGACTGTGGAGGGTTCAGGCCACCCCGAGGCCTCAATGCTCCACGTTCAGTTCTCCGCCGTGACAGCACCAACCGCCTGCAGGACGCTGGGCGTGACCCCTGCCAACGAGACCGGCGGGAGGTGGTTGACCGGCGGGAGCTGCATGCTCCCGTCGTCCACGGCCTGACCGGTCGAGGGGTCGAGCGCCTGCTCCGGCAGGGGGAACACGTTGAGCTGCCCGATCCGGCCGTTGAGCCACGGGAGCAGTCGCATGCTCGACTCCTCCTGGACGTCGAGGCCGTTGTCCACGACCAGCGGCCGACCCCGGCGATCGAGGAGCTGGATCCCCGTGAGGGGGTTGCCCTGGGCGTCGTACGGATAGATGTTGCGGACCGGCCTGCCGTTGAGCTGGAGGCCAGTGGCACTGGCCGCAGATGGTTGCGCGTAGGCCTGCGCCTGGTCGCGGCCGTGCTGCAGACCCTGGAGCACGACCGGCACCATGACGACCGCGAACACGTTCAGGCTGAGCAGCAGGAGCCGCCACCCGGCCGCCGTCCGCCACCGCGCACCGGGCCAGAGCCGGCCGCGGCCGAGCTGCACGCTGAGCACCACCGCGGCCGCAAGTGCGATCGCCCCGACAACGTTGGTCCCCGGGATCACCTGCAGGGACCACTCGCCGAGGAAGTACGCCGCGACCTCGACGGCAACCCACGCGCGCAACACCCACCAGGCCGGCTGGAGGGCCTCCAGCAGCCCGGAGGCGTCGCCCGGCATCGCCATCGTCGACCGGTCGAACAGTGCGTGCGCGTCGTCGAGGAACGACTGCACCCCGGCGGACACGCTCGTCCGCTGCACGGGCCGGCCCATCACAGGCTCCAACCCCGCCGCCGTGCGGAGCTCACGGGCATAGGCCACAGGGTCGCCGAGCGCTTCTCCGCCGCGTTCGGCCACCAGGTCGGCGAGGTCGGCCTCGAGGCCGTCGAGGATCTCGCGCTGCTCCTCGGGGTCGAGGTCGGCGAGCTGGGCCCGCACCGCGGCGAGGAAGTCCTGCACCTCGGGGGCGATCGTGCCCTGATCAGCGATGGTGTTCATGCGGTGACTCCCTCTCGTGTGCCCTTCAGCAGGCCGGTGACCGTGCTCGCGAAGACCGCCCAGTCGTCACGCTGCTGCTTGAGCTGCGACCGGCCGATCGGAGTGATGCCGTAGTACTTCCGGTGCGGCCCGGACTCGGACGGCACCACGTAGGAGGTCAGCGCCCCGGCGGCGTACAGCCGCCGGAGGGTGCCGTAGACCGATGCGTCGCCGACCTCGGAGAGGCCGCCGTCGCGGAGCCGGCGGACGATGTCGTAGCCGTAGCCGTCCTCGCCGTCGACGACCGCCAGCACGGCGAGGTCGAGCACTCCCTTGAGGAGCTGGGTGGTGTCCATGCGGTGCACGGTACTACGGAATGCGCAGTACTACGCACGACACACCGGCGTGTCGGGACCGCATGGAACGATCGGGCCCATGACGACGACGCTGGGCACCACAACGTTGGGCGTGTGCAACCTCTGCGAGGCGATCTGCGGGGTCGAGCTGACGATCGAGCCCGGGCCGACCGGCGACCGGGTGACGGGGATCCGGGGCAACGACGCCGACCCGCTCTCGCGCGGGCACATCTGCCCCAAGGGCGTGGCGCTGGCCGACATCCACGCCGACCCCGACCGGCTGCGCACACCGATCAAGAAGGTCGACGGCGAGTGGGTCGAGACCACCTGGGACGACGCCCTCGACCTGGTCGCCGACAACATCGCGAAGGCGATCAACACCCACGGCAAGGACGCGCTCGGCGTCTACCTCGGCAACCCCAACGCGCACTCGCTCGGCGCCGCCACCCACGGCGTGCGGCTGGTCAAGGCGTTCCGCACGCGCAACCGGTTCAGCGCCTCGTCGGTCGACCAGATCCCCCACCAGTTCGTGGCGTCGGAGATGTTCGGACACCAGCTGATGATCCCGATCACCGACATCGACCGGACGTCGTACTTCCTCGTCCTCGGGGCCAACCCGATGGCCTCCAACGGCTCGTTGATGACCGTGCCGGACTTCCCCCAGCGGCTCCGCGAGCTGAAGAGGCGCGGCGGCAAGATGGTCGTCCTCGACCCGCGCCGCACGGAGACCGCGAAGGTGGCCGACGAGCACCTCTTCGTGCGCCCGGGCACCGACGCCGTCGTGCTGCTGGCGATGATCCACGTCCTCTTCGCCGACGGGCTGACCCGACCGGCCGCCTACGTCGACGACGTCGAGCGGGTCCGTGAGCTGGTCGCGGACTTCACCCCCGAGCACGCCGAGTCGGTCAGCGGCGTGAGCGCCGCGGACATCCGCCGGATCACCCATGAGTACGCCGGAGCCGACGGCGCCGCGGCGTACGGGCGGATCGGCCTGTCCACGCAGGGGTTCGGGTCGGTCTGCCAGTGGGCGCTCAACTGCCTCAACATCCTCTCCGGCAACCTGGACCGCGAGGGCGGCATGCTCTTCCCCGAGCCGGCGGTCGACTTCGTCAAGCGCGGTCTGGTCGGGCGGGGGCACTACGACAAGTACCGCAGCCGGGTCCGCAACGCGCCCGAGTACGGCGGCGAGCTGCCGGTCAGCGTCTTCGCCGAGGAGATCGAGACGCCGGGCGAGGGCCAGATCCGCGCCGTGCTCACGATCGCCGGCAACCCGGTCCTGTCGACGCCCGACGGCAGGCGGCTCGGCGAGGCCTTCGACAAGCTCGACTTCATGGCCGCCGTGGACATCTACCTCAACGAGACGACCAGGCACGCAGACGTGATCCTGCCGCCGACGAC
>JAEKKP010000006.1 GCA_019510315.1 Propionibacteriales bacterium
CCGACCTCGACGAGGTTCTCGGTGCCGTCGGGGTTCTGCGCCACCATCGGGTTCGTGAAGTACGCCGTCGCGCGGGCCGTGTCGCCGTCCAGGTCGATCGCCACCTGACCGATCACGTGCTGGTAGCGCAGGAAGCCGCCGAGGCCCTGCGCCACCCACGGCTTGGCGACGGCGAGCGAGTCGACCGGGCCGCCGACCGACGAGTAGTCGAGGACCGCGTCGTCGGTGAACACCGCGTCCAGCTCGTCCCAGCTGCGGGTGTCGATCGCCCGGGTGTAGCGGGTGATGACGTCGACGATCTCCTGGCGATCGGCCAATTCCTGGAGCTCCATGGGGCTCACTCTGGCACAAAACTGAAACAGGTTCTATATTTTGCGCATGAGGTTCTCCTATGCCGAGGCGATGACCAAGGCCGAGTACTACGCGCCGCTCGCGCAGGCCGCCGAGGCGGCGGGCTACACGTCGATGACCGTCGCGGACTCCTATCCCTACACCGACACCGGCGACCGGGAGTTCCTCGAGGACAAGGAGTTCGTCGAGACGATGGTGCTCTGCGCGCACCTCTTCGCGGTGACCACGACGCTGCGGTTGACGCCGTTCGTGCTGAAGCTGCCGATCCGGCCGCCGGTCCTCGTGGCGAAGCAGGCGTCGTCGCTCGCGTTCCTGTCGAACAACCGGCTCGGCCTGGGCGTCGGGCTCTCGCCGTGGCCGGAGGACTTCGAGGCGCTCGGCGTGCCGTGGAGCCAGCGCGGGAAGCGGATGGACGAGTGCATGGACGTCCTGCGCGGGCTCACGTCCGGCGAGTTCTTCGGCTACGAGGGCGAGTTCGTCTCGTTCCCGCCCCTGAAGCAGACACCGGCTCCGAGCGAGAAGATCCCGCTGCTCGTCGGCGGGCACTCCGAGGCGGCGCTGCGGCGGGCGGTGCTCAAGGGCGACGGGTGGATGCACGCCGGCGGCGACCCCGACGAGCTCGACCGGATGCTGGCCCGGCTCGCGGAGATCCGCAAGGCCGAGGGCGACGACCGCGACGACTTCGAGGTGCACGTGATCTCCTACGACGCCTACGACCTCGACGGCGTCAAGCGGCTGGAGGACAAGGGCGTGACCGACTGCATCGTCGGCTTCCGGGTGCCCTACATCAAGGGTCCCGACACCGAGCCGCTGGACGCCAAGGTCGCCCACCTCGAGAAGTACGCCGAGAGCATCATCAGCAAGGTCGCGCTGTGACCCCGGAGGTCGAGGCGTTCGCAGAGGCGATCCGCGAGGCGGAGAAGCTCATCGCCCACCCGCCGTTCGAGATCTCCGAGCAGGACCTCGCCGAGGGCTACGACTACCTCGCCGGCAGCATCCGCTCGTCGCTGCAGATGGCCTTCGACTACGACCTCGAGCACCCGGTGCTGATCAACCCGACGCACCAGTACGCGCGCCAGGGGCTCGACAACCCCGACGCCGTCTACTTCAACGCCTATCTCGACGCCGGCGCGTCGTACCTCGTCTCCGGCGTCCGCGGCACGACCACGGACCTGTCCTTCCAGATCATGGACGGCACCTACTCCGCCGAGGGGTCGCCCAACACGGTCGCGGCGTTCGACGACCGTGAGCTCGACGTCGCGGACGATGGCTCCTTCGAGTGGCGGTTCGGGCCCGAGCTCGGCTTCGGCAAGGGCGCGACGCTGATCGTGCGCGAGGTCTACGACGACTGGAGCACCGAGGAGCGGGGCCGGCTGCGCATCCAGCGGCTGGACACTGCCGGGAAACCGCGGCCCGCGGCCACACCCGAGCGGGTCGCGAAGAGGTACGGCGTGGCCGCGAAGATGCTCGTCGGCCGGATCAACACCTGGTTCGCGTTCCCGCAGTGGTTCACCTACAAGGAGCCGGTGAACACGCTGACCGTGCCGACCTCGACGCCGGGCGGTCTCGCCAGCCAGTTCTCCTCGCTCGGCCACTACGACCTCGGCCCCGACGAGGCGATGGTGGTGACCGTGCCGGTCTGCGATGCGGCGCCGTACCAGGCGATCCAGATCGGCTCGCGCTGGTACATCTCCACCGACTACGAGCACCACCAGACCTCGCTGACGCGGGCGCAGTCGCAGGCCGACCCCGACGGGAAGCTCCGCTACGTCATCAGCGAGCGCAACCCCGGTATCGCGAACTGGCTCGAGACCTGCGGACACCCGCAGGGCGTGATGATGCTGCGCTGGCAGCGGCTCGCACGCGACCTGACCGCCGACGACGGCCCGAGCGTGGAGGTCGTCGCGTTCGGCGACGTATCCGCGCACCTGCCGTACGCCGAGGACAACCGGGTCACCCCGGAGGAGTACACCGCCCGCATCGCCGCCCGCCAGGTCGGCATCGCCCGAAGGATGATCAGTTGATCGTGACAGGTTCCGTACCCGCCCTCCTGCAGGACAAGGTGATCGTGCTCTCCGGCGTCGGTCCCGGCCTCGGCCGCGCGTTCGGCGAGGAGGCCGCCAAGCTGGGCGCCGACCTCGTGCTGGTCAGCCGCACCGAGCGGCGGCTGGAGAAGATGGCCGAGACGGTGCGCTCGTACGGGCGGCGCGCGCTCGTCGTACCGACCGACATCAACGACGAGGACGCCCGTCAGCGCCTCGTCGACGCCGCGCTCGCCGAGTTCGGCAAGGTCGACTGCCTCATCAACAACGCGTTCGGCATCCCGCCGATGGACCCGCTCACGACGCTCAAGCTCGAGGACCTCCGGGCCGCGCAGGAGACCAACGTCTTCGCGCCGCTGCGACTCTCTGCGCTCTTCGCCGACGCGCTCGCGGAGACGAAGGGGTCGATCATCATGGTCAACTCCTGCGTGGTCTACCAGTCGCAGCCGGAGTACTCCGGCTACAAGCTGTCGAAGGGCGCACTGAAGCACCTGTCGTCCTCGCTCGCGACCGAGCTCGGCCCGCGCGGCATCCGGGTCAACAGCATCGCGCCGTCGTACATCTACGAGGACGTCAACAAGGCCTACTTCGACTACCTCGCGGCCGAAGCCGGTACGACGCACGAGGAGATCTACCGCCAGAAGGCCGAGCCGACCGACCTCAAGCGGCTCGCGACGCCGGACGAGGTCGCGCGCGCGGCGCTGTTCTACGCCAGCGACCTGGCGTCGTGCGTGACCGGCACGATGCTCAACGTCGACTGTGGAGAGTTCCATGACAACTGACGGGGTCTCGACAGGCTCGACCACCGAGATCAACGTGATGGAGCGCGAGCGCGACGACGTCGGCAGCTATGAGGACATCGTCGCCGCCGCCGAGCGCACGACCGGCATGACAGACCTGGGCGGGACCGCGCACGAAGAGGGCCTGCGCATCCTGGTCGAGGATCTCAACTCCGCCGAGGCCGGACTGACCGGCAAGGGCAACTACTTCCAGCGCTCCGAGGTGAAGAGTGCGCTCGTCGGCCGGCTGCTCACCCAGGCGCAGTTCAACCAGCGGCCCGAGCACGCCGACGTACCGATCGAGCGACCGATCTTCGTGATGGGCCTGCCCAGGACGGGCACGACCGCGCTGCACCGGCTGCTGCACGCCGACCCGATGGCGCAGGGGCTGGAGATGTGGATCACGCAGTTCCCGCAGCCCCGGCCACCGCGCGACACCTGGGAGTCCGACCCGATCTTCACCGCGATGCAGCAGGCCTTCTCGGCGCACCACGTCGCACAGCCGGAGTACCTCGGCATCCACTACATGGATGCGACGTCCGTCGAGGAGTGCTGGCGACTGCTCCGCCAGACCGGCAAGTCGAACTCCTACGAGTCGCTGGCCAACGTGCCGCGCTACACCGAGTGGCTGGCGGGCCAGGACTGGACCGACGCCTACGCGCGGCACAAGGCGAACCTCCAGCTGATCGGGCTCAACGACCCCGAGAAGCGCTGGGTCTTGAAGAACCCGTCGCACATGACCGCGCTGGATGCACTGATGGCCGTCTACCCGGACGCGCTGATCGTCTACACGCACCGCGACCCGGTCACCTGCATCGCGTCGTCGTGCTCGTTGTCCGCGGAGACGACGGCCGGTCACTCCACGACCTTCGTCGGCGAGACCATCGGGCGGACGCAGCTCGACCTGTGGTCGCGGGCCTACCACGCCTTCCACGCCGCCCGGCCGGCGTACGACCAGGCCCAGTTCGCCGACGTTGCCTTCGCCGACCTGGTCAAGGACCCCCTCGGCGTGACACGTGGCATCTACGAGCAGTTCGGCCTGGACTGGACGCCCGAGACCGAAGCCGCGATCACCGCCATCGACCAGGAGTCGAAGCAGGGCGCCGCCCGCCCGTCGCACACCTACCGCCTCGAGGACTACGGCCTCACCGAGGACGAGGTCCGCGCCCGGTTCCGTTGAGTTGGCAGTAAGTAAAGGCCCAGGAGGGCATCAGCGTCGGGACGTCCGGGCAAGGTACGCGCGACCGCGAGGGGACAGCTCGTAGCCGACCGAGTGGCTGATCGTCAGCCCGAGGTTCTTCAGCTTGCGCACGTCGATCTTGAACGGGTCTCGTTCGCGTCCGACCTCTGCCGCGAGGTCCGGTGCGCGCGTGTGCGGGTGACGCCGGATGAGGTCGAGGGTCTGCATCGTCCAGGCCCCGTGGCTGCTCGCCCGGTCGAGACGCTCGAGACGCGCGTCGATCGCCGCGATCTCGTCCTTCCCGAGGTCGTCGTCCTCTCGCAGCGCGATGCGCGGGTCCTCGCCCGCCCAGCTCAGCTCGATCCGGTACGTCGACCAGCTCTCGTCACCGGCGAGACGGCGCCGGACTGCCGCCGCATCGGCGTGCCCGGCGCGGATCGCATCGGCGTCGGTGATCGCCTCCGGGTCGATGACGGCGACCTCGCCGACCCGGATCACGCCGGCCGAGCTGCGGAAGGTCGCGCCGGGCCTGACGTCCTGCTGGCGCCAGCGACGGAACGCGAGGGTCACCGTGCCGTCTGCGACACCGGCAGCGACCTTCGGTGGGAGCAGCACGCACTCATTGTCCACGGCTCACGCGACCGCCGCGGATGAGACGCCCCCGCGCGGGTAGGGGACGGGGTACGGCGGACGCCGCCGCGACGGAGGCACGCAGTGGACTGGCTGACGAAGGTCGACTGGCACGACATGCTCGTGCCCGACACGTCGATCCTGGAGATCTTCATCCGGGGGACGCTCGTCTACCTCGCGCTGTTCGCCTTGCTTCGCGTGGTGCTGAAGCGGCAACGCGGCGGAGTCGCGTTCACCGACCTGCTGGTGATCGTGCTGATCGCCGACGCAGCGCAGAACGCCATGGCCGGCAACTACACCTCGGTGCCCGACGGACTCCTGCTGATCCTGGTGATCGTGGGCTGGGCGTACTCGCTGGACTGGCTCGGCTACCGGGTGCCGGTGATCCAGCGGTTCGTGCACCCGAAGGGCGTGTACCTCGTGCGGTCGGGGCGGCTGGTCCGCGAGAACCTGCGGAAGGAGAACTTCACCGACGACGAGCTGTGGAGCCAGCTGCGCTCACAAGGTGTCGACGAGCTC